>NZ_JBVJIA010000057.1:0-31633 GCF_055586505.1 Streptosporangium sp. NPDC050148 | reverse complement strand
ACCGGTCTCGGGCGAAAGATCTCGGAGATCTTGCAACGGAAGTAGGCATCCGCTCCGCTCTGCCGGACCGGGGACGTGCCCGCGACCGTCATTAGGAACGGAAGCCACGCGGCAGCCTAAAGAGCGCCGCAGCAGGAAAGCGGTGAGCGCTCGACTGGGCTACGTCATGGGGGTGGTTGGCCCAACGCGCGCCGAACCTCCGTCATCCGCAAGATCATTAAACACATGTTCCACGCTTGGCTTGACAGCCCCTTCGCCCAATCGAGGGAAGGCTCTCGGGCTGCCCTGTCGTTGCCTTACAGTTCTCGGGCGTGTTCGCACAGGGTGATCACCAGTAACGTAGTGCGTCGATCATCCGATGCCCTTGATGGCAGGGCGCACGTTTTGTGCCGCGATGACCGCTGTTGCAGTTCATCGAGTGTGCTCCAACGCATGGTGTCTTCGGGACTTCGAGGCGATAATTGACCCGCCGCCTGAGTTGGTCGTCCCGCTGCGATCGAGATTGACCGGATGAGATGAGTGGAACTATAGAAGACATGGAAGCGACGGGTCGCCCGTCAGGGACTCGAACACAGCATGCCGTCCGATTACTTGTTCTACTGGCCGAGTGCGGCGATTCGATTATTGACGGCGCACCTCTTCACACGGCTAAGATCATTCGCAGCGAATTGAAGCTCCAAGCCATGGATTTCTGGATGCGAAATCCAGACTATCTCGCCGACGAACTGGTAACCATGGTAGAGGCCGGCAAGATCGCCGAAAGTTTCTTGAATACTGCCCATTCGCTATTAAATGATCCAGAACCCGATCTGCATTGGTACCCAATGCCGCGCTGGTTCTTTGGTGCGTATGAGCAACTCGACGACGCATTTGCTCTGCTAGAGACTTACGGTCTCGCGGCCTTGCAGCGAACCGGTCAACCGGGCAAGAAAAGCAAACGCAACCAGTTTTACTTGACGCAAGCTGGCGCAGATGCAGCCGCCGAGCTTGCCAGTGATCCTGTATTAGGTTGGTACGCCAGGCAGGCCAATCTCGTAGCCTTAGTCGTTGGTGACGATGTCGGCCAACGTCTAAAAGACCGGCAGTATAAGCAGGCTACCTATGCGAACACCGAACTTGGCCTCGATATTGCGCCTATTGCCCCCCGGGTTAGAGAGCGCCTCGACGCGATGAAAAAGCTCGCTCTTACTCTGGCAAACGCCGCAACCGACGCTGCAGAAAATGTTGGAGGCCGAACGTGAGCGCTCTAGCCGACGAGGTCGTCAAGAATCTCGCGAGAAGGCAAGGAGAACGGCGGTACATCCTGACCGCCGGAAAGGTCGACGGAATTCTAGCCGACTTGGGCATTCCGACCTTGGCAACCAAAGCCGTCCCAGTGCCCTTGCGCGTCACCCGAATTCACTTCAGCGGCACTAAACGGCTTGCTCCGACGCACCCTGATGCTGCGGGCTATGATACGGAGGAGAACGCGGAAGACCACTCGGGCAATATCGACGCGGAGAACGACGAATCGATACTAGTCGAAGACGACGCCAAAACTATTGACGTCAACTTAGATGGCGACAAAGAAGGCAGCTTGGACGCAGCTAGATCCAGGCCGCCCCGGCTAGTAAAAGTCCCATTTAAGTTTACGTGGGAGCCGCAAGCAGGCGTCAACGGCATTGGATCGGGGCGTAATCTGCGCGGAAAGTCGACAATCCTCAACGTCCTAATGTGGTCGCTGGCCGGCCGGTGCCCACGGTTCCAGCCTGACATAAGGCGATGGATCGAGTATGTCGAGGTTGATTGGACAGTCGGCGCCGAGCAGTTGCGAGTTTCTTTCGCCGCAAAAAACGGAAATGCGAGCGGACGAGTCGTCAAACTTGGCGATGTCGGCACGCCAAGCAAAAGCACTATTATCGGTGAATTCAACGGCGTCGAGTTCGAAGGCGTTATGGGTTCACTAATGATGACCCGGCTACGCTTAGAGCACATCCCCGTGTGGACTGACACAAAAGCACAAGTACATGCCTGGCCGTCGTACTCGAGTTCGTTCGTTGTACGAGCCAGCCAGCTCGACCCGATTGTTGGGAACGAGCAAACTATTGGCCTGCGAATGATGCAAATGTTCATAGGCACTGATTGGGCGCCAGCACAGGCTATCGCAATGACGGTACGTCGCGGGATAGAGACCGAACGGTCGGCTGCGACTGAGAAAGCCAAAGTGGCTGGCGAAGCCGTGGAGGAGAGCCGAAAGGAGGCACAGAGAGCAATTGATGATGTGAAAGCGAAGATCGCAGCAATTCCGGCAGAGATGCCTGACGTTGAAGCAATGTTGCAGTTCGCAAACCATGCTTCCGATCTTTCGCGACAGTTGCACGCACTCGAAGGTCGACTCATTAGACAGTCTTCACTCGCTGAGACCGCACGTCAGCAACTCAAGGCGGCGAAGGCGCGCATTCACGCCGATTACGAGGACGCGCTCGCAACCAAATTTTTTCACCGTATGCGACCGACCGTGTGCCCGCGTTGCGCGGCGAAGGTAACAGCTGAGCGGCAAGCGGCTGAACCCAAGAAGCACGAGTGCTCAGTCTGCGCAAGCGGCCTCAACCTCGAAGCGTTGAAGTCTGATGTCATCATTGCTGCGTCTCTGCCCGAAGAGGTTACCTCCGCGCTAGTTGCGCAAATGGCAGGTGACGGCGACGAGGTCGATCTCGACGAAGGGTCACGGAACGAAGTCGAAGCGGCCGAAGCGGCCGTCGCTGCAGCGGAGGCGGTCTTAGCAACGCTGGTTGCAGAAATTAACGAGCTCACCAAACAGCGGAATGCTGTTGCGGCAAGGGTGGAAGCTGAGGGCGATCTACTCTCAGCGACCGACGCACGCCGCACTCTTGAACTTCAACTCGCGCGCGCTGAGGGAGCCCTTACAGCGCTGACTCAGTCAAGCAACCCAAAGATCACCGATCCGGTAGATCCAGAACGTGCAGCGGTCGCGGATGCAGCTGAACAAGTGTTGAAGAAGTGGGTGAAGGACCACCAGGATCCGCTGCTACTGAAGATCTCCGCTGACATCGAACGGCTTGCCGTCGGTTTTGGTGTCGACAGTCTTAGTGACATCAAGCTCGACGGCGCGGCGAACATGTCGATGCGTAAGAACGGCGATCCGGCTACATACTCCGTCATCACCGAAGGGGAAAAGCTACGCGTGAAGATCGCGACTGCTATTGCCCTCATCAAGCACGGCTGCGCAGAGGGCATCGGCCGACACCCTGGCTTGCTCGTCCTGGACTCGCCGGCCGCAGAAGAGATGCCCGAGTCAGATCTTGCCACGATGGTTGAGGCGCTCCGATCAGTGGCAGAGGAGGCCGACATGCAGATCTTTGTCGCAACCCGCAACGCGACCCCGCTCGTCGACCTCTTGCCCAAGGCGAGTCGAGTCGTGGCTGAAGGCGACAACTACGTGTGGTGACTGGGCTTGAGATGGTGTTTCATGACAGTTTGTTGTCGAAGCGCCTACAGCTTCGCAATCAGGCACCGGAGTCGAGAGGGGGCACATGAGTACCGACCCCTCCACGAACCTTGCCGAAGACATGATGGCGTTGCTCATGAGAAGTCCGAGCGGACCGCCAACTAAGGATGCTCTCGCGTTTCTTGGAGGATGGGAGCGTCTGGCTGTCGACAGTCCTGCCCTCGCCGACAGTCCGGTGCTCATCCCGCTCGTCCGGCTAATTGTGCGTGAGGCTGCGCACCCCGATAATCGGACTGGCGCTTACACAGATGCGCTGCGCGCCGTAACTACCGCAGTCGCGGCAACTCAAAGCCCCGCCATCTTCGCCGATAGCCTAGACGTGCTGCTTAGCAGCCCGTTCGCACTCGATGCTGTTGGTACTGCCTTAGTTAGATCGCTTGAGGACATCATCGACGGCTTCCGGAAACTTGAGCACTCCGATAGCCGTGCTGCCCAACGAGCAGCGGACGCTCTAGAAGCACTCACGCGGCTAGTCTTGTCGGGAATCGGATCATCGTTTGGGTTATTGGCTCTCTTAGAACGCTTCGATGCGCCCATGCCGAAGCCCTTCGGAACTGCAGTTATCCGGGCCGTTGGCACTGCTGTCGACTACTGGCCCCACGCCGCCAGCCTCTCCAGTGTCGTCCGGCTTATTGCAGGCATGGATCCGCCGACAGGCCAGATCCGCCTGGACGCCGACCCAGAGGACATTGCCTCTGACGCCGCCTGGGTACTAGCAGGTATCGAGTTAGTTAGTGCCCTACGCGCATCTGATCTTTCTAGGATGACGAAACATTTGGAGGCATCCGCAGCGCATCTAAGGGTCGCTCAAGACACCTATGAGCGTGAAGACGCCAGCATACTGCTTACCGTTGTCGAGATCCTATGTGGCCTCCTTCAGGAGTCGGGCGTACCTCCGACTGTAGAAGCGCTAGGAATACCGCAGTTGCAGCCGGAGGCTCTGGACCACCTGGCTGAGCGCGTTCGTCGGATCAACATCACCTCGATGGGTCTTAACCACTGGTATGGCGATTCAAAAAGAGCCGCGATCCTTGCTTGGAACCGGCTTGCGGACGACCTGAATAGGCTTCGTGTAGAGTTCGCGCGCAGCAGTTTTTACAAGGCCGAGATTGTTGTTGACGATCTTCTACAAATCTATATGGGGTCGCGTGCAATAACAATCGTACGCTGTGAGGAGGACGCCGACGGCCTGCTCACGCTCATACAGCCGATCGTCGAGTCCGGCTTCGCGAGGACCGCTGGACTGCTGAGCAACCTTGAGGATCACACCTACGTCCTCGAACAGCGAGCAGCAGAGGCGACTGACGAGCAGCACAGCGCCCTCTCCGAGCAACTTGAAGTCGCCCGTACGGTACTGGCTGCTGCGAAAACTCATGCGCTGGAAGGCGCTGGTCAGGGAAAAGGCGAAGGCAGTAGGGCGTCAACGCCGCTGCCATCACCGCTTAACCAACTCATTCGGGACGACTCCATTGTAGCGACCGAACTCGGTACTTTTAGCGCACAGGCCCTGGCCGAACTAGCTCAGGCAATCGACGCCATGACCATCGCAAAGCGCAGCCTCAACCTCGTGGAGAGCGATGTGCACTCTGTCATCCGTGCTGCTCTGGCATCAAGCCCGGATTACAATGGCGAAGTAGCAACCGCCGTCAATGAAGTCTTGCGATTTATTATTCGGTTTGTCACAACGCGAACCAATGCGCAATCCGATCTCTACGCCTACCTGTTTGATCCGAATGCCAAGGAAGATTCAATTCACCTCGACCTATACAACTATCTCAGCAGTACTGATCTCGGATCGATCACAGAGTTTGAGGTTCAGCATGTGGGCGGCGGACGCATAGACCTTCGTTTAAAGTTCGACGGCTTTGCGATTCATATCGAGATGAAGGTCGACTCTACTAAAGTTCCCATGAACGACAAGATTTCCTACCTCAAACAAGCAGTTGCCTACCAGGGTACCGACATCCGTATTGGGTTTCTCGTCGCCCTACGGCATAAGGCATTCGACCCTTCGGGGCCACCACCCCATCTGAGTGCGCTCATCGGCCACACCAAGTTTGACATCGAAGGCGACCCCGTGCCCAGGCACATCGTCACCGTCCAGGTTCCCGGCAGCCGCACCAAGCCATCAGATATGAGGTAGTTCCGGATACTCCTATCCATGTCTCGACGCTCGTCAGCCCTCAAACACAGCCTCCGTTAATTAGGAAAATTTTTCGTTGGGCATTAATCATGAACTATCGATACAGAAAGAATGTTCACCGCTAACTCCATCCCGATTTTCCCTAATGGCAAGAGTCTTTTCCATGGTGTGTAAATGACGAGGTCTCTCGCTTGGAGGCTGCTATGCCAGCTATCAAGCAGGAGATGCGCTCACTCGTCGAGTGCCGACTCTTGCGGAAAGAGCGCGTGGGCGGCGCTGGTCGCGACCGGCCGAAGAGCCGCAGCGCGGCCAGCGACCGCCCGACGCGTGCAGGCCGCCGCAGGCGGACTGCCTTGATGACGTAGGGAAAGTTTGAACCACGCCCGTCCGGGCTTCGTGTCCTACTTCGGCTGATGCTTGACAGTGCGGCTTCGGTTGATGCTTTACACCCCTTCGGCTGACCTGCCTTCCTGGTGATCGGTGACGATCGCGTGGGGAGGCCCGGGTTGGCGCTGGTGGAGTTGAGCGTCATGGAGCAGCGGTATCGCGCTGTGTTGGAAGTAGAGGCGGGCTGTCCGGTGACCGAGGTCGCGCAGCGCTATGGGGTCTCGCGGCAATCGGTGCACGCCTGGGTGCGCCGCTATCGAGCCGGCGGCCTGGCGGGGCTGGCTGATCGCTCGCATCGGCCCCAAGAGTGCCCGCATCAGACGGCTGCCTCGGTGGAGGCGCTGGTGTGTGAGTTGCGCCGCTCCCATCCGCGGTGGGGCCCGCAGCGGTTGGCCTATGAGCTGGCGCGTCGGGATGTGACGCCGGTGCCGTCGCTGGCCACGGTCTATCGAATCCTGGTGCGCAACACGCTGATCGTTCCGGGGCAGCGGCGCCGTCCCAGGTCGTCGTATGTGCGCTGGGAGCGTGAAGCGCCGATGGAGTTGTGGCAGCTGGACGTGATGGGTGGGGTGATGCTGGCCGATGGCCGGGAGTGCAAGCTGATCACCGGGATCGACGATCACTCCCGGTTCATCGTGATCGCGCAGCTGGTGGTGCGAGCGTCGGGGCGCGCTGTGTGCCAGGCGTTCGCGAACGCGATGGGCGCCTTCGGAGTGCCGCAGGAGGTGCTGACCGATAACGGTAAGCAGTTCACCGGCCGGTTCACCAAGCCGCGGGCCACCGAGGTGTTGTTCGAGCGGATCTGCCGGGAGAACGGCATCACCGCGCGCAACACGCAGGTGCGCTCACCGACCACGACGGGGAAGATCGAGCGCTGGCACAAGACGGTGCGCGAGGAGTTCCTGGCCGCCCATAAGCCGTTCGCCAGCACCCAAGCCGCTCAGGACGCCTTGGATGCGTGGGTGGCCGATTACAACACCATCCGGCCGCATCAAGCGCTGGACATGGCGACTCCGGCCAGCCGGTTTGCCCGCGCTGCACAGGTCCTGGCTGAGGGTGCACAAGAGTTGCCGTTGCGGCTTCCGGCGGAGCTGACCGCGCTGCCGAGCCGAGCTGCGTCGACGTCTGAGACGTCGAGTGTCGTCGTCGCCGAGGCGGTGCCGGTGGCCGTGGAGGTCGACCGTGTGGTGCCGCCGAGTGGGAACCTGACCGCGTGCGGGCGTCAGGTCTGGCTGGGGCCGGCGCGAGCCGGGCAGACCGTCATTGTCTGGGCCAGCGCCACGACCATGCACGTCTTCATCGGCGAGGAACTGCTCAAGACGCATCCGGTGACGTTGACCGGTGCCGACCTGGGCCGGTTGATGGCCGGTGGGGGCAGGCCGGGCCGTCCGTCGCCGGCGACCGCGCTGCCGGCGGGGCCGTTGGCGGCTGATGCGGTGGTGGAGGTCGACCGGATGGTCAACAACGCCGGGTGTGTGGGCCTGGCGGGCAAGCTGCTCAGCGTCGGGGTCCCGCTGGCCGGTCAGCGGGTCACGCTGCGGATCGACGCGCAAACGGTCCGGGTGATCGCCGGAGGGGTGCTGGTGCGCACCAGGCCGAGCCCGTTGACGCCCTCGCAGCGAGGCCGGTTGCACGGCGCCCGCTTGGCCCACAGCCCCAACGCCGCCGCCGTTGGCCTGTTCCCGACGGTGGAGCGGGTGGTGTCGGGCAACGGCACCCTCATGGTCGCCGGTTGCAAGGTCCAGGTGGGTCAGGTCCACCGCGGCAAGGTCGTCACCGTCGTCCTTGAACAGACCCGATTTCGGGTGCTGTTCGAAGGCGAGGAGCTGTCGGAGCATCCGCGAACCGTCATCAAGGAGGTCAACCGGCTGCGAGCAAGCGGCCACATCGACTACAGGATCTAGGCCAGGTGGAAAGCATCAGCCGACACTGATCCGTCAACCATCAACTGAAGCTTTACACCCGTCCGGGCTTCGTGGCCGGGCTTGGCTATCGGCCCGCTCTGACCGCTTCGGCGAGTTCCTGCATGCTGCTGGTCACTGCACCTGCTCCGGCGTAGGTGAGCTTCGCTTCCTTTCCAGGTTCGTTCGCGTAGGCGATGCTCAGTGCTCCGGCGTTGGCCGCGGCCTGCATGTCGAAATCAGAGTCTCCGATCAAGACGGTCTCCCCCGGCGGCACATTCGCCATCTCACAGGCTCGAAGCACCGATCGGGGATGCGGCTTCATCTCGGCCGGGTTGCCGATCGGCCGGCCGACGACCCCGGCAACCTGCTCCTTCAGCTTGGCCAGATCAAGGAAAGTCCCGATCGCGCGCTCGGAGTTGTTGCTCACGATCACTACGGGCC
Organism: Streptosporangium sp. NPDC050148; assembly: GCF_055586505.1. Classification (NCBI taxonomy): domain Bacteria; kingdom Bacillati; phylum Actinomycetota; class Actinomycetes; order Streptosporangiales; family Streptosporangiaceae; genus Streptosporangium; species Streptosporangium sp. NPDC050148. The sequence continues at coordinate 23,250 of NZ_JBVJIA010000057.1, read as the reverse complement.
GGTCCGCCTCAGCACAGGCATCAAGGAGTTCCCGCACGCCCGGTGTGATCTCGGCGCACCCTGCGGCATCGACCTCGTAGCCGATGAACGCGGCCTCCACCTTGTCGACCAGGCTCGGTGCGAAGAACGCCGTACGGCGCAACACCTTGAGCGGATCGTCCAGCTCCGCGACGTCCTGGGGAAGCTCTGCTCCCTCGTCCTGGAGCAACCGCTTGAGTCGGGCCGCGACCAGGGGTGCCGGTAGGCCAGCGAAGATGCTGCACACCGGGCCGTCGAAGTCGAGAAGAACGGCGCGGGACCGTCGGAAGATCTCCGTCAGCGTCTCGGTCACAGCTCGATTTCCCGGCTGATCGTGGTCCACATGCTCTCGAACCAGGTGCGGACCTGGGCGACGTACTGCGACTGCATCGACGAGGCGTCCTCGGTCACCTGGTAATGGAACAGCACCGCGTCCTTGCCCATGACGTCGTACAGCTCGTGTGGCTCGCCCTTGATCCGCACCGTGTGCTTGACCACCGGGTAGAAGCCGAAGAACACCTGCTCCCGGTTGATCACGTAGAACTTGAACGCCGGGGTCGTCTGGTGAACGCGCACCTCGACGGACGTCGACTTCACCAGTCCGAGGTCCGCCAGCTCGTGGACGGCGTCCGCGATGGCCTGGGTGCTGCGCTGCTGGATGCGGTGGGCGCGTGCCCGGATCACCGGGTCGTCGCTGAGGTCGTCGGCCCGGCACGGCAGGGACATCGGCTGGTCCATGTCCGGGACCAGGATGCGGATGCTGATGGACTCGGGCGTGAGCCGTCCGAGACGGATCTTGTCCAACGGCTCCTGGAGCATGCCCTGAAGCGTCTCGCCGGAGAAGCCGGCGAAGTCGATGGCAACGTTGGTCGTCTCGAAGGCGTGCTCGATGTGCGGCCTGAGCTCTACCGGCCGCTCGGTGCGCTCCCGGACGAACACGCCGCTCCCCTGGCGCGACACGATCAGACCCTCGTCCCGTAGCAGGCGGATGGCCTGCTGGACGGTCATGCGCGCCACGCCGTACTGCTTGGCGAGTTCGGTCCCGGAGGGCAGCTTCTCCCCCGGCTCGAACTTCTTCGTCAGGATCGCCGCACGCAGGGCGTTCGCCACCTGCTGGTAAGGCGGGCGCGGGTCGTCAGGGTCAAGACTCATCACGCAAATCAGTCTAGTTCTCCTAGGTCGCCTAGGCCAGTTCTTCTCGAAGGGTTGACATGGCTAGCCATGCTGGTCAACATTGAGCCATAGCCAACCTGGCTAGGCAGGTTAGTCAACTCGAGGAGTGATCCACATGCGCAACATCCCCGTCGACCTCTCGGCCCTGGCGTTCATTGTCGCGGGCGAACCCGAGCCCAAGATCGTGGACCGCGCCACGGGCGAGGTCAAGAGAGACGCGGAAGGGCGGGAGCTCTACACCATCCCGCTCCTGCCCAAGCCGAACGACGACCGGCGCAACCCGGTGATCGTGGTGACGTTCCCCAGCGAGACGTTTCCGCAGATCCCCGAGGGCGTGCAGGTCGTCCCGGTCGGCCTGGCCGCGTTCTTCTGGTCGATGAACGGCCGCTCCGGTCTCGGCTTCCGCGCCGAGACGATCCGGCCGGCCGCCGTCCGGGCCGCCTGACCGGCCTGACGTGGTGCCCCTGGAGCGGGCTCGCCTGGCAGCACCGCCCGCTCCGGGGCCTCCTCTCGCCTACACGAAAGGACGGTTCTCATTATGTTCGAACGTCTGCTCTGGCTCACCGTGGCCGCTGCCGTGGTCGCCATCCTGCTCCTGTGCTGGCGCAGGTGGCACCGGCCCTCGTTCTGGTTCGTGGTCGGCTACCCGCTCGCCGCGATCACCGTCCGCGCCACCTGGCGCAAGGTCGCCCTCGGTTGCGGGCTCACCAAGAAGCGGCAGCGGTTCTGGTTCACCACCGTGCCCGGCCTGATCTCCTCGACCGGCACCGTACGGGTAAGGCGCAGGTTCCAGCGGGTGACGGTGGACACCAAGCCGTGGATGTGGCTCCCGCTGCCGACCAGGCACGGCTGGCGGGTCACCGTTCACACCCTGGAGGGTCAGGTACCCGCCGACTACAGCGCGGCGGCGGAACGGCTGGCACACTCCTGGGGCGTTCACGCGGTTCGCGTCTCCTCGCCCCGACCGGGACGGGTAGTGCTCGCCGTGACCGTCCGGGATCCCCTCGTGCGCATCGACGACCTGCCTCCGTCACCCGACCTGCTCAGGGTCACGGTGGGACGGCTGGAGACCGGTCACCCCTGGGAGATCGACTTCCGTACCGTCCCGCACTGGCTGAACGCCGGGGCCACGCAGTCGGGCAAGTCCAACCTCGCCAACGCGCTGATCGTCGGCCTGGCTCCGCAACCGGTCGCCCTGGTGGGCTTCGACCTCAAGGGCGGTGTGGAGTTCACCCCGTACGCGCCCCGGCTGTCGGCGCTGGCCACTTCGCGCACCGAATGCGCCGATCTGCTCGACGACCTGGTGGCGCTGATGGCCGATCGGATGGAGGCGTGCCGGGATGCCGGGGCGCGCAACATCTGGCAGTTGGACGACCACGACAGGCCGGTGCCCGTCGTGGTCCTGGTCGACGAGCTGGCCGAGCTGTACCTGATGGCCGACAAGAGCGAGAAAGACGAGATCGCCCGTACGTCCACGGCACTGTTGCGGGTCGCCCAGCTCGGGCGGGCCTTCGGCATCTACCTGTTCTGCTGCGGCCAGCGCATCGGCTCCGACCTCGGCCCCGGCGTCACCGCTCTGCGTGCCCAGTGCTCCGGCCGCGTCTGCCACCGCGTCAACGATCCCGAGACCGCGACCATGACCCTCGGCGACCTCGACCCGGCCGCCCTGGTCTCCGCCCGCGCGATCCCCGCCGAGACGCCCGGCGTCGCGATCGTGGCCGGCCAGGACGGCCAGTGGTACCGGGCCCGTTCCTTCTACGTCTCCGAGGCCACCGCCGAGTACGCCGCCCAGCGGCACGCCCACCTGACCCCGTCGTGGGCCGCGGTGATAGCCCCTCACGTCGGCGACACCGTGCGGGACCTGCACGTCGCCTGACCTCATCCCCCGGCCCGGTGTGAGCCCCGATCACGCCATGTCCCTACCCGTCCCATGCCCGAAACCGGAAGGAGGTGACTCGCGATGACCAGCCACAAGCCCGGTCGCGTCCGCTCCACGCTGCTGGATTCCGCGCCGGTCGTGGTCCTGGCCGTCATAGCGGCGGTGGGTTCCTTCACCCACATCTCCGAACTGGCGGCCGAACACGGCCAGCACGGCTGGCAGTCCTGGGCCGTCGCGGTGTGCATCGACCTGATGTGCGTCATGGCCGCCCGCGAGCTCCAACGCGACAAGCGCACCGGGCGCCCTCGACGAGGACCGATCTCCTGGCCCGCTCTCGTCCTGGCCGGCGGGATCGTCCTCACCCTGGCCGCCAACCTGGCCAGCGCCGAGACCTCGGTCTGGGGATGGATCTGCGCCGCGACACCCGCGGTGGCCTTCCTCGTGGCGGTCTCCATGCTGGAACGCCGCGCCTCCCACCGACCCCCGTCCCCGACCGTCGTCGACCCGGCCCCGGCGCCCGTCCCCAAGATCGACCCGGCTCCCCTCCCCGCTCCTGACGTCACCGAGAGCTCTCCGGGTAACCAGCCCGGCCCGTCGTCCCCAGCGCTGCTCACCTTCGCCCGGCGGCTGGCCGACGAGCACAGCGCCAAGCACGGCCGGCCCGTCACGGCGGACCTGCTCCGAACCCGTATGGGCATCTCCGGCGACCTCGCCGCCGACCTGCTGCGGCAGATCGCGACCGATCCCACCTGACAGAAAGGACTCGACCCGTCATGACCTCACCCGATCTTCCCCACCTGGTGGAGGCGGCTCGCGCCTGGGCACGCGGCTCCTACGCCATGGAGGCCGCCGTGGAACTGCTGGTCCACCACGGCACCTGGCTGCACCGGAGCGACTTCCTGCGCATGGCGGTGGAGTACGCCCCGGACGGCTACAGCCGGATCCCGCTCGCGGTCATCTCCTGGGACACCCTCCACGCCGCGCTGTGCAACAACCTGCTTCCCTGCTCCAACTCCGAGGCGGCCGTCCTGCGCATCGCGCTCAGCATCGGCGCGGGCCACCCGGTCGACCTCGGCCCGGCCATCACCCGCCTGGACACCGTCAACCTCGCGTACGTCCTGGCCGCCGTGCGGCATGCCGGCGGTGACCGGTCCGCCTGGGCCGTCTTCGAACGGGACGCACCATGACCCGGCTGGTCTGCCCCTTCTGCCGATGCTGCGCCCGCTATGGCTGCGAGATCGACGGCGACTCGACCGGCTGCGACCGCCTCGACCCTGCCGACGGCACGCCCTGCCTCTGCACCCGCACCAAGGAATCCGAGGAAGGAGAAAACCCGCCGTGATCCACGCCTACGCATGCGGCACCTGCAACGGCACCGGCCTGGTCAACGACGACGGCGACACCAGTCCCTACCAGGTCGCGGTCACCTGCTCCGGCTGCGACGGCACCGGCATCGACACCTGACCGACAACGCCACCACGGGGCGGCTCAAGCCTGGCAGCCCGCCGCTCCGTGGGGCGTTCCCTCCGCTCACTCGCAAAGGAACCACCAGTATGCGCCACCGGCCCGAAGCGGATCGCGACAGCCGCGACTCCGTCCGCGTTCATCTCACCCATCGCCACAGCGACCGAACGACCACCGACAACGGCCCCGGCTTCGTGGGCACCGGAAAGGAGGACGAATGACCGAACACCCCACCCCCATCGGCGACCTCATCGGCCCGGTCATCCGGGACCTGGCCCAGCACTCCGGCCGGGACCTGAACCGCTGGCTTCACCAGGTCGACCGGCTGCGCGGCTGCTCCGCCCCGATCCGCCTGACCGGCGAGGTGTCCACCCTCGACTCGACCACCGGGGAGATCCTGCACCGCTACTCGACCCGGGGCGAGCCTCACGGGCAGTTGCTCGTCCGCTGCGGCAACCGGCGGGCCTCCCGCTGCCCCGCCTGCGCCGAGACCTACCGGGCCGACACCTTCCACCTGATCCGCGCGGGCCTGCTCGGCGGGGACAAGGGAGTGCCGGCCACCGTCAGCACGCACCCGCGTGTCCTGGCCACCCTCACGGCTCCTGGCTTCGGGCCGGTCCACCGTGGCCCCGACAAGCACGGCCAGGCCGACCTTTGCCACCCCCGCCGCAACGGCCCGGCCTGCTTCGAACGGCATGTCTCCGGTGACCGGCGCATCGGCCAGCCTCTCGACCCCGGTACCTACGACTACACCGGCCACGTCCTGTGGAACGCTCACGCGGGCGTGCTGTGGCAACGCTTCGGGGTCTACCTCCGGCGGCACCTGAGCACGGCGGCCGGACTGACCCGTGCCGAGTTCAGCCGACAGGCCCGGCTGTCTTTCGCCAAGGTGGCCGAGTACCAGGCACGCGGGATCATCCACTTCCACGCCGTGATCCGCCTCGACGGCCGCTCCCCGGACGGCGAGATCGACGCGCCTCCGGCCTGGGCCACCGTCGAACTGCTCTCGGAGACCATCGAGTCCGCGGCGAAGGCCGTACGTCTCGACGGCCCCGGCCCGGATGGCGAAGATTCACGAGAACTGCGCTGGGGTGCGGTCGACGTGCGGCACATCGAGTCCACCGGCCCGGACGGGTCCGCGCTCCCCGAGGCAGCGGTGGCCGGCTACGTCGCCAAGTACGCCACGAAGGCCGCCGAGACCTCCGGCACCCTCGACCGGCGGGTGAAACGCTCCGACCTCGCCCGGCTCGAACAGCAGGGCGTCACCGAGCATGCCGCCCGGCTGATCCGTACCGCATGGCGCCTCGGCGACCCCAGGGCACATCCCGACCTCGCGCCGCTCCGGCTGCGGCAGTGGGCGCACATGCTCGGCTTTCGCGGCCACTTCTCGACCAAGAGCCGGGCCTACTCCACTACCATGACCGCCCTGCGCCGCGTCCGCCTGGAGTACCGCCAGGCCCGCGACCTGGAGCGGCTGCCCTACGACCCCGCCGCCACGCTCGTCCTCGCCAACTGGCGATACGCCGGACAGGGCTACACCGCCGGGGAATCCGCTCTCGCCGGTCAGTTCGTCCCCCGTCAGGAAGGAGGAAGCCGATGCGCCACAGCGTGATCCAGCTCGTTCCCCGTCAGGGCGGGCCGTCCGACCCGGCCCCGGAGGTCTCGGCGGCCGACCCGTTCTCCGGCCGGGCCGTCTACACCGTCACCGAGGTCGCCCGTCTCCTGTCGCTCTCACGTGGCAGCGCCTACGCCTCGGTGCGGGACGGCACGATCCCGGCCATCAAGCTCGGCAACCGGTGGGTGATCCCCAAACGACGCTTCCACACCTGGCTCGACGGACTGGCGGAAGACGGGGAGCGCTGACATGGGCCACATCATCAAGACCAAGGCGGGCACCTACCGGGCGAACTGGCGGGACCAGGCCGACCGGCAACGCTCGAAGACCTTCGCCACCAAGCGGGAGGCGGCGGCCTTCCTCGCCGAGATCAACAGCTCGCTCAACAGGGGAAGCTACGTCGATCCGCACGCGGGCAAGACCAAGCTCGGCCCCTACGCGGAGAACTGGCTGAAGTCCCGGAACCACGAGCTGGCCACGGCCGCCCGTGATGAGTCGATCATGCGGAACCACGTCCTGGCACGCTGGCGGGACATCCCGCTCGGCAAGATCGATCACTCGGCCGTACAGGCATGGATCACCGACCTGGGCAAGCGGCTCTCCCCGGCCAGCGTGATCGAGTGCAACCGCCTGCTCTCCGGCGTGCTGCGCTCGGCCGTGCGGGACCGGCTCATCGGTGCCAACCCCTGCGAGGGGGTACGGCTGCCCCGGCGCCGGCGCCAGGACGACGATGACCGGATCATCACCCGCGAGGAGTTCACCACGCTTCTCCGGCACGTCCCCGACCGGTACCGCGCGGTGGTCGCCCTGGCGGCCGGTGCCGGACTGCGGTGGGGTGAGTGCGCCGGTCTGCGGTGGGACGCTGTCGACCTCGATGCCGGAACGTTGCGGGTACTCCGGGTCGCCGTAGAGATCAACGGGCACATCACGATCAAGCCCTATCCGAAGTCCAGGGCCGGGCGCCGGGAGGTCCCGCTTCCCGGGTTCGCGGTAGACCTCCTCACCCGTCACCGGACCGCCTTCCACGCGGGGCAGCTCGGCGAGGTCTTCACGGTCCGTAGTGGCAACCTGATGAGTCGGCACACCTTCCGCGCCCGCGTCTGGCGGCCCTCCCTCGTCCGGGCCGGCCTACTCGGGTCGGTCTCCGACCTCGGGGACGGCTTCCTCGGCACCTGGACCGACAAAGCCGGCACCGAACGGCGCAAGCGGTTCGCGACCCACGAGGAGGCCGTCTCCCATCTCGCCCAGCACGCGGGCGAGGGGCTGCGCTTCCACGACCTGCGGCACTGCTACGCCACCTGGCTCGTCTCCGAGGGCGTCCCCGTCAACGACGTGGCGGGGCTCATCGGGCACGAGCAGATCTCGACCACGCTCAACCGCTACACGCACGCCTCACGCGACCGCAACAACAGGGCCCGCGCGGTGTTCGCTGACTTTTCGCTGACTCCGTCTCCCAAACCTCTCCCAGAAGCGGCTACCGAGGAGCCGACGACTGGGGAAGCGGAGAAGGACACCGAGTAGAAAACCAAGCCCTGAGCAGCAAAAAGGCCCGGTTCCATGATCTGGAATCGGGCCTTTCGTCTTGTGGAGATGAGGGGATTCGAACCCCTGACCCCTTCGATGCGAACGAAGTGCGCTACCGGACTGCGCTACATCCCCAAGACGTGGACTAGGTTAGCAAACTTCCGGGGGCGCTCGCGCCATCCGGGCGCCGGTCAGTCTCCGACCGCGCGCCGTCCCGACTCGGCGTACTGGTCGAAGATCTCGTCGCGGTGTGCGTCCAGGTCGATGATCTCGGCCACCGGCCGCTGGGTCTCCAGCAGGGCGGCGCGGCGACGGGCGCGTCTGGCACGTTCCGCGCGGGCCTGGGCGGCGGCTCTGCGCCGCTCGGCGTCGATCTGGACCGTGGCTCGCAGGACACCGAGATAGGCGCCCAGCAGCACCACCGAGGGCGCCACACCCCACCAGGGGATGACCTTGAGGGCGGCCGTCACCACGGAGGCGATCAGGAGCAGCACGCACCAGAGCGTCAGGCGCCTGCGCTTGGCCACGTGCTTGGCCCGGCGGCGGCCCTCGGCGCGGCGGCGCTCTGCCTCCGCCCTGGTCATGGACGGCCGGACAGGCCCTGGACCGGCGGGCGCGCCCCCGGACATGGTCCCGGACGTCCCGGACGGCACCTCGGAGCCGACGACCCCGTCGACCCCGGCGGCCCCGGTGTCCGGGGAGGTCTCCCCGGCGCCGTGCTCGGAGACCTCGCCACCGGGCGCCTCGCCATCGGGCGCCTCGCCATCGGGCGCCTCGTCACCGGACGGCTCGGACGAGGACGACGAGGACGAGGACACGGGCAGCGGCTCGGCCAGTGTGTCGGCGGAGTCCTCCTCGGCCCCCTGCTCCTCGTACGCGTACGGGCTGGCGTCCTTGTCCTGGTCGGCGTAGGTGTTACGGTCGCGGCGCAGCCACATGGGCACGAGGACGCACAACCACATGACGACGATGGCCAGGTACAGGAAGACGCTCATGGCCGCCTCCGAGCAGCGTGAAGACGCGCGTGCTCCGACGGCGTCCTCGATCTGCTCATGTCACGCACCGTAAGACCGCGTGTCACTATTTGACGAGCATTCGATGCGGTGTGTCGCGAGTTCTTCAAACCTCTTCATGTGGGCCGCCCCCGTGCGCGGCCGCCTCCCGGGCCCTTCGCCAGCGCGCCAGCAGCCCTCTGGGCGCGTCCTCGACGGTGAGCGCGTAGCAGATGTGGTCGCGCCAGGCGCCGTCGATGTGCAGGTGCCTGCGCCTGACGCCCTCCTCCCGGAAGCCCAGTTTCTCGACCACCCTGCGGCTGGCCTGGTTCTCCGGCCGGATGTTGGCCTCGACGCGGTGCAGGCCGGTGGTGAAGAAGCAGTGGTCGACCGCCAGGGCGACGGCGGTGGGGGTGATGCCGCGCCCGGCCAGCGCGCCGTCGATCCAGTAGCCGATCTGCGCGGACCTGGCCGACCCCCAGACGATGGCGCCCACGGTGAGCTGCCCGGCGAAGGCCCCCTCGTAGGTGACGACCCAGGGCAGGGCGAGCCCCTGCCTGGCCTCCCTGCGGAGCGTTCCGGCCATCGAGACGTACGGGCCCAGGCCGGTCTTGAACAGGGGCGTCTCGGGATTGGTCGGCTCCCAGGGGCGCAGCCAGTCCGCGTTGCGAAGCCGCGACTCCCGCCAGACGCGTACGTCCCGCAGCCGCAGCGGCCGAAGTGCCACCGGACCCTCGGTCAGGGTCACCGGCCAGCCACGAAGTCGATCCACGCCCTCCATCATCCCCCCAAGATGACCCGCCGTGCCATGGAAGCGGGGCGCCCGGATCAGCGGGAATGGTCTCCCCCGCGAATCTGGTCCACGGCGTGCTCCAGGACGGCCCCGAGCACGGCCATGCCGTCGCGTACGCCTCCGGAGGATCCCGGCAGGTTGACGATCAGCGTGTTCCCGGCCTGACCGGCGAGCCCGCGGGACAGGATCGAGGTCGGCACCCTGTCCCGGTTGACCTGCCGGACGGCCTCGGCGATGCCCGGGATCTCCTTGTCGATCACCCGCCGGGTCATCTCGGGGGTGAGGTCGGCCGGGGTCAGCCCGGTACCGCCGGTGGTGACGATCACGTCGTACTCCTCGGCCACCCCGGTCCGCAGCGCCGCCTCGACCGGCTCGCCGTCGGGGACGACGCGGGGTCCGTCCACGTCGCATCCGGCCGCGGTGAGCAGCTCGGCCAGCAGCCTGCCCGAGGTGTCCTCGTACGTCCCGGCGGCGGCCCGGTTGGACGCGGTGATCACCAGAGCTCTCATCGAACACCTCCGTGCTGGAGATCCCCGGCTCCCGGGTCCCGGGCGGGGAGCGGTCGGACGGCCATCATCCCAGCCGCTCCGGCCCCGGTACGCGCGGGCCCGCCGGTCGTCGTGGGTCGTCGTGGGTCGTCGGGGTCCGCCGGGGGGCGTCGTCCCGTGCCCGCGCGCCACGAAGGGCTCGGGGGCCGGTCCGCGTCCCGGCCCGCGCTTCACGAAGGGCCAGGGAGCGGGTCCTGGTCCGGGTCCGCGCGAAGACCTCGGGGGCAGGATCCCGGCCCGCGCGGCACGAAGACCTCAGGGGCGGGTCCAGGTCCCGGTCTTGCCGCCGGTCTTCTCCTCGACGCGGACGTCGGTGATCACGGCCGCCGGGTCCACCGCCTTGACCATGTCGATCAGCGCCAGAGCCGCGACCGAGACCGCGGTGAGCGCCTCCATCTCGACCCCGGTGCGGTCGGCCGTCCTGACCCGGGCGGTGATCTCCACGCCCTCGTCGACCACGGCCAGTTCGACCTCGACCCCGTGCAGCGCGATGGGGTGGCAGAGCGGGATCAGGTCGGGGGTGCGTTTGGCGCCCATGATGCCGGCGATCCGCGCGGTCCCGATCGCGTCCCCCTTGGGGACCTCCCCCGACCGCAGCAGGGCCACGGCCCTGGCGTCGAGCAGCACCCTGCCGGTGGCGGTCGCCGTGCGGACGGAGACGTCCTTGGCGGAGACGTCCACCATCCGGGCGGCGCCGGTCTCGTCGAGGTGGGTGAATCCGGCCATGTCGGTGTCCTCTCCGGTTCCGTTCACAGGGAAATGATCTTCACGTCGTCGTCTCCGTCCCCGCACGAGGACGCCTCACAGGGTCGTCCCCGTTCCCGTCGGCGCGAGGAGACCTCACAGGGGGATGACCTCCACGTCCGCGCCCTCGCCGAGCTCGGTGACGGACTCGGGGACCACGATCAGCGCGTCGGCCGAGGCCAGGGCGGCGAGCTGGTGGGAGCCCTGCCTGAGCACCGGCGCGACCGTGCCGTCCGGGCCGAGCACGCCCCGCAGGTAGGAGCGCTTGCCGTCGGGCGAGCGCAGCGCGGCCGTGGTGACCATCCGCACGGTCGGCGTGGGCTCGGCGGGCAGGCCGCGCATCTTCCGCAGCGCGGGCCGGACGAACAGCATGAACGACACGAACGACGACACCGGGTTGCCGGGCAGTGCGAAGATCGGGACGTCGTCCTCGCCGACCACGCCGAACCCCTGGGGCATGCCCGGCTGCATGGCCACCCGGTCGAAGCGGACCGTGCCGAGCGGGCCCAGCGCCTCCTTGACGGGCTCGTACGCGCCCATCGAGACACCGCCGCTGGTGATCACGAGGTCGGCGCGCAGCAGCTGGGCGTCGAGCTGGTCGAGGAAACGGGAGGCGTCGTCGGTGACGATCCCGGCCCGGTACCCGTCCCCGCCCGCCTCGCGGACGGCGGCGATCAGGGTGTAGCTGTTGGACTCCCAGATCTGGCCGAATCCCAGGGGCAGCCCCGGCTCGACCAGCTCGGCCCCGGTGGAGATCACGACGACCCTCGGCCGGGGCCGTACCAGCACCCGGCGGCGGCCGACCCCGGCCAGCACGCCGAGCTGGGCCGGCCCGATCGAGGTGCCCGCGGGCAGCACGACGTCACCGGCGCGCACGTCCTCCCCGGACCGGCGGACGGCGTTCCCCGGCCGCGCCGGGCGGTCGATCGCCACCCGGACCGTGCCGCCGTCGGTCCACTCGACCGGGACCACCGCGTCGGCCCCTGCGGGCATCGGGGCACCCGTCATGATCCGCGTCACCATGCCGGGGCCGATGGCCTGCAGGCGGCCGTCGCCGGCGGCGATGTCGTCGATCACCGGGAGCGTCACCGGGGCGTCCGCGACGTCCTCGGCCCGTACGGCGTAGCCGTCCATGGCGGAGTTGTCGAAGGGCGGCAGCGGGACCGGGGAGGTGACCTCCTCGGCCAGCGTGGTGCCCAGCGCCCGCTCCAGCTCCACCTCCAGCGGGGCGAGCACCCGCACGGTGTTCAGGATGTCGGAAAGATGGTCGTCGACCGATCTCATGGGGCTCATCGCGAGGCCAGGAACTCCTTGAGCCAGGGCAGGAACTCCGGTGCCAGGTCGGGCCGGTCGGCGGCGAACTGCACCACCGTGCGCAGGTAGTCGATCTTGTTGCCGGTGTCGTAGCGGCGGCCGCGGAACAGCACACCGTGCACCGGCCCGCCCTGGTCGCTGCCGCGCGAGGCCAGGGTGCGCAGGGCGTCGGTGAGCTGGATCTCGTCGCCGCGTCCCGGCGGGGTGTTCTCCAGCACCTCGAACACGGCCGGGTCGATCACGTACCGGCCGATGATCGCCCAGTTGGACGGGGCCTCGTCGGCGGGCGGCTTCTCCACCAGGTCGGTCACCCTGACCACGTCGTCCTCGCCGGTGGGCTCGATGGCGGCGCACCCGTACAGGGAGACCTGCTCGGCGGGGACCTCCATCAGCGCGATCACGCTGCCGCCGTGCGTGCCGCGTACCTCGATCATGCGCTTGAGGAGCTCGTCGCGGTGGTCGATGAGGTCGTCGCCGAGCAGGCAGGCGAAGGGGTGGTTGCCCACGTGCTGCTTGGCGCACAGGACCGCGTGTCCCAGGCCGCGTGGCTGGCCCTGCCTGACGTAGTGCAGGGTGGCCAGGTCGGCGGGCTCGCGGACCTGGGAGAGGCGCTCGTCGTCGCCCTTGGCCTCCAGGGCCTCCTCCAGCTCGATCGCCCGGTCGAAGTGGTCCTCGATGGAGCGCTTGGTCTTGCCCGTGACCATGAGGAGGTCGAGCAGACCGGCGGAGACCGCCTCCTCGACGACATACTGGATCGCGGGCTTGTCGACGATGGGCAGCATCTCCTTGGGCGTCGCCTTGGTCGCCGGGAGAAAACGGGTGCCCAGGCCCGCAGCGGGAACTACGGCTTTCGTCACAGCTTCGAAGTCGGCCATACCGAAACCTTAGTGGAGGGATCCGTGGACAAGCGGAAGCTGCGTTCCTCGATCGAGGCGGCGCGGGCCTCGATCCCCGGCGAGCGGCGGCACGCGGCTTCCGTCCAGATCAGGGAATCCCTGCTGGACCGGCCCTGGGTGCAGATGGCCGGGCTGGTCGCGTGCTACTGGTCGATCGGCACCGAGCCGGCCACCCACGGGCTGGTCTTCGCCCTGTGGAAGCACGGCGCGACCGTGATCCTGCCCGTGCTGCGCGAGGACGACGATCTCGACTGGGCCGTGTACGACGGCCCGGACACCCTCGCCCCCGGGCGGTTCGGGCTCATGGAACCGGTCGACACCCGGCGCGGCGTCGACGCGATCAGGACGGCGGCGCTGGTGATCGTGCCCGCGCTGGCGGTGGACGCCTCCACCGGGGTGCGGCTCGGCCGGGGCGGCGGCTCCTACGACCGGGCGCTGGCCAGGGTCGGCCCGAACGTGCCGACGGTGGCGCTGCTGCACGAGGGCGAGCTGCTCGACGGCGTGCCCGCCGAGCCGCACGACCGGGCGGTCCGCTACGCCGCGACACCGGACGGGATCGTCAGGATCGCCGCGGACGGGTGAGATCCGTCCCGGCACCGACGGACCGGCGGGGCGACCGGGGCGACCGGAGCGATCGGGAGAGAACGCGCAGGTGAGACACCGTCGTGGCCGTACGGGACGGGGCGCGGGGCGTCCGGATCGCGACGGGAAGGGCGTGTCCACGGTGCATGACGGCACCTCGGAATGCGACACAATGGTCCCCGGAGTCGGAGAGGGGGCCAGATGGGACTGGACGTCTGGCTGCTTCTCGGTGCCGGGATCGTCATCGCGGCCATCGTCGCCGTGCGCGTCGCCCACCGCAGCGGACTGCCCAGCCTCCTGATCTTCCTCGGCTTCGGCCTGCTCATCGGCGAGTCCGGGTTCGGGCTGCAGTTCGACGATCCGCAGCTCGCCCAGCAGATAGGCCTGATCGCGCTGGCGATCATCCTGGCCGAGGGTGGCCTGACCACGAGCTGGAACCACGTCAGGAGCGCCATCCCCACCGCGCTGGTGCTCGCCACCGTGGGCGTGGGGGTGAGCATCGTGGCCGTCGCGGCCCCGGTGCACCTGATCCTCGGCATGGACTGGCGGACCGCGCTGCTGCTGGGCGCGATCCTCGCCTCCACCGACGCCGCCGCGGTGTTCTCGGTCCTGCGGCGCCTGCCGCTGCCCTCGCGCCTGGCGGGCATCCTGGAGGCCGAGTCCGGGTTCAACGACGCCCCCGCGGTCATCGCGGTGATGCTGCTGAGCGCCGCCACCTCGCCCAGCCTCGGGGTCGCCCTGTTCGAGGTGGTCTTCGAGCTGGTGGTGGGCGCGGCCGTCGGCCTGGCGGTCGCCCCGCTCGGCACGTACGCGCTGCGCCGCATCGCGCTGCCGGTCTCGGGCCTGTACCCGATCGCGGTGCTCGCGCTCGCGTTCGTCGCCTACGCCGGGGCGATGCTGCTGCACGGCAGCGGTTTCCTCGCGGTGTACCTCGCCGCGCTGGTCATGGGCAACTCCCGGATGCCGCACCGCGCCGCCTCGCGGGGGTTCGCCGAGGGCGTGGCCTGGCTGGCCCAGATCGGCCTGTTCGTGATGCTGGGGATGCTCGCCAGCCCGTCGGAGATGCCGTCCGCGATCGTGCCCGGCCTGGTGGCCGGGTTCATCCTGGTCGCGGTGGCCCGGCCGGCGTCGATCATCGTCTCGGCGCTGCTGGTCCGGCTGCTGCGCGTGGACCGGCTGAACTGGCGCGAGCAGGCGTTCCTGTCCTGGGCCGGGCTGCGCGGCGCGGTCCCCATCGTGCTCGCGACCATCCCGTGGGCGGCCACCTCGATGGACGACGGCACGGCCAGGTTCGTGTTCAACGAGGTCTTCGTGATCGTCGTCGTGTACACCCTGCTGCAGGGGCCGACGCTGCCGTTCGTGGCGAAGCTGCTGGGCCTGACCACCCCGTCCGAGGCCCGCGACCTGGAGGTCGAGTCGGCCCCGCTGGAGGAGCTCAACGCCGACCTGCTCCAGGTACGGGTGCCGCCGACGTCCAAGTTGCACGGGGTGGAGATCTTCGAGCTGCGGCTGCCGTCGGACGCGCAGGTCACCCTGATCGTCAGGGACGGCCGGACGTTCGTCCCGGCCGACTCCACCAGGATCCGGGTGGACGACCAGCTCCTGGTGGTGACCACGGCCGCCTGCCGCACCACGGTCGAGCGCCGGATGCGGGCGATCAGTCGCAAGGGCAAGCTCGCGGGCTGGTACGGCGAGCAGGGCACCTGACCGAAACCCCGCCGTACGGGCGGATGCGGGACATGCCGGAGATCTTCCCCCGCGGCCGCCGGGGCACCTGACGGGAATCTCCCCATGGAATGCGAGAACTCCGACTCGCGTTTATGCTTGTCGGCTGCGTACCATTAGCAGTCGCGCCACCAGAGTGCCAATCGGCGCGGACCACTACGAGGAGGAGCGCGTGCCCACCTACCAGTACGCTTGCAACGCCTGTGACCACCAGTTCGAGATCGTCCAGAAGTTCTCCGACGACGCGCTCACCGAGTGCCCGAGCTGCGCGGGCAACCTGCGCAAGGTGTTCTCCGCGGTCGGCATCGTCTTCAAGGGCTCGGGCTTCTACCGGACCGACAGCAGGTCGTCCTCGTCCAGCACGGTGACCTCCGCGAACGGCTCGTCCGGCTCCTCGGACTCCTCCAAGTCGTCGGACTCGTCGGGTTCCTCGAGCTCCACCGACTCCAAGGGCTCCTCGGGTTCCTCGGACGCCAAGCCGTCGAAGGTCACGAGCACCCCGGCCGCCGCCGCCTCCTGAGCCACGCGCGTCCCGCCCGACCGGCCGTCACCGGATCCGGTAGGTACGTTCCGGCGGCCTGCCGTACGGCACGACGGCCTCACGGCACGGTGGACACGGTGACCGGTCTCTCGGTTCAACGGCCCGGCGGCCGGTCCGCGACCGAGCCGAGCAGCTCGCGGGGAAGCCTGTCCAGCAGCTCGCGCAGGCGCGGGTGCTCGGCCGGGTTCCAGTCGTCGACCAGCCGGGCGAGCCCGTCGCGGGCCTCCTGCACCAGGCGGCCCGCCGTCCGCTCGCCCTCGTCGGTGAGCTCCAGGACCTTCCCGTCACCGGACCTGCGGACCAGGCCGCGCGCGACGAGCGCGTCCGCGTACGGCCGGCCCTCCTCGACCGTGACCCCCGCCCGCGTGGCCAGGTCCGCCCCGGCCTGGGGTCCGCACGAGGCCAGCCGGGTGACCAGCCAGACCGACCCCGGGGGCAGGTCCATCCCGGCCGCCTCGCCCAGGCGGCGGTAGTAGTCGGCGCGCATGTCCGCGTCCGCCAGCCGCCACAGCCCCCGCTCGACCTCTCCCAGCGAGGACCGCTCGACCGGTACCGCCCCGTAGCAGTCGCCGGGATCGGTCACCTTCGTCGTCTCCCGCAGCGGCGTCTCGGGCAGCAGCCAGGCCACCGCGAACGCCACCAGCGCCGTGGGCACGCTGTACAGGAAGACCTGGGCGATCGCGCCGGAGTAGGCGTCCAGGAACGCCGCGGCGGTCTCGGGAGGCAGCCGCCGTACGGCCGTCGGATCGGCCTGGACGGTCTCCGCCAGCCCCGGCGGCAGGCCGGCCGTCCGCGAGAGGCGTTCCAGCGAGTTCCCGAGACCGGAGCTGAAGATCGCACCGGCCACCGCGACGCCGAACGAGCCGCCGATCGTCCGGAAGAAGGTCGCCCCCGAGGTGGCCACCCCCAGGTCCTCGAAGCCGACCGCGTTCTGCACGACGAGGACCAGCACCTGCATCACCAGCCCGAGGCCGACCCCCAGCACGAGCAGCGAAAGGCTCAGCTGCAGGGCGGAGATGTCCGGGTTCACGTACGAGAGCAGGTAGAGCCCGACGGCGGTGATCGCGCCCCCGGCGATCGGGAAGGCCCGGTATCGCCCGGTACGGCTGATGACCATCCCTCCGGTGATCGAGGTGACCAGCAGCCCGGCCATCATCGGCAACAGGTGCAGGCCCGAGGTGGTGGCCGACACCCCCTGCACGACCTGAAGGAAGAGCGGCATGTAGGTGAGCGGGCCGAACATCGCGAACCCCACCAGGAAGCCGATCAGCGACGCCACGTTGAAGGTCCGGATCCGGAACAGTCTCGGCGGCATCACCGGCTCCGGAGCCCGGTGCTCGGCCCGCCACCAGAGCGTCAGCAGCACCACGGCGGCCACGGCCGGGCCGAGGATCGCGGGATGGCCCCAGGGATAGGTGGTGCCGCCCCAGGTGGTCACCAGGATCAGGCAGGCCGCCGCACCGCCCAGCAGGACGATCCCCAGGTAGTCGATGGTGTGCCGGGTCCGCTCCCCGCTCGGCGGCAGCGCCCTGGCCACGACCGCCAGGGCCACGGCGCCCAGGGGGAGGTTGACGTAGAACACCCACCGCCAGGACAGGTGGTCGACGAACAGGCCGCCGAGCAGCGGGCCGGCCACGCTGGAGACGGCGAAGACCGCCCCGAAGAACCCCTGGTACCTCCCGCGCTCGCGGGCCGGGACGACGTCGGCGACGATCGCCTGGGAGAGCACGATGAGCCCGCCGCCGCCCAGCCCCTGCAGGCCGCGGAACGCGATCAGCTCGCCCATTCCCCGCGCCTGGCCGCACAGCACCGAGCCGATCAGGAAGAGGACGATCGACGCCTGGAAGAGCCCCTTGCGGCCGTACTGGTCGCCGAGCTTGCCCCACAGCGGCGTCGAGACCGTCGAGGCCAGGATGTAGGCGGTCACCACCCAGGACAGCTCCGCCAGCCCGCCCAGGTCGCCGACGATCGTGGGCAGCGCGGTGGAGACGATCGTCTGGTCCAGGGACGCCAGCAGCATGCCGAGCATGAGCGCGCCGATGACGAACGCCACGCTCCCCGTCCGCTCCGGGGTTCGCTCTCGGGCGCCCTTCCGGGTCTGCTTCCGGGCCTGTTTCCCGGCTCGCCTCCGGGGCCACCGTCGGGACCGCTGGACAGCCATGGCGCGCCTCCGCCTCCGATCGGTTCCACCGATCCTACTCAGGGTGAGCAAGCGATCACTCGGTGGGTACGGTCGTCCACAGGCGCGACCCGGGGCTCCTCGCGGGCCGTCCGGCCGCGCTAATCTCGGCGCCATGGTCACTCGCGCGGACATCGGGGTCATCGGCGGCTCGGGCTTCTACTCGTTGCTCGACGACGCCACCGAGATCGAGATCAGCACACCGTACGGCCCTCCGAGCGACGTGGTCACCGTCGGCCGCATCGGGTCGCGTTCGGTCGCCTTCGTCCCCCGGCACGGCCGCGACCACCGCTTCCCGCCGCATCGCATCCCCTACCGGGCGAACCTGTGGGCCCTGCGCTCCCTGGGGGTCCGCCAGGTGCTCGCGCCCAGCGCGGTCGGCTCCCTGCGGGCCGAGATCGGCCCCGGTGCGCTGGTCGTGCCCGACCAGCTCGTCGACCGCACCTCAGGGCGCGTGCAGACCTACTACGACGAGGGCGGCGTCGTGCACGTGGCCTTCGCCGACCCGTACTGCCCCGTCGGCCGCGCGGCGGCCGTCACCGTGGCCGGCGCCTCGGGGTGGGAGGTGTCCGACGGCGGCACCCTCGTGGTCATCGAGGGCCCGCGCTTCTCCACCCGCGCCGAGTCACGCTGGTTCGGCGCCAACGGCTGGTCGATCGTCGGCATGACCGCCTTCCCCGAGGCGGTCCTCGCCCGCGAGTTGGCCCTGTGCTACACCTCCGTCTCCCTGGTCACCGACCACGATGCCGGGGTCGAGGCGGGCGAGGGCGTCACCCACGAGGAGGTCCTGGCCTTCTTCGGGACCAACGTCGCCCGCATGCGCTCCCTGATCGTCGACGTCGTCGCCGCCCTGCCCGACGAGCGCTCCTGCCCCTGCGGGAGTGCCCTGGACGGGTTGAAGCTGCCGTTCGAGCTTCCGGGCTGAGCCCCGGGGGCTCCTCGGGCTGGACCGGTCGTCGCCGTTCGGAGGGACGGCCTGCCCCCATTCCCACCGAAGGTGCTTCCCGGCCCTGGCGGGGTCGTCCCGCTCCCGCGTCCGCTGCGAGCACCGTCCCCGAAGCCGTCACGGCTCCCGTGGGCTTTCGGTGAAGGTGGTCCCGGTCCTGTGGTGAGGCCGCCACCATCTGACGTTGATCATTTCCACCCTCCGCCCGGAGTGGTGGCCCGTTCCCAGTGGAGGTCGCCCCGCCTCGCAGCGGGGCCGTCCCCTTCGAAAGTCGGTCATCCCCGTCCCCTCACCCGAGGGGACGGCTCGTCACGGGCACCGCGCCGCCCGGCTCTTCCCAGGGAGTCCGCCATGCGCGTCCTGCGCCGTCTGCTCGACCGCCGTCACCGCCTCGTCGCCACCGCCGTCGCCGCCCTGGCGATGGGCTGTGCCCTGCTGGCCCTGAGCCCCGACACGGCGTCGACGACCGTCCTCGTCGCCGCCAGGGACCTCCCCGGCGGCGCGCTGAAGGCGTCCGACCTGACCCCGGCGGCCCTGCGGCCCGACACCGTCCCCGACGGCGCCCTGAGACCCGGAACGCCGTTCGCCGGACGGGTCCTGGCCGGCCCCGCCAGGCGCGGGGAGCCGCTGACCGACGTCCGCCTCCTCGGCCCCGGCCTGCTGGCCGCCCACGGCCCAGGAACGGTCGCCACCCCGGTACGCGTCGCCGACCCCGAGACCGCGCGCCTGCTCTCCCCCGGCGACGTGGTGGACGTGCTCGCCGCCGCCTCGGCCTGGGACGACGCCGTCCCCGCGAGGACCGTGGCCGAGGACGTCACGGTCCTGGCCATCCCGGCCGGCGACTCGAACGGGGGTGCGCTCGTCGTGCTCGCGACCACGTCGGACCAGGCGACCGGGCTGGCCTCGGCACAGGCGGGCGGGCGGCTCTCGGTGACCATCGGCCCGCGTACCGGGTGATCCTCACAGGCGTCCTCTCGGGCGCCCTGGAGCCGGTCCCGTTTCTCAGGCGGATCGCGCGGTGGTGGCGCCCGCTCGACCGCGATGGAGACGGCGCGCCCGCGAGGACCGCGACCAGGCCCTTACAACAGGGAGCCGATCTTGGGGTCGTACTCCCAGTGCCACGGCTCGAACGGGCTGACATAGGCCCACTTGGGGTGGATCCAGCCGAACTTCTTGCCGTTCGCCTCCAGCCAGTTGAACTGGGGCGAACGGAACCGCTCCACGCCGCCGCACAGGTCGACGGCCAGCCCCAGCCCGTGGTTACTGCGCCCCGGAACCGCCGCCAGGCCCGGCCGGGTGTAGTAGACCGACTGCTGCTCGGCCAGGCTCCGGTAGCTGTCGGTCACGCACATCGGCCTGCCGAACTGCCGCTTGTAGGACTCGTTGAGGCTGATGAACGCCAGCGCGGCGTCACCGCGCAGCTGGTTGCCCCGCTGCTGGAGCGGGCAGAGGTACGCCTGCGGGATGAGCCCGTTGGGGAAGTCGCTCATCGAGGCGGCCCGGGTCGGATCGCACCCCGCGGCGGGCCGTCCCTGCTTGTTGATCTTGACGCCCAGCTTCACCAGCGCCTTGGTCAGGGATTGCACGATCTTCTGTGAGCGGGCTCTGAGCGTCTCGATCTCGGCGCCCATCTGCGCCTCCGCGAGGAGGTTGCTGGCCCGGAGCTCCTGAGCCTCGCCCGCCAGCCGCTCGCGCTCCTTCTGCAGGCGACCGCTGTCCCGCAGGATCAGGTCCCGCTCGGCGACGAGCTGGGTGACGGTCGCCATGTTGCGCAGGGTGTCGCCGTTGGACTGCCCGGACAGGAACCCGGCCACCTCCCCGCCCGCGGGCTGCTGGTAGAGCAGCCCGACCAGGTTCGACAGCGGCTGCCGGATCTGGGCGAAGGCCCTCTCGGCCGTCTGCAGCTCCCGCAGCGTGGCGGAGAGCTTCCGCTCGGACTCCCGGATCTGGGCGCGGCGCTGCTCCAGCGCCTTGGTCGCGGCCTCAAGGTCCTTGGCCGCCTTCTCCGCCTCGCGACGCAGCTCGGTGAGGTTCACCGGATCAGCGGGGGCGACGGCCTGATCCTCCGCCGGTGCCCGCTGCGCGGCGGCGACTCCCGGCAGGAGGGAAGTCATCATCGCGACGACGGCGATCAGGCTCGCTGATCGACGAGGTGGCACGTTCGACCCCTCCGTTTGCGAATTCGTGACCTGGGCCAGGCACGCACGCTACTACAGCCGACCAACCGTACGGGCCAGCTCTCCACAGCCGTTATGCGCCGAACACCCCTTTTTGCGACCGGACAAGTCAGACTTTTCCCCGGTCGGACCGCCGACGGGCGTCCCCGAGCCGGGCCTTCCGCCACCCTGCCGAGCTCTCTTGCCGACCTCCCGCCGAGCCCTCTTGCCGGCCCACCGCCCGGGTCACCGGCGTCTGCTTCCGCGGCCCCCTCCCGGCCGTCTATGACGCCCTGCCCACTGTCTCCGGCGCCCTCCTGGCCGCCTTCAGCGTCCCGTCCGAAGGCGACCTTCCTGCCGTCCTCGATGACGACCGCTCCCTCCAGGGCGGCACCGGCACCGTACGCATCACCCGAGGCTCCGCCACCGGCACCACGCGCTCCATCCAGGGCCTGACCGGCATCGCATACGGGCCCGAGGGCTCTTCCCGCGTCCTCCGTTGAGCTCCGGACGGGCCGGGGTGGATCCGTACGGGGACGAAGGCGTCCGGGTGGGCCATCCCCGCCGTTCCGCCGTCCAGGGAGCCCGTCTCCGCCGTTCCGCCGGTCGGCTCACCCGCGTCGCCGACACCATCCGCATCGGCCGGACTTCCGCTCCCGGACTCGCCTCCGCTGCCAGGCGCGTCGCCCACGTCGCCCGTCGGGTCCGTGGCACCGAGCTCGTGAGGCACGTCGACGACGTCCGCCCCTGCCGCGACGAGCACCCAGCCGCCGTACACCTGATCCGGCCGCAGCGGCGGAGGCACCAGCCTCGCCCTGAACAACCCGTCCGGCACCGGACCGACCACGACCGGCACCACCGCCACCGCACCTGGTTCCGTGGCGGCCATGTCCAGTGGCGGCTCCCCGGCCAGTGCCGTCGCGCCGTCGTCCGCCCCGGACGGCGCCCCCTCCTCGTCTCCGGCTCCAAGGGCGCCACCGCTTCCCGCATCGGCATGAGGTGTCGTGCCGCTCGGCCTCTCTCCGTCATATACGGGCCCCGGGAGCCCTTCGGCTTCCTCGCTCAGCCCATCGATCCTCCAGGCCCCCTCTCGGCCTTTCTCTGCGCTCTCCTGCCCCCCGTGCCCGCCCTGAGGGCTGCCCGTTCGGCCGGATATGCCGGGGTCCGGATCGACGATGGCCGACCGCAGAATCGCCTCGTAACCTGTCAGTTCGACCGCCAGTAACCCCCCGGCCAGAAGCGCGGGCGCCAGCATCGCGCCACAGAGCACCACCGGCTGAAGCGTCCGGCGCCCACGATCACGCTTCCGTCGCCCATTGATCACAGAGAGTGACAGTAAGCCTGCCCATCGTCACCCTCGCTCCCACTTGCCGCCCTTTTACTCCACGTCAGCGAACCGATAACCCGGCGTCCACCCCCAACTCCCCCTCCGAGCGCGCAAGCACTCCGTACTTTCGCTACTCTTACAAGGAGCCCCTGCCTCCGTAGCTCAGGGGATAGAGCACCGCTCTCCTAAAGCGGGTGTCGCATGTTCGAATCATGCCGGGGGCACCTAGTTGACCTTGTGGTTTGCCGTTTGACCTGGAAGCTCTTCTGGAGTTGACCCGGTTTGGTGGACATCTGATCTCTGAGGAACCCTGGTTCCCGGAAGAAGGAGTTCACTGTGCCGAACAACTATCCGCCGGAGTTTCGCCGGCAGATGGTGGAGCTGGTGCGCGCGGGACGGTCGCCGGAGGAGCTCGCCAAGGAGTTCGAGCCCTATGCGCAGTCGATCCGTGCCTGGGGGCGCCAGGCCGATCTCGATGACGGCCGTCGCGCCGACGGCGTGACCAGTGCTGAGAAGGATGAGCTGGCTCGGCTGCGTCGCGAGAACAGGATTCTCCGTGAGGAGAAGGAGATCTTGCGTAAGGCCGCGGTTTTCTTCGCGTAAATACCATGGGTGGTGTCCCGGCGGGTTCGCTCGTTTTTTCGCTGCCCCAACATGTTCTGGTGGCTTGTCCTGATGTGCGGCCCGTCGGGCACCGGCCGCCCGGTGTGGCTTGATAGGAGCGTGCACCGGCTCGATTTAGGGCCTGTACGGACTTCGGATCTTTAGAGGGGTTGAAGGCTTCGGATCCACAAAAGGGCTCCGCGAAGATGAAGACCCGCGAGGTAGCTTTCA
>NZ_JBVJIA010000056.1:0-33671 GCF_055586505.1 Streptosporangium sp. NPDC050148 | reverse complement strand
GGTTTTGGGGGGTGGGGGGGGGAGCCAACAAGGAAGAGGGGGGGGAGGGGGGGGGGGGGGAGGGGGGGGGGGGCGTGTCCCCCCCCCCCCCCCCCCCCCCCCCGCCCTTTCCGCGTCCTCCCCGGATCTCCCGCGTCTCCCAGGCCCCTGGGTCCCCGTGATCCCCCGGTTCGTCGCCGGTCAGCCGAACATCGCCTCCATGGTCTCGTGCGACTTCTCCTTCTTGGCGTCGGACTCGCTGCCCCAGCAGGTGTTGAGGATGATCCGCGTCCGGTCCTCGGAGAGCGGGACCGTGCGGTGCAGCGTCGTGTCGGAGCGCAGGAAGTAGATGTCGCCGGTCTGGTGGGCGTACGTGCTGATCGGCTGCTTGATGAGGTGGTCGTGGACCCGAGGGTCGTCCTTCACCCAGTGGGTGTGGGGGACGCACTGGAGCATGCCGCCGTACTCGCTGCTCGGCGCCTCCAGGATCCAGATGACCGTGAAGCTGAAGTCCCCCCAGTGCCAGCCGTGGGTGTCGCCCTGCTTCTCCTGGCGGATGATGACGTACTTCTCCTCGTCCCAGGGGCAGTTGACGACCGGCTCGTTGGCCAGCCTGCTCAGGAAGCCCTTGATCGCGGGGGACTCGTAGATCTCCGGGATCAGGGTGCTGTCGCGGGCGATGGACTGCTGGCTGACCGTGCTCATCTTCCGCGGGGAGTTGCTGGTCTCCTTGAGGTTGATGTCGATCCGGCGCGCGTGCAGATCGAGCAGCCGGTGCACCTCGTCCGAGACGAGGTCCTTGATCTCGTCCGAGACCAGGTTCCGCAGCTTGACGTAGCCGTTCCTGCGGAAATCATGGGAGAGCTTCCGAATTTCCCAGGGATCGTGAAAGGTCTTTTCGAGATGCTCCGCTATCCGGTCGTCGAGCGAGAGCGTCCCGAGGCCGGTCTCGTAGTTGGGAGTCGGCATGCGATTTCTCCTCCGTGGTTATCGAGCCCGTGTTCATCGAGGTTTCCAGGAGCGTAACACGCGGCCGTCGGACGCAAATGGCGCCGTTGTTCGCCGCGGTCCTCTGTGAAAGCATGAGCCAATTCGATCCGAGCGGCTTCAGCGATTACTCAGACTACGCAAGGACGAGCGTCATGAACACCAAAGTCACATTCGTCGAGCTGTCCGCATTCGAGGCCATCCTGCCCCTCGCCTCCGGCTACATGCAGGCCTACGCGCAACAGGACCCGGAGGTGGGACCGAGATGTGATTTCGAGATCTACTCCGCCCCGGTGTCCGCCGACAAGGGGGAGGTGATCGAAGAACTGCTCGCCAGACGCAGCGACGTGTACGCGATCAGCTGTTACATCTGGAACATCGGCTTCGCGCGCTCGGTGCTGGCCGCGCTGCACGAGCGGCTCCCCGACGCCCAGTTCATCCTCGGCGGCCCGCAGGTCATGCAGCACGCCCACGAGTACGTCGCCCCCGAGCAGGAGAACGTCGTCGTCTGCAACGGCGAGGGCGAGAAGACGATGGTGCAGTACCTGCGCCAGGTGCTCAGCGGCGCCCCCCGGTTCGAGGAGGTCGACGGCATCAGCTTCTGGCGGGCGGGCGAGCTCGTCACCACCGAGGCCGCCGCGCGCGTCCGTGACCTGATGGAGGTCCCCTCGCCCTTCACCTCCGGCGTCTTCGAGGAGGGCAAGTACACCACCGCCATCCTGGAGACCAACCGGGGATGCCCGTTCAGCTGCGGTTTCTGCTTCTGGGGCGCCGCGACCAACGACAAGGTGCACAAGTTCGAGGACCAGCGCGTCCGCGACGACATCACCTGGATCAGCAAGAACAACTTCGTGTCGATCTTCATCGCGGACGCCAACTGGGGCATGGCCCCGCGCGACGTGGAGCTGACCCGCCACCTGGTGGAGTGCAGCGAGCAGAACGGCTATCCGGTGATGGTCTCGATGGCCGCGGCCAAGAACAAGCCCGACCGCATGGCCGAGATCACCGAGATCCTCGTCCAGGGCGGCCTGCTGACCAGCCAGCCCATCTCGCTGCAGTCGATGAGCTCGAAGACCCTCGACCTCGTCGACCGCTCCAACATCAAGCCCGCCACCTACACCGAACTGCAGAAGACGCTCCGGGAGAAGCGCATCAGTTCCTACATCGAGCTGATCTGGCCGCTTCCCGGAGAAACCCTCGACTCCTACAAGGAGGGAATCGCGGAATTGTGCCGGCTGCGCGCCGACACGCTGATCGTCTATCCGCAGCTCCTTCTCCACAACACCTCGATCTACGCCAAGAGGGACCTTCTCGGCGTGAAGGTGGAACGCGTTCCCAGTGATGTCACCGAGGCCGATGTCGTGGTCGGCACGAATTGGGTCAACCGCGAGGAGTACGAGCGCGGCACATGGTTCTACTACGCGGTCCACTCGCTGTACAACCTGCGCGGCCTGTATTACCTCGCCAATTACCTGGAGAGGTCGGGCATCAGGCGCCTGGAAGACTTCTTCACCGACGCCGCGACCTATTTCGAGAGCCGCACCGACACCGAGATCGCGACTTTCTTCCGCGATTCGGTGAAGAAACTGTGGAACTACGACTTCCATAACTTCGGGATGGTCGCGCACCTCGTCCTGCACTCGCACCGCGAGGAGTTCGACGGGCTGCTCGTCGACTTCGCCCGCGGCCAGTCGTGGTGGGAGGACCCCGGGGCCCGGGCCGCCTTCGAGCTCGACCTGCTGGCCAGGCCCTACATCTACCTGGCCAAGCCCACGCCCCCACGCTACGACTTCACCGAGCTGGGCGTCGAGTCGCGCGCCGGGTCGCGCGGCAGGACGACGTCCGTCGTCGACATGCCGGCCGACCTGGCCGCCCTGCTCATCGACCTCGACGTGACCGGCCTGGACGCCGGCCAGGAGCGCCTGACCCGCCTGGAGCTCGACCACCCGCGCGGGCGCAAGCTGCCCTACATGCCCGAGCGCAGCCTGGAGCACAACGCCTCCTACTGCCAGGGCATGGTGCTGCGGCTGCGGGAGTACCTCCCCACCTGGCGCCCCGTGTCCGAGGTCGCCGCGCTGCCCGGCCCCCGCTGAGCCACGCCACCCCCGCCCGGCCCCGCCGAGCCCGGCGCCCCGGTGTCTCCGCCCGGTCCCGGTGCTCCCGCTCGGCCACGGTGTCCCCGCGCATGACGAGGGCCCGTGAGGATCATCCTCACGGGCCCTCGTCATGCGCGGCCGTTCCGGCGGTGCCGTCACGGCCGGGGGTGTCGCACGGGTGCGTACCCCGGTCCCGTCCCGGTGGCGGGCGTCCCGCCGGGCCGTGCCGGGCATCCCGCCAGGCGGGATGCCCGCCACCCTCCGACCTGCACCGACGGCCCGCTCAGACCGTCGCCCCGGCCTTGGCGCGGGCCGCGTCCACCGCTTCGGCGAAGTCGGCCAGCACCGGGTTCTCGAACAGCACCCGGATCAACACGTTCACCTCGAACGTCTCCCGCACACGGGTGATCACCTGCGCGGCCACCAGCGAGTGGCCGCCGATCTCCAGGAAGTCGTCCTCCCGGGCGACCCGCTTGAGCTTGAGCACCTCGGCCCAGATCTCGGCGATCGTCTGCTCGGTGTCGGTCTGCGGCGCGTCGAAGTCGTCGTCACCGCCCCCACCGGCCACGCCGGGCTCGGGCAGCGCCTGGCGGTCCACCTTGCCCGAGGAGGTCAGCGGCATCGCGTCCAGCGTCACGTACGAGGAGGGCAGCATGTACGTCGGCAGCGAGCCCTGCAGGAACCGGTGCAGCTCGCCGGTCAGGCCGCTCCGGTCGGCGAGGATCCTGGAGGCGTCGTCGAGCACGACGTAGGCGACGAGCCGGTCGTCGCGCACGACGACCGCGGCCTCGCGGACGCCCGGGTAGCGGGTGATCGCCGCCTCGATCTCGGCGAGCTCCACCCGGAAACCGCGGATCTTCACCTGCTGGTCGACCCGGCCCACGTACTGCAGCCGGCCGTCGGGCAGGTAGCGGACCAGGTCGCCGGTGCGGTAGAGCCGCGCCCCGGGAGGGCCGTACGGGTCGGGCATGAACGACTGCGCGGTCAGGCCCGGCTTGCCCCGGTAGCCGTGCGCCAGGCCGGTACCGCCGACGTACAGCTCCCCGGGCACGCCCGCCGGGAGCGGGTTGAGCCAGCGGTCCATCACGTAGGTGCGGAAGTTGGCCAGCGGGCGGCCGATCGGCGGGGCGTAGGCCGCGGCGGGGTCGCACGTGCCCATCGTGGCGCACACGGTCGTCTCGGTCGGCCCGTAGGCGTTGACGAACGTACGGCCGGGCGCCCAGGTCCGCACCAGCCCGTTCGGGCACTGCTCGCCCGCGACGACCATGAGCCTGACCGTGCCCAGCTCGTCGCCCCTCAGCGTGCTGAGGAACGTCGGCGGGAACGTGGCCGCGGTCACCTTCTGCTCGCTGATGAGCTGGGCCGTCTCCTGCGGCGTCATGGCCGAGGGGTCCAGCACGCACAGCGCCGACCCGTTCAGCAGCGCCATCGTGATCTCCCAGATCGACGCGTCGAAGCTGAGCGAGGCGAACAGCGCCACCCGGTCGTCGGGCGTCAGCGAGAACTCCCTGGACAGGGTGGAGGCGAGGTTGCTCACGCCCCGGTGCGGGACCTCCACCCCCTTGGGCCGGCCGGTCGAGCCGGAGGTGTAGATCAGGTACGCCGGGGCGTCGGGGACGGGCGTCACACCGGGGCTCGTGCCCGGCTCCTCCGCCTCGATCGTGCGCCACTCGCCGTCCAGCTCGATCGTGCGCACCCGGTCGCCCCGCACCCGCCCGGAGTGCCCGGCCGCGGTGAGGACGAGCCCCGCGCCGCTGTCGTCGAGGATGTAGCCGAGCCGGTCGGCGGGCAGCGCCGGGTCCAGCGGCAGGTAGACGCCACCGGACTTGACGATGCCGAGGAAGGCCACGAGCGCCTCGGCCGAGCGGCCGGTCATCGAGCCGACCACGTGACCGGGCCGCACCCCCTCGCGGATCAGCCGGTGGGCCACCCGGTTGGCGCGCTCGTCCAGCTCGCCGTAGGTCAGCCGGTGCTCGCCGGCGATCACCGCCAGCGCGTCCGGGGCGGCCGCGGCCCGCGCCTCGAACAGGGCGCCGACGCACGCCTCCTCGTCGAAGGGGGTCTCGGTGCGGTTCCACTCCTCGACCACGAGCCGCCGCTGCTCCGCGTCCAGCAGCGACAGCCGCGAGACGGGCGAGGCGGGGGCGCGCACGGCGTGGGACAGCAGCGTGACGTACTGCTCGGCCCTGGTCCGCGCGCTGGACGCGTCGAACAGGTCGAGCCCGTAGCGCACCTCGCCCTCCAGCGAGCCCGGCACCAGCACCAGCGCCAGGTCCGAGGCGAGCGGGAAGCGGTCGGCCACCAGCTGCGAGGTCCGCACGCCCGGCAGCCGCAGCGCGCTCCAGGCCGGAACGGCCAGGTCGAACTCGGCCTGGTAGAGCGGGTGCACGCCGCTGGAGGCGTCCAGGCCCAGTTCCCCGGCGAGCCGGTGGGCCGGGCAGGAGCCGTGCGCGGCCGCCTCGTCCAGCGCGTCGCGCACCCGGGCGACGATCTCGGCGAACGACGCGTCGCCGTCACAGCCGACGC
The DNA here is from genome assembly GCF_055586505.1 of Streptosporangium sp. NPDC050148. Classification (NCBI taxonomy): domain Bacteria; kingdom Bacillati; phylum Actinomycetota; class Actinomycetes; order Streptosporangiales; family Streptosporangiaceae; genus Streptosporangium; species Streptosporangium sp. NPDC050148. The sequence goes on along the minus strand of NZ_JBVJIA010000056.1, from coordinate 28,083 downwards.
GGATCGGGAACACCGGGGCGCGGTCTGCGACCGGCACGGGAACGCCGATCACCACCTCGTCCTGTCCCGACCAGCGGCACAGCGCGACGGCCCACGCCGCCAGCGCGACGGCCCTCGTATCGGTGCCGGTGCCGTCGGTCGCGGCGTCCGTGGCGTCCGCGGCGGGTGCGGCGTCCCCGTTCTGCTCCGGCCACCGGGCCGGTGCCACGGCCCGCGCCGCCTGGCCGACGGCGCCGCATCCGGCCTCGTGCGCCAGCGCCTCGGCCCGCGCGGCCGTCTCCGGCGGCACGGTGAAGGTCACCCGGGCGCCCGTGAAGCCCGGCACGGCCGGACGGCTCCGGTCGGCGGGCAGGTCGAGGACGGGAAGCGTGCCGTCGAGCCGCTCGCGCCAGTAGGCGAGGTCGGCGTCGTCTCCCGCGCCGTCTTCCGACCTGTCTCCCGCCCTGTCTCCCGTCCTGTCTTCCGCGCGGGGGGACGCGTGGCCGTCCCCTGCGCCTTCTTGCGTGTGCGGGGCGGTCCGGGGTGCGGGGGAGCCGGCGGCGTCCGCGGTGCCCTCCGGCCTCTCGTACGCCCGGGAGATCTCGCCGGCGAGACCGGCCAGCACGCGCTCGTCGGCCACCGTCCGGTGCGCCGTCACGACGAGCGCGTGGTCGTCGTCGGCCAGCCGGGCCATGACGACCCGGACCGGTGGGCCCGCGACGGGGTCGAGGGGCCGGTTGGTCTGCTCGGCGACCAGCCGCGCGAGCGCCTCCTCGCGGCGGCCGGGGTCGTGCCTGCCGAGTTCCACGGGCGGCGGGACGGTGACGGGCCGGGACTCCCCGGAGCCGTCCGGCGGTGCCGCGCGCAGGTCCGGGCGTGCCTCCAGCACGTGTTCCAGCGCGGCGGTCAGGGCCTTCTCGTCCAGCGGCCCGCGCAGCCGCGCGGCGAGCGTGACCTGATCGGTGCGGTCCCCGGGGGCCGTGGCCCCCCGCGGCCTCCAGCGGGTCTCCTGTGTCGGCGACGGTGCGGTTCTGCTGTCCGGCATGTGGTGCTCCAATCAGTGCCCGGCGTGGTCGAGTTCGAGGTGGACGGGGACGCGGTCGACGCCCCACATGAGGTTCGAGCGCAGCCGCTTGACCGGTCCGGTGAGCTCCATGCGGGACACCCGGGCGGTCAGCTCCTCCAGCAGCACGCGCAGCTCGAACCTGGCCAGGGCAGCGCCGATGCACAGGTGCTTGCCGAGGCCGAACGTGAGGTGCCTGTTCGGGGTGCGCCCGACGTCGAAACGGCGCGCGTCGGGGAAGGCGTCCTCGTCGCGGTTGACGACCGGGTGCCACACGCTGACGCGCTCACCGGCCCGGATGGCCTGGTCCCCGATCTTCGTGTCCCGTATCGCGGTGCGCATGACGTTCAGGCTGGGGGCGGTCCAGCGCAGGACCTCCTCCACGGCGGTGGGGATGAGCGAGGGGTCCCGGCGCAACCGCGTCCACTCGTCGGGGTTCTCCACCAGGGCGATGACGGCCCCCGCCGAGGCGTGCCGGGTCGTCTCGTTGCCCCCGGTGATGAGGCCGTTGATGTTGAGCAGGATCTCCTCGTCGGTGAGCGGGATCCCGTCGATCTTCCCGCGGATCAGCACGCTGATCACGTCGTCGCCGAGGTCGCGGCGCCGCTCGGCGAGCAGGTCGGCGTAGTAGGCGAAGATGTTGGCGTTGGCCTCGGCCTTCTCGGCGTCGGAGATGATGTCGTCGGAGGTGGCCGAGCCGAACGCGGTGCGCGTCCACTGGATCATCAGGTCCCAGTCGGAGCGGGGCACGCCCAGCAGCTCGCAGATGACCGACAGCGGGAGCCTGCCCGCCACCGTGTCGACGAAGTCGAAGGAGTCCTTGGCGGCGTTCTCCTCCAGCATCCCGCCGACGGTCTCGCGCATCGCGCTCTCCAGGCGGCGCACCACCCGGGGCGTGAGCGCGGGGTTCATCACGTCGCGCAGCTGGCTGTGCCGGCCGTCGGTGACGATGAGCATCTTGCCGGCGGCGGCGCGGGCGGCGGACTCGGTCTGCCCCACCTGCATGCCCCGCTCGGAGGTGAAATTCGTCTTGTCGAGATAGACGGCCACCCCGTCGGCGTATTTGGTGAACGCCCAGAAGCTCGGCCCGCCGGACCTCTTGTTCCAGAACATCGGCTGATGTTCCTGCAGATGATGCAGGACGCCGAGACCGGAGTCCGGAGCCGTGTAGATGTCGGGGTCGGCCAGGTCCAGTTCGTTCAGATCAATGGCTGTGTCCACTGTCATGTGGCATTCCTCCGTGCGTACACGTCGAAGATGTCCGTGTCCTTCAGCAGGGGGTCCTGGCCGATGTCGACCTGGAATCCACGGCCGGTGAGGTCGTCGCGCACGGACGCGAGCCTTCCGCCGATGTCGTGGACCTGCATGACGATCTGGTCGATCGCCTTCCAGTCGCCGGGTGCGATTCCGTCCAGGACATCACATTCGGCTTTCTCGACGTTGATTTTCAGCAGTCCGATGCGGTCGACCCCCTCGGTCGCCATGACCTCGGATATCGTGCGCACCTGGCACTCCTGCTCCTCCGTGACGTGCCTGCCCTGCGCCATGTCGGCCACGTCCTCGGGGGCGAAACCGCTGTTGGCCAGGAACGTCCTGGTCACCTCGGCGTCGTGGTCGGCGTCGGTGTACATTCCCGACATCGCGGTCGTCTCCGGGTAGACGGTGAGAACGGCCGTTCCCGGGGCACTGGAGAGCGCGCAGTCGAACGCCTTGGCGTTCAGGCCGTGCGCGGCCAGATTCGCGCACAACGCGTCGTAAAGCGGCCTGGCGGGCTCGAAGGCGAGAATCCGCGTGCCCGGACATTCCCAATGAAACGCCAGGGCCGCGATTCCGATGTTAGCGCCCACGTCGAAGACCGTCATTCCGGGCTCAAGGCGCACGTCATGCCTGAAGTAGCTTCTGTCGCCCACGATGCTGCGATACTGCAGGCTGGTCTCGGCCGGATTGACCTGGAATACCACATGACCGTCGGGGAGGGTCATCTGGCGTACCCGATGTTTGTTTTCCAGTGTGCCTCTCGAGTGATTTCGCATATCATCACCCTTAACAAAATCCCTATCTCAGTCAACCAGAGGTGAAACCCGACAAGGACGGAACGATCTTATGGACACTCAGAGAACGGAAGTCAGGGCGCCGGAGGAAAAGCCGCCCTCTCTCTGGCGGAACCCCGACTTCAACCGGCTCTGGGCCGGTCAGTCGATCTCGGTCCTCGGCTCCGAGCTGACGACCCTGGCGCTTCCGCTGACCGCGATCCTCATGCTGCAGGCCAGTTCCTTCGAGGTCGGCCTCCTCAACACCATGCGCACGATCGCCGCGCTCCTGCTCACGCTGATCGCCGGTGTGCTCATCGACCGCTACCGCCGCAGACCCCTGATGGTGGGCTCCGACATCGGCCGCGCCCTGGTGGTGGCCCTGATCCCGATCGCGGCCTTCGTCGGGTTCATGGACATGTGGGTGCTCTACGTGGTCGCCGTCGTGGTCGGCGGGCTCTCGGTGGTCTTCGAGATCGCCTACGCCGCCTACATGCCGACCCTGCTGAGCGAGGAGCAGCTCGTCGACGGCAACAGCCGGATGGCGGCGACCGAGTCGGTGGGCGCCATCGCGGGCTCCAGCGCCGGTGGCGTGCTCATCGACCTGTTCCGGCCGGCGTACGTGATGCTCGGAGACGCGATCTCCTTCCTCGTCTCCGCCTTCGCGCTCTCGCGCATCCGCCACGTCGAGCCGCCCGTCGAGCGCCAGGACAACGGCGGGCGAGGCGCCGTCGCGGCGATGCTGCACGACATCAAGCACGGCCTGAGGGTCACCTACCGCAACGACTACGCGCGGCCGCTGATCCTCAACTCCGCCGGGGCGAACTTCGGGTCGATGATGATCCTGACCCTGTTCATCCTGTACGCCTCCAGGGAGCTCGGCATGTCGGGCACCTGGATCGGCTTCATCTACGCCGTCGGCAGCATCGGCGGCGTCGTCGGCGCGGTCTTCGCGAGCAAGCTGTTCGAGAAGGTCGGCTACGGGCGCGGCATCATGACCGCCCTGATCGCCTTCCGGGTGCTGTGCCTCACGCCGTTCGTGGCCGGCCCGCAGTGGCTGCAGATCATCCTGTTCTCGGTGATCTGGTTCGTCACGGTGTTCGGCGTGGTGGCCGGCAACATCGGCCAGCTCACCCTCTTCCAGTACGTCATCCCCAACCACCTGCGGGGCCGGGTCATCGGCGCGAGCCGCGCGGTCTACCTCGGCATCCTGCCGCTGGCCGCGATGCTGGCCGGCGTGCTGGGCGAGCTGATCGGGGTCAAGCCCGCGATCTACGCCGGGGCCGCGTTCCTGCTGCCCTGGATCATCCTGCTGTTCCTGTCGCCGGTGCCGAACCTGCGCAGGCTGGAGGACGCCGAGATGCTCCAGGACGACGTCCCCGAGCCCGCGGAGAAGCCCGCGGAGAAGCCCGCCGGGACGAGGCCCGGCGGGCACGAGGACGACGACGTGAAGGACTGAGGTCACCCCGGGATCCGCGCGGACATGCTCCGCGCGATCTCGTCCAGCAGGGCGGCGGGCGCCTGGAGATAGCTCCAGTGCCCGCCGTCCAGCACGGTGTAGCGGGTCTCGCCGTAGGACTCCCAGCCGCCCATCTGCTCCGGGGGGATCTGGGTGTCGCCCGACCAGCCGATGGCGGTGATCGGGCAGGGCAGCTCCACCGGGTCGGTCTTGTCGAAGCGGCCGTAGGCGGCCACGTCCGCGCGCATGACGCCCGCGGCCATCTCCACCAGCTCGGGCAGCGGCTCGGCGCCGCGGGCCCGCATCAGGTCCGACACCAGCGCGCCCACCTGCTCCTCGTCCAGCTTGAGGATGCTCGGCCACGACGCCCGGTGCGGCGGGACCATCGAGGAGGCGAACAGGTGGCCGGGCAGCGGCCCGCCGCGCTCCATGAGCAGCAGCGTCGCCTCGTAGCCGATGAAGACCGTGCCGCAGTGGCTGATGAACCCGAACGGCCGGTCCAGGTAGGGCTCCAGCCCTTCCAGCATCTGGGCCGCGACGGAGGCGTAACTGTCGAACAACGGCTCGCGCAGCCGGTTCTCCCGGCCGGGCAGCTGCACCGGGCACAGCTCGATCCCGTCCACCTCGGACGGCCACCCGTGGTACATCGACGCCCCCGCCCCCGGGTACGGCAGGCACCACAGCCGGGCCCGCGCCTCGGGGTCGGGGGTGCGCAGCAGCCAGGTGGGGCGGCTCTTCCTCCGCTTCCTCTCGGTCATCTCGTACTTCCTTCCGCCCTGATGTTCCGGATGAGGGTCTCTGGTGTCGGCGCCTTCAGGAAGTCGCGCAGCCGGATCCGCACGCCGTAGCGGCTCCCGATCCGGTCGACGAGACGGGTGGCCGCCAGGGAGTCGCCGCCGGAGCGGATGAAGTGGTCGCCCAGCGCGCCGGGCGCGCCGAGCTCCTGCTCCCACAGCTCCAGCACCCCCGCGGTCACCGGGTCGGCACCCTCACCGGCCGCCGCGTCCGAGTGCGCCCCGTCCGCCTGGCCCGCGTCCCGGCCGCCCGTCCCGCCGGGGTCCTGCCCGGCCGTCCGGCCCGCGCCGGTGTCCGCGTCCCGCCCGGTGTCCGAGTCCGGCCGGTGCTCGCCGCCCCAGGTGGGTGCGGGCAGCGCGAGACGGTCCACCTTGTTGCTGGAGTTCAGCGGCAGCCGCTCCATCGGCACCCACACGGTCGGCACCATCGGGCCGGGCAGCCTGGCGGCGGCGAACGCGCGCAGCTCCCCGCCCCCCGAGCTCCGCGAGCTCCGCGGGCCCCCCGGGCTCCCGGTGCTCCCCGGGTCGCGGTCGCGGGGGAGCGCGGTGTCGTGCACGACGTAGGCGCAGAGCCTCAGGTCGCCGCCCGGGCCCGGCACGCCCTTCACCACGCACTCGCGCACCGACGGATGGTCCAGCAGCACCGCCTCCACCTCCGCCGGTTCCACCCGGTGGCCGCGGATCTTGACCTGCTGGTCGACGCGGCCGTGGTGCTCCAGCCGCCCGTCCGGCCGCTCGCGCACCAGGTCCCCGGTCCGGTAGACGCGGCCGCCCCCGCCCGAGGGGTCGGGCAGGAAGCGCTCGGCGGTGCGGGCCGGCTCGCCCAGGTAGCCCCGGGCCAGCTCGGGCCCGGAGACGAACAGCTCGCCGACCTCTCCCCGGGCGACCGGTTCCAGCCCCGCGGTCAGCACGCCGGCGCCGACGTCCGGCCAGGGCCGCCCGATGGGGGGACGGGCGCGCCTGTCGGCCTCGCCGGCCGTGACCGAGGTGCAGCGGTCCTCCAGCGGGACCAGGCAGCTCGTCACACCGTTGGCCTCGGCGGAGCCGTACTCCACCGCGACCTCGAACGGCAGGTCCGGCGAGGGCCACACGCGCACCGCGTCGCTGCCGACCGTCATGAGCCGCAGCGCCGTCCGCCCGGGCCACGGCAGGCCGTACAGCAGCTCCGCCAGCGGCATGTTCACGTACGCGCGGGTGATGCCCGAGGCCACCATCCAGTCGCGCAGCTCGGGCGGCGAGCCCGCGGTCGCCGCGTCGGCGACGTGCACGCTCGCGCCGGAGCACAGGTAGGGCCACAGCTCCACCACCGACACCGACGAGGCCGGGGGAGCCAGCCAGCTGGACCGGTCGGCGGGGGTGATGCGGTACGCCTCGGCGTGGGTGGCGACCCGGTGGACGATCGCCCGGTGGGTCACCCCGACGAGCTTGGGGCGGCCCGTCGACCCGGAGGTGTGCACCGCGTACGCCAGCTGGTCCTCGTGCACCGGGACGCCGGGGCCCTCCGCGGAGGGCTCGGCGCCACAGGGACCGTCGATCACCACGGGACAGCCGTCGAGGACCGCGGCGACGCGGTCCTCGGGCCAGGCGGGATCGAGGAGCACCGCCGCGCCGCCGGCCTTGAAGACGGCCAGCAGCGCGACGAGCAGATCGGGGGAGCGGTCCAGTCGCAGGGGGACCAGGGTCTCGGGGCCGACGCCGCGCCGCAGGAGCGACCGGGCGAGGCCGTTGGCGCGGGCGTCGAGCTCCCGGTAGGTCAGGCGGACGGCCCCGGAGACCAGGGCCGTCCCGTTGGGGGCTCGCACCGCCCGTTCTTCGAACAACGTGTGGACGGCGGCCACCTGCTCCTCCGTTCAGCCGGCCTTGGCCTCGAGGATCCCGCGCGCGGGGATCTGGCCGGTGGCGACCTGGTTGAGGACGAGCCTGGCCCACTCCTCCACGCTGCGGTTCATCCGGCGGGCGGCGTCACGCCAGCACTGTTCCTGGTCGACCGGGACGTCGATGTGGATGACGGCCTTCTCCTTGGCGGCCTTGGCGGCCTCGGCGGCCCGGCCCGACGCCGCGAGGGCGGCGGCACGGTGCGCCTTGATCTGGCTGCGCAGACGATTCCTGGACCAGTTGAAACGCTCCGCGCGGTCGAGCCACAGCGATTGCTCGTGCTCGGGAAGGGCCGCCACTTCCGCGTGGTGCTGAAGGCTGAGTTTATCCCGCCGGCGGGATACCGGGAATCGCCGCGCGACCCAGGCGTAGTTGCGCAGGGTCTGAATGTCCAGGGAACTCTCCTCCACGGCCCTCTTGTAGCGGTCGGTGTATTCGTTCTCGCCGTAGACCAGCCAGTCACCGAGCCACCAGGAGGAGGAGTCGGCGATGAGGGAGATCTGGTGCCCGATGCGCCGCCACGTGTCGAAGGGAAGGCTCGACGGGAGCTGCAGGCCTGTCCGCCTCGGCTTCGCGGACGCGTCCAGAGCCAGCTTGGAGCCCTGCGGGGAAGGAGGGCGGGGGCTGGGGACGGGCTTTCTGTCGTTACAGGAGGGCGGAGCGTTACGGTTCGCCTCTCGGTGGGGGGAGAGCACCTGCATGCGACTGTTCCTCCGGATTTCTGTGCACTTGGAGTGAGTCAGGCCGGTACCTTACCCGCCGTTTTCAAAAGCGCACTCTTGATCATGAGTAATTTTCGGATCGTCGTCCCAAGGTACAAAGGAATGGCGGGAGCAGGCCGTTGATCAGCTGATTCGCCGATCAGTATTGGCAAATTTTTTGTTCTGTGATATACGCCGTCCCTGCTATTCAGTCCTACGGAATGGAATCGGTCCATGACTAATCGCAGCTTCCGGGCGGTGGGAGCGCGCACACTGCGCCGCACCCTGACCGCGTACGGATTCGCGGTCGTGCTGCCCGCCGCGCTGGCGCTTCTGATGCTGGGCCTCGACCCGGGCACGGCCACCGGCCCGGTCCCCGTCCCCTCGGTGAAGGCGGGACGGCCGGAGCAGGTCCCGGCCACGCCCCTGCTGCTGCTGTCCATCACCGTGGTCGTCGCGATGGCCCATCTGGGCGGCGCGGTGTTCCGCAGGCTCGGCCAGCCCCGGGTGATCGGGGAGATGGCCGCGGGCATCGTGCTCGGGCCGTCGCTGCTCGGCGCGGTCTGGCCCGGGGCGCACGCCATGCTCTTCCCCAGCGCCGTCATGCCGTACCTGAACCTGCTGGCCCAGTTCGGGCTGGCCTTCTTCATGTTCCTGGTCGGGATGGAGCTGCGCGGGGACCTGCTGCGCGGGCGGGGCCGGATCGCGGTGCTGTGCGGGCAGGCGAGCGTGGCGATCCCGTTCGCGCTCGGGGTCGCGCTGGCACTGCTGATCTACGTGCCGCTGGCGACCGCTCCGGTCGGCTTCCCGGTCTTCGCGTTGTTCATCGGGGCCGCGCTGAGCGTCACGGCCTTCCCCGTGCTCGCCAGGATCCTGCTGGAGCGCGACCTCTTCCACACCCCGACCGGGGCGCTGACCGTCACCTGCGCCGCCATCGCCGACGTGACCGCCTGGCTGCTGCTGGCCGTGGCGGTGACCATGGCCAAGGGCTCCTCGCCCGCCGAGGCGCTGCGCACGTTCGGCCTCACCGTCGCCTTCGCCGCCGTCATGGCCGGGGTGGTACGGCCGCTGCTGGCCCGGCTGCTGCGCCGGGGCCTCTCCCAGGAGGCGACGCTGCCCATCGTCATCGTGGGCCTGCTCGTCTCCGGCCTGCTGACCGAGCTGATCGGCATCCACCTGATCTTCGGGGCGTTCCTGTTCGGCGCGCTCTTCCCCCGGGACGGGGACGTGCGGCTGCGGCGGGTCCGCGAGCGCACGCAGGACTTCACCACGTCCTTCCTGCTGCCGCCGTTCTTCGCCTTCGTCGGGCTCAACACCCAGATCGGGCTGCTGAGCCGGGACCTGACGATGTGGAGCTGGTGCCTGCTGATCCTGGTGGTCGCCGTGGCGGGCAAGGTCGGCGGCGTGCTGGTCATCGCCAGGCCGATGGGCGTACCGGGGCGGGAGGCCCTGCGGCTCGGGGTGCTGATGAACTGCCGGGGGGTGACCGAGCTGGTGATCCTGAGCATCGGGCTGAGCCTCGGCATCATCACCCAGGCGCTGTTCACGATGCTGGTGATCGTCGCGCTGGTCTCCACGGCCGCGACCGCGCCCCTGCTGGGGCTGCTGGACCGGTGGGACGCGCGGCGCGACCGCGAGGCGCCCGGGGGAGGGCCCGGGGGGAGCGCGGGGAACGCGGGGCCCGTGGACACCGGGGAGGCGAAGATGGTGCGGCCCGCCTGACGGTGCCCGCTCGATGATGCTCGCCTGAGTGCGCGGCCCGTCCGGTGGCGTGGCCCGCCTGAGCGACGGGACGCACCCCGCCGCCCAGACCGGCCTCAGGAGGCGCGGGGCAGTGCCGGCTCCGCGCCCAGCTCGCGCAGCTTGGCGCGGACCGCCTCGGGACTCTCCCCGGCGACGGTGAGCCGGGACGTGGCGAAGACCTCGGCGTCGGCGTCGGTGATCGGGGCGCCGGCGTAGGGCACCTCGCCGCTGAAGCGGACGGCCCGCAGGTGGTCGCGCAGCTCGGGCCGGGCGTGCAGGGAGAAGATCGGCAGCCGGGTGGCCATCGCGGCCAGCCGCATGGTGCCCGAGATCCGGGGGTTGATCTCCAGCAACTGCACCTCGCCGTGCCGGGTCAGCAGGAACTCCACCTCCAGGTACCCGTGCGCCTCGGCCAGGTCGGCCAGCCGCTTGCCGACCGCCCGCAGCTTGCGCTCCCACGTGCCGCCGAGCCCCGGATCGGGGCACAGCCGCAGCCGCCGCCAGGGCGGCACCAGCTCCGGGCTGGTCGGCCCCTTCCACACCGGGGGGAACGTCGCCGTGCCGTGCTCGTCGCGGTAGACCAGCACCGAGTACTCGACGCCGTCGACGTACAGCTCGCCCAGCTCGTTGGGGGCCAGCCGGCACTCGCCCGCGCGGGCCAGCCGGGTGCCGACGCTCTGCGTGCCGTGCCGGTCCTTGACCACCACCCGGGCACCCGGGTACGGCTCCGGCGGCGTCTCGCCGGCCCGCGCCCAGGGCGGGGAGACCAGGCGGTAGCGGTCGAAGAACTCCTTCATCAGGATCTTGTCGCTGCCCAGCGAGGCGCACAGCCGCGACTGGCACTCGGCGTGGTGGCCCAGCTCGCGCAGCCGGAACGCCAGCAGCTGGTCGCGGCCGAGCGTCGTGTGACTGGAATGGAAGATCACGCTCGCCCGCGGGGCCCCGCCGATCGCGTCGAGCAGCGGGGCCATGTCCACGCGGGCGTCCTCACCGGTGAAGACGATCCGGTCCTGCGGTCCGAGTTCGACGAAGTGACCGAACCAGCTCTCCAGGCTGACGGGGGCGACGGCGTGGACGACGGGAAACGCTTGTCGGCTCATGGGATTACTCCGGAATCGACGCTGGAAACAGAAACGACGTTACGCGGTACGTGCCATCGAGAATGCGTCGTCGAACGCGTCCAGATACGCGCCCACCAGCGGCGAGTTCTCCTCCCAGAGAAAGTTCACCGGCAATTTCATCCAGCGGGCGAACAATTCCGCCGACCGCGGGAACGGGCGGTCGTTCACCGCGGCCGCCGCCCGGACCGCGGCGGCGACCTGTGGCGACCAGTCCGGCGCGGTGCCCTGGAAGAGCGGGAAGACGTGCAGCGGCCTGGTGGCCGGCGCGCGCACCTTCAGGCCGCGCGCCTGCCCGGCCGCCACCAGCTCGTCCCGGCTGAACGGGCACTCCGGCGTCACCTCGACGACACCGTCGTACCACGCGCCCATCGTGACGCCCTCGGCGACGGGGGAGGGGCGCACGCCCGGCAGCCTGCCGAGTCCCGCCGACAGGGCCGACATGTTGGTCACCCTGCGCTCCACCAGCTCGTCCAGGCGGTCGAGATGGCTCTGGGCCAGCACGGCGCCGGGCGTGGAGATGCGGAAGTTGCCGCCGAGGCCGGTCAGCAGGAACGGCTCGTAGCGGGCCGCGTCGATGGTCAGGTCGGTGCGGTGGCGGAAGTTCGTCAGCAGGCAGGCGCGGGCGAAGACGTCCTCGGAGTCGGTCAGCAGCATGCCGCCCATGCCCCCGGAGACCAGCTTCCTGCCGCCCACGCTGAAGACCGCGATGTCGCCCATGGAGCCGACGGGCCGGGAGCGGAAGGTGGAGCCGTGGGCGTGCGAGCAGTCCTCGACCAGGGCCAGCCCGTGCCGGGACGCCACCGCGCGCAGCGCGTCCATGTCGCAGCTGTGCCCCCACAGGTGGGTGACGGCGATCGCGACCGTGCGCGGGCCGACCAGCGCCTCCACCGCGGCGGGGTCCACGTTGCCGCTGGCGTCGCCCGCGTCGCACAGCACCGGCACCGCGCCCAGCAGGAACAGCGGCGAGGCCGTGCTGAAGAACGTGAGGTCCGGGACGATCACCTCGTCGCCGGGGCCGACGCCCAGCGCGAAGTAGGCGGCCAGCAGCCCCGCGGTCCCCGAGGTGAGCGCCAGCGCGTGGGCGCGGCCGTGCCGCTCGGCGAACGACCGCTCCAGCTCGGCCAGCTCGGAGCCGTAGTCGTAGTCGAACGTGCGTCCCCGCGTGATCAGCTCGGTGACCCGGGCCGCCACGCCGTCGTCGTAGACCGGCCACTCCAGGGGGTGCGCCGGTTCCGCGGCTCCCGGACGGCCCGCGGGCGGGCTCACCGGGTGCCCGTTCGCCAGCGGCCTCATGTGCTCGCCTCCTTGCGGGCCAGCAGCCTGGTCACCGCGTGGGTGTGCGGCTCCTCGTGGCCCTTGTGGGTGTGGGTGGAGTCGGTGTCGGTGGCCTCCAGCACGGTCCACCCGGCGTACCGGGCGAGGTACCAGTCGTGGCCCAGCAGGACCGGCATGCGCATCTCGCCGGCGGGAGGCCGGTAGGCGTGGCCGCGGTTGAACATCAGCAGCGCGTTGACCCCTCCGGGCCTGGTCGCGGCCTGCACCCTGGCGATGACGTCGGCGACCTGTTCCTCGTCCTGGAGCCAGTGCAGGACGCTGCACACCAGCACCCCGTCGAACGAGGCGGGATCGAGGGGGGTGGCGCGCGCGTCGCCCCGGCGCCACTCGATCCCGCCGGCGTCGCCCCAGGCGCGCGCGCCGTTCTCCAGCGCGGCGGCCGACATGTCCATGGCCAGCACCCGCGCGCCCCGCTGGGCGAGCCGTACCGCGTTGCGTCCCTCGCCGCACCCCAGGTCGAGCACGGCCGGCGCGTCCGGGCCGGGTGGTCCCGGTGGCGGGCCGACGTCGTCGGGCGCCCCGGGCAGGCCGAGCGCGTCCCCCAGCGCGTCGGAGATCCGGTCGGGCCTGCGGCCCCACAGGCAGGCGGTCCTGGTGTACCTGGCGTCGCATCCGCCGTCGTCGTCGTAGCGGTCGGATCCTGTCAGTGGTCTCATCTGGCGGAGGCTAGGCGCGGCTCTGATCACCGTCAACGGGGGTGCAGGGCGCCCGGAGGCGTCGCGTGCCGCGGGGCCTGTGCGGGTACGAGCCTCAACTTGTCGCGCGCCCCGCCCACCGGGGTCGGGTACTCGCCGGTGATGCACCCCTCGCACAGGCCCTCGCCCGCGACGCTCCCGACCGTCTGCCGCATGCCCGTCACCGACAGGTGCGCCAGGCTCGTCGCGCCGATGATCCGGCACACCTCCTCCACCTCGCGCCCGGCCGCCACCAGCTCGCCCGTGTCGACGATGTCCACCCCGTAGTGGCAGGGCGCGACCAGCGGCGGGGCGGCGATGCGCACGTGCACCTCGCTCGCCCCGGACTCGCGCAGCAGGGTGACGATGCGCCGCATGGTGGACCCGCGCACGATCGAGTCGTCCACCACGACGACCCGGGCCCCGTCCACCGGCGAGCCGATGGAGAACTTGTTCCGCAGCTTGCGCTCGCGCCGTCCCCGGTCGGGCTCGATGAACGTCCTGCCCACCTGCTCGTTGCGGACCAGCGTCCCGGCCAGCGGCAGCCCGGCCGCGCGGGCGTACCCCCGGGCGGCCGGCACGCCCGAGGCGGGGACGGCCACGACCAGGTCGGCGTCCACGGGCGACTCCGTCGCCAGCCGCTCCCCGAACGCCACCCGCGTCGCGCCGGTCCGCACCCCGCCGATCCGGGAGTCCTGCCTGGTCAGGTAGAGGTGCTCGAACACGCAGGAGGCGCGCGGGGCCGGCTCGGACACGCGGTAGGCCCCCTCCAGGCGGCCGTCGCGCAGGATCAGCAGCTCGCCGGGCTCCACCTCCCGCTGCTCGGAGCAGCCGAGCGCGTCGAGCGCGCAGGTCTCCGAGGCGACCGCGGCCCTGCCCGGGGCGAACCCCGCCACCAGCGGGCGCAGGCCGTGCGGGTCCCGGAAGGCGAGCAGGCGGTCGCCCGCGGCGCAGACCACCGCGTACCCGCCCCGCAGCACCCGCACGGCCCGCGTCACCGCGGCCACGACCCGGCCGGGCGACCCGGGCGCCCCGGTCCCGACACCCCCGGCCCCCTCCGCGGCTGCGATCCCGTCCTCGCGGGGGCCCGCGCCGGCGAGCAGGGCGAGGATGACCTCGGAGTCGCTGGTCGACCGGAACGCGTACCCCTCGCGGCCGAGCAGGACGCGCAGCGCGGCGGCGTTGGTGAGGTCGCCGTTGTGGGCCAGCGCGATGTGCTCCGCCTCGTGGACGAAGGGCTGGGAGTTCTCCAGCAGCGTGGCGCCGGTGGTGGAGTAGCGGGTGTGGGCGACGGCCACACCCCCCGCGGGCCGGCCGGGGAGGTCACCGCAGTCCGAGCGGGAGGCGAACCCGAGCGCCCGCCGGACCCGCACGCCCCCCGGCCCGGCCACCGCGACCCCCCACGACTCCTGGCCGCGGTGCTGCAGGGTGACGAGCCCGTCGAACGCCGCCCGTGCGGCGGCTCCATCGAGAACGGATACGCCGGTAATTCCACACATAGCTCCCCTTCAAAACCCTAACATTCCGCGAAAAGTACGTTAAATGGCTTCTGCTCGACCATGGCATTGTTCGTAGGGCGACACGTGAATGACGAATGAAGCGAAGGAGATTCCGATGACCACGTCCACGGGGTCCGCCGAGGCCACCGAGACCGTCGAGGCCGTCGAGGCCGCCGAGGCCGCCGAGTACACGGTGGTGTGCAATCACGAGGAGCAGTACTCCATCTGGTGGGCCGATCGTGACATTCCCGAGGGCTGGCGGAGCGTCGGCCACAGTGGCACCCGCGAGGAGTGCCTGGCCCACATCGAGGAGGTCTGGACGGACATGCGTCCTTTGAGCCTGCGCCGGTGGATGGACGGCGCGGACGGCGAGCGGTCCTGACCCGCCAGAGCACCGACGAACGGTCCCGGAGAACGGGCCCTTTAAGGAGGAGCCGATGGACACGATCCAGGAGCACGACGCGCGCCTGGTCGTCGAGGAGTGGAACCGCACCGAGCTGGCTCACGAGCCGGCGACCGTCGTCGAACGGTTCGCCGCCCAGGTCGCCAGGTCGCCCGCTGTCACGGCGCTGACGGACGAGGAGGGCACGACCCTCACCTACGACGAGGTCCGCCGCGCGGCCAACCGCCTGGCCGGGCACCTGCTCGGCCTCGGCCTGCGCCGCGAGGACCGCTGCGCCATCTACCAGCGCCGTTCGGCGAGCATGATCGTGTCCATGTTCGGCACGCTCGCCGCGGGCGGCGCGTACGTCCCGGTCGACGAGGGCAACCCGCCCGAGCGGCTGGAGGCGATCCTGCGCGACTCCGGCACCTCGGTGGTGCTGGCCGATTCCACCACCGAGGCCGACGTGCCGCCGGGCCCGTGGTCCGTGGTCAACGTCGACCGCCACCCGGGAGGCGACGAGAGCGACCCCGGGGTGCCGCTGCACCCGGCCAACCTCGCCTACGTCATGTACACCTCCGGCAGCACCGGGGCGCCCAAGGGCGTCCTCATCGAGCACCGCGCGGTCACCGCGTTCGTCCGCGGCGCCCAGCACCTGTACGGGCTCTCGCCGCGCGACCGCTTCGTGCAGTTCTCCTCGATCGCCTTTGACGTCTCCACCTTCGACGCCTTCGGGGCGCTGCTGTCGGGAGCCTCCCTGCACGTCGCCTCCACCGAGACCCGCACCTCGTCCGAGCGCTTCCGCGACCTGCTGCGCGAGCGGCGGATCTCCGTCTACATGGGCACCCCGGGCATGCTGCGGCTGCTGGAGCCCGGGGACTTCCCCGACCTGCGGGTCGTCGCCGTCGGCGGCGAGAGCTACTCGGGGGAGTTCACCACCCGCTGGGCCTCCGGGCGCAGGTTCGTCAACAGCTACGGGCCCACCGAGACCACCGTCGGCGTCATCACCCACGACTGCGAGGGCACCTGGGAGACCTCGCCGCCCATCGGCCGCGCGATGCCCAACCACCGGGCGTACGCGCTGGACGAGGCGATGCGTCCCGTCCCGATCGGCACGGTCGGCGAGCTCTACGTCGGCGGCCCCGGGCTCGGGCGCGGCTACCTGGCCCGGCCCGGCACGAGCGCGCTCTCCTTCGTGCCCGACCCCTTCGCCGCCACGCCCGGCGAGCGGCTCTACCGCACCGGCGACCTGGTGCGCTGGACGCCCGAGGGCGAGCTGGTCTTCGTCGGGCGGGCCGACCGGCAGGTCAAGGTCCGCGGCGTCCGCGTCGAGCTGGAGGAGATCGAGTCGACCCTCTGCCGGCATCCCGAGATCGCGCACGCGATGGTCGAGACGGAGGCGCGCGACGACGGCGACGCCCGCCTGATCGCCTACGTCGTGCCCACCGCCGACGAGCCGCCCTCGGTGACCGAGCTGCGCGAGACCGCGGCCCGGTGGCTGACGGCCCCGCTGGTGCCCAACGAGTTCGTCCCCGTCCCCGAGATCCCGCTCACCCCGGCCGGGAAGGTCGACCGCGACGCCCTGGCCGAGGTCAGGACGGAACGCGCCGGGACGACGACCGGCACCCCGGGCCAGGCCGATCCCGGCACGACCGAGGGGGCCGACGGGGCCGACGGGGCCGAGTGGACGCCGACCAGGCGCAGGGTCGCCGAGGAGATCGTGCGCCCGCTGCTGGGGGTGGACTCCATCGGCCCGCACGACCACTTCTTCGAGCTGGGCGGCACCAGCATCCAGGTCATCCAGCTCCTCGGCCGGGTGCGCACCACCTTCGGCATCGAGGTGCCGGTCGCCGACTTCTTCGACCGGCCCACCGTCGCCGGGGTCGCGGACGCCGTCGACTCCGAGGTCCGCTCCGACATCAAGGACATCGTCCGCGAGGGCTGGGACGACATCGCCGGCCGCTACGCCTCCTTCCAGTCGGAGTTCTCCGACGCCCCCCGCATGACGTGGACGAACACCCTGCTGGGGATGCTCCCCGAGCGGGGCGCCTCCGTGCTGGAACTGGGCGTCGGAGGCGGCCACGAGTCGTCGCGCCTGGTGGCCGAGGCGCACGCCCTCACCGCCGTCGACATCTCCGCCGAGCAGCTCAAGCTCGCCGAGAAGACCCTGCCCGGCGCGACGCTCGTCCAGGCCGACATGGCCGAGGCGGAGTTCCCCGAGGCCTCCTTCGACGCCGTGGTGTCCATCTACACCCTCACCCACCTGCCACGCGAGGAACTGCCCGCGCTGCTGGGCGGCATCGCCCGCTGGCTGAAGCCGGGCGGCCTGCTGCTGGCCACGCTGATGACCGAGGACATCCCCGGCGCGGTGGAGGAGTGGTTCGGCTCGACCATGTTCTTCTCCGGCTTCCCCACCGAGGAGAACCTGCGCCTGCTGCGCGAGGCGGGCCTGGTCCCCGAGCGCGACGAGGTCGTGGCGCAGCGCACACCGTTGGGGGAGTCGCGCTTCCTCTGGGTGATCGCCAGGAGGACGGAGGCGTCGTCGTGACCGGCCTGCCCGTGCGCACGGCCCCGCTGTCCTACCTGCAGGAGCAGCTCTGGTTCGTCGAGCAGGACGACCCGGGCAACGGCTCGTACAACGAGCTGAAGGTGCTGGTGCTGGACGGGACGCTCGACGCCGGCAGGCTCGCGCGGGCACTGGAACGGGTGGTGGCGCGGCACGACGTGCTGCGCACCACCTTCGTCTACCAGGGCACCGACCCGGTCCAGGCGGTCCGGGAGGAGGGGCCGGTGCTGCGGGAGGCCTCCGTCGGCGGCGAGCAGGCGCTGACGGAGTACGCCCGCGAGGTCGCCGAGGCCCCCTACGACCTGGCCGCGGGCCCGCTGCTGCGCGTCTCGCTCGTCACGCTGGGCTCCGGCCGGCAGGCGCTCGTCCTGGGCGTGCACCACATCATCAGCGACGGGTTCTCGATGAACCTGCTGCTGGAGGAGCTGGACGTCGCCTACCGGAGCGAGCCCGCCGGTCCACCGGGGCCCGCGCGCGGCGACACGGCGGGTGACGCAACAGGTGACACGACGGGTGGCGCGGCGGAGGGCACGACGGGTGACGCGGGGGAGGGCTCACGCGGCGACCCGCTGGGCGAGCCACCCGCCCAGTACGGCGACTTCGCCCGCTGGCAGCGCGCCCAGTTCGCCGGCGGGCGCCTGGCCGCCGACGTCGACCACTGGCGCGAGGCCCTCGACGGCGCGCCCACCATATTGGAACTGCCCGCCGACCGGCCCCGGCCGAGGCGGCGGAGCAGCGTCGGCAGGCGCGAGCGCTTCCCGCTCGCGCCCGAGCTGACCGGCCCGCTCGGCGAGGTCGCCGAGCGGGTCGGCGGCACCCTCTTCACCGTGCTGCTGGCGGCCTTCGCCGCGACCCTCTACCGCTACACCGGCCGCGGCGACATGGTGCTGGGCACCGGCGCGCCCGGCCGTCCCGGGCGCGAGTTCGACCGCGCCCTCGGCTTCTTCGCCAACATCGTGCCCGTACGGCTGCGCCCCGCGGGCGACCTTCCCTTCACCGAGCTGGCCGACGCGGCCAGCGAGGCGGCCTTCGACGCCTTCGACCACCAGTACGTGCCGTTCGAGAAGCTCGTGGAGTTCCTGCAGCCCGAGCGCGACGCCGGGCACACCCCTCTGGTGCAGGTCGTCTTCACCATGTGGGACGCCGGCGCGGCCGAGCGCTCCATCGGCGGCGTGCCCGCCACCGAGGCCGAGGTGACGCGCGGCCGGTCCCGGTTCGACGTCGCGGTGGAGGCCGTGCGGCGCGGCGACCGGGTCGACTTCTTCGTCGAGTACGACGACGCCCTGTTCGACGAGGCCACGATCGCCCGCGTGATGCGCCACTACGACCGGGTGCTGCGGGCGGTCGCCGACGACCCCTCCCTGACCCTGGCGGAGATCCCGATGATCTCCCCGGAGGAACTGGCCACCCTCACCCAGGGCGACGTGACCGTGGTCGACCACGACGGCAACGTGCTTCCCGCCGGTGCCGTCGGCCAGCTGGTCCGCCACGCCGGGACCGCGGGCCCGACCGGCCGCCTGGCCACCCGCAGGCCCGACGGGCGGGTGGTCGAGCGCGGGCGCGAGGACCGGCTCGTCGGCCTCGGCTCCTTCCAGGTGCAGCTGGAGGACGTCGAGGAGGTCCTGCGCGCCCATCCGGCCGTACGCGACGCCGCCGTCGTGGCGGTCGAGGGCGGCGCCGGGCGCGAGCTGGTCGCCTACGCCGTCGCCGACGAGCCGCGGCCCGAGGCGCTGCGCGCCACCCTGGCCGAGCGGCTGCCGCAGTACATGGTGCCCGCGGTCGTCGTACCGGTGGACCGGATCCCGCGCGGTGAGGACGGACGGGTCGAGACCGCCCTGCTGCCCGACGCGGGGGAGCGCGAGGAGCGGGCCGAGCTGCCCGCCCTGGAGGCGGCGCTCTGCGTCATCTGGGCGCGTGTCATGAACCTCGACGAGGTGGAGCCGGACGACGACTTCTTCGCCCTGGGCGGCCACTCGATGCTGGCGGCCCGGCTGGTGCGCGAGATCGCCTCCGTGCTCGCCGTGCGCGTCCCGCTGATGGCCCTGTTCGAACACTGCACGCCCGCCGACCTGGCCGACTACATGGCCGCCAAGCATCCCGCGCTGGAGCACACCCTCGCCGCCGCCGGGCACGCCCGCGTCTCCGGGGAGGCCGGGCGGGCCCGGCGGGACGGGGAGGGCGGCAGGGCGGGCGCCGGCAGCGACGCCGTCGACGGCAGCGATGAGAGCGGCAGGGATGAGAGCGGCAGGGACGGGGATCCGGTCACCTGCGCGCTGTCCACCGCGCAGCTGCAGATCTGGATCAACGAGCAGCTCGCGGGCGGTGACGCCCGGGACTTCATCGCCGCCGTCACCTACCGGGTGCGCGGCCCGCTCGACGTGGACGCCCTGCGCGGCGCGTTCGACGCCCTGGTCGCCCGGCACGACAACCTCCGGGCCCGGGTGGCGCTCGTGGGCGACGTGCCGGTGCTGCGCTTCGACCCCGGCGTACGCGTCGAGCTTCCCGTCGAGGACCTCACCGGCCTGCCCGAGGACGACCGCGCGCAGGAGGCGGCCCGCCGCGCAGCGCGCGACGCCGACGCCGGCTTCGACCTGTCCGTCGCGCCGCTGGTGCGCGCCACCCTCTACCGGCTCGGCGACGACGACCACGTCCTCGCCCTCGTCCAGCACCACCTGGTCACCGACGGCGTGTCGATCGGCCTGCTCGTGGGCGAGCTGGGCCGCCTGTACTCCGACCGGGAGGCCGCGCCCGCCGCGCCGCACCTGCGCTTCGCCGACTACGTGGCCTGGGAGCAGGCCTGGCTCGGCGGTCCGGAGGCCGCGGCGTCGGAACGGTTCTGGCGGGAGCGGCTGCGCGGCGCGCCCGAGCTGGTCCTGCCCAGGACGCGGGAGGGGCGTCGCGAGAGCCGCGACACCGAGATGATCGCCCACCGCCTGCCGCCCGCCGAGTCGCGGCGGCTGCTCGCGCTGGCACGGCAGAGCAGGGCCACCCCCTACATGCTGGTGACGGCGGCGTTCGCGGCGATGCTGGCGCAGTGGAGCGGCCAGCACGACGTGGTCATCGGCACCACCGTGGACAACCGGCCGCTGCCCGGCCTGGAGGGCGTGGTCGGCTGCTTCGTCAACATGGTGGCGCTGCGCCTGGACTGCGGTGGCGACCCCACCTTCGCCGAGCTGACCGGGCGGGTGCGCAGGACCGTGCTGGAGGCGTACGCGCACCAGAGCACCCCGTTCAACGAGGTGGTGCGGGCACTGAGGATCCACCCCGACCCGCGCAGGATGCCGCTGTTCCAGGTGACCTCCGACTGGGCGGGCGACGGGCCCGCGGTCCCGGACCTGGCCGGGTGCGAGGTCGGGTTCGACTACGTGCACACCAGGGCCAACCGCTACGAGCTGGAGATGTACGCCGGCATGGCCGGGGAGCAGGTCGTGCTCGACCTGGAGTACGCGATCGAGCTGTGGGACCGCAAGGAGGCCGAGGACCGCCTCGCCAGGGTGGCCGCGCTGCTCACCCGCGCGGTGGCCGACCCGGACGCCAGCCTCTCGGAGCTGCTCGCCTGACCGGCAGGCAGACCCGTGCCCGTACGGAGAGTCCTCCTCGTCCTGTCCGCGATGTCCGCGATGCCCACGTCGCGGGCATCGCGGCGGGAGGGGCCGAACGGCGGACGTGGAGCGGTTCCGCCCGGTGCGCGGAGCACCGGGCCAGGGTCGAACCGATCACCACATGCGATCATCGACCGTCATGGGCAAGCTGACGTGGTTTCCGCTGCCGTTCGGGCTCGTTGTGGTCGTCGTCGGCTTCTTCGCCGTCCGCGATGTGCACAGGCGCCTTCCCACCGCCTCCGCCGAGGCGAACGAGCACGTGGTGCCCCAGGCGATCGCCGCCTTCATCCCCTTCGCCCAAGGGCGCCTCGTCCTGCTCGGGGCCTTCTTCGTCGCCGCCCTCGTGCAGATCGCCGCCCTTCCCCTGCCGGCCCGGCGCGGGAAGCCCCGGATGACCGGCGCCGGGCCGGGCCCGGGAGGCCCGGGTCCGAAGACCGTTCTTTGACGCCGCGGACCTGCCGGTGCCCGGCGTTCCCGTGAGCAAGATCTTCGCCGCCGGCCGGGACCACCGGACAGGTCCGATCCCGGCCGGTTCCATGTCACCCACGCCGGCGATCCGCCGGCTTCCGGTCAGCGGTCTCCCTATCCCCCGTGCGATCACCGTCCGGGGGATCGAGGCCGGAGGGGGATCACGGTCCGGCCGGCGTGTCCGGACCGGCCCGTGCGGACCGGCCCGGACGCGCGCCGGTCAGCCGCCGGTCCCGCCGGGCGCGGCCGTACCGTTCCGCAGCAGGACGTTGCCCGCGATCCTGGGCTCGCACAGCCCTTCCGCGTCCGGGGTCCCGGCCACGACGGTGAAGCCGGTCGGCGCCAGCCGCAGTTCCATCACCGCGGCCCGCTCGGCGACGGGCAGCGCGGCGTAGCGCGCCAGCAGCTCCTCGTCGTCGAACAGGTCGGCGTCCGACAGGAACACCGGGGAGGAGGGGTGGCGGCGGCCCAGGTCCAGGATCTTGCCGCCCCCGTCCCAGTTGACGCCGTTCAGCGCGACCCAGCCGATCCCGTCGAGGCCCTCGAACAGCCGGGCCGCGTCACCGAAGCGGTGGGTGCGCATGACCGGGTGCAGGTAGGCGTCGGCGTCCAGCACGTCCTGGTCGCGCGGGTCCCCGGTGGCCGACGAGTGCGTGCCGTAGCGGCCCGCCGACCGGCCGAAGCCCAGCCGGTGCACCACCGACAGGCCCTCCTCGCCGGTGTCGCCGCCCGACAGCAGCCGCACCAGCTCGCGGTCGATCAGCCGCTGGTGCTCGCCGAAACTGTGGAACAGCCACAGGTACATCAGCCCGCCGGGTGCCAGCCGTTCGGCCAGCCAGGCCAGGCCGGCGCGGGGGTCGTCGAGGCAGTGCAGCACCCCGGTCATCACGATCAGGTCGTAGGGGCCCTCGAACCCGTCGCCGCCGATGGCGCCCTGCACCAGCTCCACGTTGGTCAGCCGGTTGCGGTCGCGCAGCTCCGCGGCCACGCCGAGCGACGACCGCGACAGGTCCATCCCGGTGAAGCTCGCCTGCGGGTACTGCGAGGCGAGGCCGAGCAGCTGGTGGCCGGTGCCGCACCCGGCGTCCAGCACCCGCCTGCCCGCCAGGGTCTTGTCCTTGACGACCATGCCGATGCCGAGCGCCAGGTCGAGGATCAGGTCGTCGCCGACGGTCAGCGAGGGGCAGGGGTAGCGCTCGTACAGCTCCCTGACCTGCTCGACGGCGCTCACGGCGTGTCGATCTCTTCGTACGGGATCTCCTCCACCCGGCGCGCGAAGACCCAGTGGTGACCCTCGATGTCCTCGGTGGTGTAGTTGCGGTCCCCGTAGAAGCGCGTGTCGGGCTTGTCGCGGATCACCGCTCCGGCCGCCTTGGCGCGCTCGTAGTGCTCGTCCACGTCGTCGACGAACACGTACAGGCTCTGGCGCAGCTCGCCCTCGCCCTGCGGCTCGTGCTTGCGGCCGTCGCCGGTCCCGGCGAGCTGCACGACGCCCTCGCCGAACGACAGCTCGGCGTGCACGATGTTCCCGTCGTCGTCGTTCAGCACCTTGCGCTTCTCGAATCCGTACGCCTCGATGAGCCATTCGATGGCCTTGTCGAGGTCGGCGTAGAACAGGACCGGGGTGATTCTCGGCATTCCGTCGGGTGGGGTGAGCATTTCTTCCTCTCCCTCGATCGGTGACCTTGGAAACGTACGGGAACGCTACCTCGCATCCCGCCGGCGAGATGCCCGGGCGTTCATGGATCCGGTGTTCTGCTCGGATCCTCCGCCCTCAAACGTTCCGCGGTTCTTTCACGTTCTCGGCAGGCGGAGGCCGCCGTCCAGCCGGACGACCGCCGCGTTGAGATAGCCCAGCTCGCACACGGCGCGGACGGCTCGCGCGAACTCGCCGGGCGCCCCGAGGCGGGGCGGAAAGACGATCTGCCGCACCAGCGGGCGGCGGAACTCCGGCGGGATGGCCGCGAACAGCGGGGTGTCGAACAGGCCGGGCGAGAGCGCGCACACCCGCACGCCGATCGAGGCGAGGTCGCGGGCGGCCGGCAGGGTCAGCGCCGCGACCGCGCCCTTGGAGGCGGCGTAGGCGACCTGACCGGCCTGGCCGTCGTCGGCGGCGGCCGAGGAGGTGTTGACGACCACGCCCCGCTCGCCGTCCTCCAGCGGCTCGGTCGCGGCCATCGCGGCGGCGGCCAGGCGCATCACGTTGAACGTGCCGACCACGTTGACGGCCAGTGCGCGCTCGAAGGTCTCCAGGTCGTGCGGGCTGCCGTCCAGGCCGACCGTGCGGGCGGCGGGCGCGATCCCCGCGCAGCTCACCGCCACGCGCAGCGGTCCGGCGACCTCCGCGGCGACCCGCACGGCGTGCTCCACGGACTCCGCCCGGGTCACGTCGGTCTCCACGAACGTGCCGCCCGTCTCGGCGGCCACCTTCTCGCCCGTACGGGCGTCGAGGTCGGCCACGACCACGTGCGCCCCGGCCTCCGCCAGCTCGCGCGCGGTCGCCGCGCCCAGCCCTCCGCCGGCCCCGGAGACCAGCGCCGTCACACCTCGCAGCTCCATATCTGTTTCGCCGCCTTCGCGCAATAGAGGGCAAATGCCTTCGCTTATTCGGACATATCCTGACGCAAAATTATGCATTCACGCTGCACCCCACAGACGTGAGGAAAAGACGATGACGATTTCCAAGAGCGCGGACAATGTGCACGACCTGATCGCCCGCCGCCGGCGGGAGCGGGACCGCATCCCGCGACACGACGTTCCCGGCTCGGGGGTACCGGTCTCCTCCACCCAGGAGCGCATCTGGTTCGGAGAGAAGTTCAACCCGGGATTCGGGTTCTACCACGTGCCCGCCACGTTGCGCCTGCGCGGGCCCCTTGACGCCGGAGCCCTCGACCGGGCGCTGTGCGAGGTGATCAGGCGCCACGAGGTCCTCCGCTCCACCGTCGAGGAGATCGACGGAATGCCCGTGCAGCGCGTCGGCGACGCGCCCGCCACCGTGCTGCGCTCCGTCGACCTGGCGGGCGAGCCCGACCCCGAGGCCGAGGCCGCGCGGATGGCCGCCGACGACATCCTGGCGCCGTTCGACCTGCGCCACGGGCCCCTCTACCGGGCCCTGCTGCTCCGCCTGGGAGCCGACGACCACGTCCTCGTGCTGACCTTCCACCACATCGTCTTCGACGACCCGTCCTTCGGCATCGTCGGACGCGAGGTCGAGGCCCTCTACACGGGGTCGGCGAGCCCGCCCGAGCCGGCCCTGCAGTACACCGACTTCTCCGTCTGGCAGCGTGAGCGGCTCCGCACCGAGCAGGTGCGCTCCCGCCTGGTCGACTACTGGCGCCGCACCCTCGACGGCGTGCCCCGCCTGCTCGACCTGCCCTCCGACCGGCCCCGCCCGCCCCACCGGAGCCGCGCGGGCCGCTTCCACCGCTCCCGGCTGCCCGGCGACGTCGTCGCGGCCGTGCGCGCCGTGGCGCGCGACGAGGGCACCACCCCGTTCACCGTGCTGCTGGCCGCCTACGGCGTGCTGCTGTCGCGCTACGCCGACCAGGCCGACATCGTCACCGCCGTCCCCGCCGCGGGCCGCATCCGGCCCGAGCTGGAGGAGCTCGTCGGCTGCTTCATCAACATCATCTGCCTCCGCCTCGACCTGCGCGGCGAGCCCACCTTCCGCGAGCTGCTGCGCCGCGTGCGCCACGCCTCCGTCGAGGGGCACGACCACGAGGAGATGCCGTTCGAGGAGCTCGTCCGCGAGCTGCACCCGCAGCGGCCGCAGAGCCACACGCCGCTGTTCCAGGCCGGGCTCGGGGTGCGCGACAACGACGGCGTCTTCCTGAACCTGCCGGGCGTGCGCGCCTCGGAGTTCGTGCCCGACGTCGAGGTGTCGCACTTCGACCTCATGGTCGACTTCAGCGTCGACGGTGACGGCATGGCGGGCCTGTGGGGCTACAACGACGACCTGTTCGACCCCGCCTCGATCGAGGTGATCGCCGAGCAGTTCACCCTCCTGGTCACCGAGGCCTGCACCCACCCCGACCGGCCCGTCATCGACCTCCCCCTGCCCGCCGCGCCGCGCCTGCCCGTCCCGCGGGACGGCGGCGCCGAGGGGGACACCGCCGTCCTGGCCGAGCGGGTACGGCTCGCGCCGGACGCGCCCGCCGTCACCTCACCGCAGGGCACCCTGACGTACGCCGAGCTCGACGCGCGCGCCGAGGCCCTGGCGCCCGCCGTGCGCATGGGCGCCGAACCGCCGTCGGCCGACAGCCCCGACCCCGTGGTCTGGTGGTACGCCCGCCTCAAGGCCGGCCCCTCCGCGGCCGTCCCCGGGGGCGCCGCGCGGATCGCGGACCTGGCCTCGCGGATCGGCCTGGGCGCCGCCGACACCGTGCTCACCTTCGCCCCGCCCTCCTCGGACGCCTTCGGCCAGGCCGCGCTGCTGGCCCTGCGGCACGGCGCGCACCTGCTGGTCGGGCCGCCCGAGGCCGCCCGCGACGCCGGGCGGCCGGCGGCCCTCGCCGGGGACGCCACCGTCGTGCACGCCCCGCCGTCCGTCTGGCGGACGCTCCTGGAGCGCGACGGCCTGCCCCGGGACCGCCCGTTCACCGCGCTGTGCGACGCCGCCACCCCCCCGGGCCTCGCCAGGGACCTGGCCGCCAGGGTCCCCACCTGGACCCTGTACGGCGAGCGCTGGGCCGCGGCCCACCGCGTCGACCCGCTCGCCGAGCCCCGCAGGGGCGTGCCCCTCGGGGAACCGCTGGCCGGTGTCGCGATCGAGGTCACCGACCGCGCGGGACGGCCCGCCGCGGTCGGCGTCCCCGGCGAGATCCACATCGGCGGCACCGCCACCGGCGACCGCGGCCGGACCCTGGCCGACGGCTCGGTGGAGCTGCTCGGCCGCTTCGACCGGATCTTCACCGTCGGCGGGTTCCGGGTGGACACCGACGAGGTGGCCCGCTCGCTGGCCGACCGGCCCGGCGTCGTCGAGGCCGCCGTGGACGTGCGCCACGAGCGGCTCGCCGCCTACGTCGCCGGGCAGGACATCGACCCGAGGACGCTCACCGCCCACCTGCCCGAGTACCAGGTGCCCGCCTCCGTCACCGTCCTGGACGCCCTGCCCAGGACCGCCGCGGGCGACGTCGCCCACGAGGAGCTGCCCAGCCCCGAGGCGCCCGGCGACGAGGGCGGTCACGTGCCGATCGCGGGCGGCACCGAGGAGGAGGTCGCCGGCATCTGGCGCGAGCTGCTCGGTGTGGAGGAGATCGGCGCCTCCGACGGATTCCTCGACCTCGGCGGCCACTCGCTCACCCTGGCCCGGCTGAGCCTGCGCTACGAGGTGGCGTTCGGCGTCGAGGTGGAGCTGCCCGACCTGCTGCGTCACGCGACCGTCCGTGAACAGGCGGCACTGATCGACGAGCGCCGCGCCCAGGCCGGCCTCGCGGGAAAGGAGACGGCGTCATGACATCGGCGCTGACCAGGTCCTCTGCGGCCACGATCGAAGGGCCGCCGAGGACGCGGCTGGAATCGCTGACCGGGCTGCGATGGTTCGCCGCGTTCGGCGTGTTCTTCAGCCACGTCGCGATCCTGCTGCCCCTGCCCTACGTCAACGACCTGTTCATCCTCGGCACGGCCGGGGTGACGTTCTTCTTTGTCCTGTCCGGATACGTCCTGACCTGGACGTTCTTCGACAACGACACCGCGCCGAAGTTCTACTGGCGCCGCTTCGCCAGGATCTGGCCGTCGCTGCTCATCACCACCGCCGCCGCGGTCGCGCTGCTCGTCGGCGGCCAGATGTGGGCCACCGAGGGCGGCACCGCACTGGTGTGGTGGACGGTCGCGACGCTGCTCATGGTGCAGGCCTGGTTCCCGTCGTCGTTCCAGAGCGACGCCGTGCCGCACACCGTCTCCTGGTCGTTGTCGTGCGAGGCGTTCTTCTACGCGGTCTTCCCCTTCGTGGTACGCCCGATCGTGCGGCGCACGCTGCGCCAGATGGTGATGATCGCCGCCGCGCTCATCGCGATCAGCATCGGCGTGCGCGTGTGGCTCTGGCTGGCCAACCCGCAGCTCACGGGGGAGAACTGGTTCACCTCCGACCTCTACTACTTCGCCACCCACTCGCCGATCTCGCGGGTCAGCGAGTTCGTGCTGGGCATCGTGATCGCCGCCGCGGTGCGCCGGGGCTGGCGCTGCCCGGTGGGACTGCGCACGGCGACCGCCGTCACGCTCGGCTACTTCGCGGCCCTGTGGGCCTGGTCGCTGTCGGGCGTCTGGCCGACCGCGCTGGCCGAGGCCGCCAACCGGGGCAGCATCGTGGTGTTCGCGCTGCTCATCGCGGCGGCGGCGACCAACGACCTGGCCGGCCGGCGCAGCGTGCTGAGCTCCCGCCCGCTGGTGGCGCTCGGCCAGTGGTCCTATGCCTTCTACCTCATCCACTTCCTGGTGCTCTTCCCCATGGCCAAGCACGCGTTCGGGCGGCAGTCGCTCTACGACTTCCCGCAGCCGACCTGGGCGCACCTGCCGTACGCGCTGGCCGGCCTGGTGGTCAGCGTGCTGCTCTCCTGGGGCCTGTACCGGCTGTACGAGTACCCGATCGAGAAGAGGCTGCGGGCCCTGCTGCGTCGCGAGCCCAAGGCGGCCGGCCCGGCACCGGGGGCCGAACCCTCCATGTGACCGACGGGCCGAGGGGGGGGGGGGGGGGGGGGGGGGGTGGGGGGGGAAGGGGGGGGGGGGGGGGGGGGGGGGGGGGGGCGGGGAGGGGGGGGGGGGGGGGGGAGGAGAGGGAGGGGAAAAGGGCGGTGG
>NZ_JBVJIA010000055.1:0-37594 GCF_055586505.1 Streptosporangium sp. NPDC050148 | reverse complement strand
ATGTCCATCGAGATGCGCGACACCGACGAGGACGTCTTCCGCGCCGCGGAGGAGCTCGGCATCGACCTGTCCCGGCGCGAGCCGAGCAGCGTCGAGGAGATCTGACGCTCCCGGTACGCGACCCGCGGGCCGGCCCGCGCCCGGGGCACCCGGCCGGTCGGAGGCGTGAGCCTCGGCCGGGTGCCCCGTGGCCGGTCCACGCGCTCGTGCGGCGGCACGGCGCGGCCTGTCACGCGGTCACGCGGGACTCACCTCGCCGGAAGGTCCATCAAATGAGTTTGATGTATTCTGGCGAGCATGGTGCCCGTGGACCGGCCGGTCCCGACGTTCGTGCGCATGGCCGCCCACCCGCTGCGGTGGGGGCTGCTGACCGAGCTGTCCGTGAGCGACCGCCGGGTCCGCGAGCTCGTCGAGTTGCTCGGCCAGCCGCAGAACCTCGTCTCGTACCATCTGCGGCTGCTGCGTGAAGGCGGGCTGGTCACCTCCCGCCGCAGCGCCTTCGACGCCCGCGACAGCTACTACCGTCTCGACCTGGAGCGCTGCGCGCACGCGCTGGCCGGCACCGGCGCCGCCCTGCACCCGGCGCTGCGCCTCGACCCCGCCCCGCCCGGCCTGCCCTCCACGCCCACTGCGCCCGCCACGGCCACCGGACGACCGGCGCGGTCGCGCGTGCTGTTCGCGTGCACCGGCAACAGCGCCCGCTCACCGGTCGCCGAGGCCCTGCTGCGCCACCGCGCCGGCGGACGCGTGGAGGTGACCAGCGCCGGGAGCCGTCCCAGGCCGCGCATGCATCCCAACGCCCTGCGGGTCCTGCGCGAGCAGTACGGCATCGACGCCGACGCCCGCCGGCCGCGCCATCTCGACACGGTGGCCCACCACCGCTTCGATCACCTGATCAGCCTGTGCGACAAGGTCCGCGAGGTCTGTCCCGGCTTCGCCGAGCTGCCGCGGCCGATCCACTGGAGCATCCCCGACCCGGCCGCGGCCGGTGACGACGACCGGGAGAGCTACCCCGCATTCACCCGCATGGCGACCGAGATCGACACCCGGATCCGCTACCTGCTGCCCGTCCTTGCCCGTGCCACGAACCCGGAGGTCCAGCAGTGACGACCCCGTCCCACGAGCTCGCCGGCGTCCGCTACATCGTCGACGACGTGGCCGCCGCCGTCCGCTTCTACACCACCCACCTGGGCTTCAGCCTGCGTACCGACCCCGCGCCCGCCTTCGCCGACGTGGTCCGCGGGCCGCTGCGGCTGCTGCTGTCCGGGCCGGCGAGTTCCGGGGCCCGGGCCACGCCCGAGGGCTCCGGCGCGCCGGGCCGCAACCGCGTCCATCTCGTCGTCGGCGACCTCGACGCCGAGATCGACCGGCTGCGCGCCGCCGGGCTGTCCTTCCTCGGCGACGTCGTCGCAGGTCCCGGCGGACGCCAGATCCTGCTCACCGACCCGGCCGGCAACCTCGTCGAGCTGTTCGAGCCCGCTCCACGCTGAGCCGCCCCGGAAACCGTCCTCTTTCGGTCCCCTGCTCACCCGGCTCGACACCGCCAGGCGCGCGACCACCGACGCCGAACGCGTCCATCCGGTCTCCACCCGCGACCGCGTCCGGCACTTCCACGCCTGGCTGTACCCACGCCCCGTCTCCCGGATCCCGGCCGTGCCTTTCCCCTTCCCGTCGTCCGGCCCGGAGGGCGCACGGCCTACGCGAACGCGACCACGGCGTACCTCTCGTCCTGGACGGCCCGTCCCCACAGGGCGGGATCAGGCAGCGGCTCGACGCGGGCGGTGACGACCAGCGGCCGCAGCGCCGCCAGGAGGCGCTCCGCCTCGACACCGCCCGTCCACGGCATCGGCGGCTCCCCCTCGCAGGACCGCTCCTGGCCGGACCCGGCCGACGTCCAGCGTCCCTCGACGAGGACCAGGCGCCCGCCGGGACGCAGCAGGCCGATCCACCGGCGCAACGCCTCCTGCGGATCGGGCAGGGTCCACAGCAGGTGACGGGAGAGGACCACGTCGAAGGACGTCCCCGCCCGCGCGGGCGGGTCGCTCGCGTCACCCACCATCGTCGGGACGTCGAAACCGGCCTCCGTGAGCTTGCGCCGGGCCTGCTCGACCATCAGCGGGGCCAGGTCCACCCCGACCGGACGGTGGCCCTGCTCGGCGAGCAGCAGGGACAGCGAGCCGGTGCCGCACCCCAGGTCCAGCACGTCGGAGGACGTGGCGGGCATCCAGGAGCGCAGGCGTTCCGCCCAGGCGGCCCGGACGCCGGGGTCGCGAAGGCCGTGGTCGGCCTCCTCGTCGAAGGAGGCGGCGTGAGCGTCCCAGAAGGACGCGATCGAAGCGCTGTTCTCGGGCACCGACAGATCATGCCACCCCTCCCCCGGCGCCGGCGCGCCCTTCCGTCCGGTGCCGGGGAACCCGCCCGTACCCGGGAGGGATCCGTGTCACCGGAGACGGCCCGTCACCCTGTGGTGCCTTTACGGCGACGGGTGTAGGCGAGGACGGCCAGCCCGAGCATGACGCCCCAGGGCAGCCAGACCAGATTGCCCAGCCAGGCGGCCCAGTTGCCGATGCCGAAGGCGGCCTCGCCGGCGAGCCGTGTCCCGAGCAGCGCGGCCACCGGCACGCGCCACATGGTGAAGCCCGCGCCCACCAGCACGACGGAGACCAGGCCGGCGGGGAAGGCCGCCAGCGTGACGGGCACGCGACGGCCACCGAGCAACGGGACCATCCGCGGGAACCTCACCCCCCAGCGGTGGGTGAGGCCGAGGGTGAGCAGTCCCCCGCCGGCGGCCGCCGCGCCGAACACCAGCTCGCGGGTCCGGCCCGCGGGGTCGGCGGCCATCGCCATGGTCTCCTCGTCCAGGCCGAACGTCACCCCCAGCGCCCAGAGCAGCCGGGGAACGGCGTACAGCAGCGGCAGGGCCGCGGCGACGTAGGTGATCCGGCGGCCCCGCCGCAGGTCCTCCGTGGTGATCGCGGAGGACCTGCGGCGCGGGAGCACCGCCACGCAGACCCACAGCACGCCGCCGAGCGCGCACCAGAGCTGGTTGACCACGCCCGCCTCGAGGCGGCCGTTGAGCAGCATCAGCTCGCCGACCCCCAGCAGGATCCTGCCGTCCGGTACCAGCAGGAGCAGGACCAGTCCGATGGACCAGGCGAGACCGCGCAGTCCTCGACGCCCCTCGGACGGCGGCGTCCGGTACGCCACCGCCGCGGCCACCGCACCGGCCAGGCCCGCCACGGCGACGGCCGTCCCGGCGGACCGGGGGTCCAGGCCGACGAGCACCGCCCCCATCCGGCGTGCCCGCGCCGACTCGCCGTACGGAAATCCCGCACCTCCCCAGGCCCAGTACAGCCCTGCCGCGGCGTACCCCAGTGACCAGGCGCCGGCGGCGAGGGCGGCCCACCGGGCACGTCCGCGCCGATGGGCCGGGGATGCGACGGCGCCGCGGATCCCGGGGGTCATGACACCGTGCCTGTCGTCGTCGGATTCATGGATCGAGCATCACGACACGGCCCCTGTCCGCGCACCCGCCGATGGACCTGTCCGGCGGGGCGGAAGCCGTGGGGAACCGGCCGTTCGGCGGGTGTCACGGGCCGGCCCGGCCGCCTACGGTGTCCTCCATGTCAGTTCACAGTGGCGTGTCGGCGATGACGGCGGCCGTGGTGGCGGTCTCGGCCGTGGTCGTCGTCCTTCGCGGGCGCGCCGCCCGCCCGGTGGTCGCGTCGATCGCGACGTGGACGGCGGCCGCGGTGTCGCTGTCCGTCACCGTCGCCTCCTCGGCCGCGCCGTCGTCCCGGGCCACCGCCTGGGATCCGGTCCACGTCCCGATGCTGGTCGAGCTGGGCGCCTTCGCGGTGCTGATCGTCCGGATCGTCCGCCGGGCGCCGGTGCGTCACGCGGTGACGGCCGGTGGCGTGGCGACGGCGGTGATCGCGACGATGGTGCTGCGGCTGATCGGCCCGCCGTCGCCCCTGGCGGCGGTGGGCGCGTGCGCCCTGTGGGCGCTCGGCGCCATGATCCCCGTGGGGGCCGGGCTCCACCTGCGACGGCAGGACCGGAGCCGGGAGCGGTTCGCGGCCGAGATGCAACACGCGCAGCGGCTGCGGCTCGCCCGGGACCTGCACGACTTCGTCGCCCACGACCTCAGTGAGATGGTCGCCGCCGCCCAGGCGGGTCAGGTCGTCACCTCACCCGGGGAACCCCGGAGCGTCGAGCTGTTCCATCTGATCGAACGGGCCGGGCAGCGGGCGATGACGTCGATGGACCGCACCGTGCACATGCTGTCCGACGTGGACGCCTCCGGGACGGGGTACACGCTCGGTGACCTGCCCGACCTCCTGGCCGGGTTCACCGCGACCGGCCCGGTGACCGCCCGTCTCGACCTCGATCCCGCGCTTCCCGGGAGCGTGACGGGTCCGTGGGCCGACGTCGCGTACCGGATCGTCGCCGAGGCGCTGACCAACGTCCGCCGCCATGCGCCGACGGCCACGGGCGTCACGGTGACCGTCCGGCGCGACGAGACGCCGTCGTTGACGGTGACCGTCGTGAACACCCGCCCGGAGGGCGCCCCGGCGTTCCCGCGCGGACACCTCGGCGGGCGCGGGCTGGCCGGTCTGCGCGCGCAGACCGAGGCCGTCGGCGGACGGCTGACCGCGGGACGCCACGACGGCGGGTGGCGGCTGACGGCCACGGTGCCACTGCCCGGCGCGGTGTGAACGGAGGCTGGCAGGATGACGCAGATGCGCACCCGGATTCTGCTCGCCGACGACCAGGAGGTCATCCGTGTGGCGTTCCGCCTCATCCTGGACGCCCAGCCGGACATGACCGTGGTCGCCGAGGCCGCCGACGGCACCACCGCGATCGAGCTGGCCCGCCACCTGCGCCCGGACGTGGTGCTCGCCGACATCCGCATGCCCGGTGTCGACGGACTGCGGCTGACCCGCGAACTCGCGGGCCCGCACGTCGACGACCCGATCCGCGTCATCGTGGTCACGACGTTCGACCTCGACCACTACGTCCACTCCGCGCTGCGCAACGGCGCGTGCGGGTTCCTCCTGAAACGCTCCGGCCCCACGCTGATGATCGAGGCCATCCGGGCCGCGATGGCCGGTGACACCCTCATCAGCCCGCAGGTGACCGTGCGCCTGCTGCGGCATCTCACCGCCGCCGGCGCGCACGCGGACCGTTCCGTGACGCTGACCGCCCGGGAGATCGACGTGGCGCGTCTCATCGGCCAGGGCCGGTCCAACGCGGAGATCGCCGCCGAACTCCACATCTCCCTCGGCACGGTCAAGGGGCACGCCGCCGCCGTCCAGCGCAAACTCGGCGTGCGCAACCGGGTGGAGATCGCGATCTGGGCGTACGAGGCGGGACACACCGCCTGAGAGCGCTCCGCGTCCTCGGCGGCTCTCGACGCGGGGGTGAGCGTCTTTCCCGGAAGCGGATGCGGCGGTCGTCCCAGCGATGACCCGGGCGCGGTGCGCCGGTGTGGCGTGGCCGTGGCGGAGGGATGTCGAGCGGCCGGGCGGACACGGCCTGCGAGGAGATCCGGGAACGCCGGACACGGACGCGACACGAGAAAGAGGGCTATGCTTGCATGACTCAGCAAAACAAATAGCCCATTAGACAGGAGTCTACCAAAGATATGGAGCGTCGTCAACACGACTCCGCTCTCGCCGAGGCGTTGCGGCTCGAACAGGCCTATGTCGGCGGGCTCTACGAACGGCTCGACGTCGTCCGACGGGAGACGGAGGCCGCGCTGCGCGCGGAGTACGCGCGCGGCGAGACGGGCGGCCTGCGCCAGGCGAGGATCGAGCGGGAGGTCGCCTCGGCCGAGCACGCCCGCCGCCTGGCCCGGCTGTCCGCGGTCGAACGCGACCTGTGCTTCGGCAGGATCGACGACACCGGCGGCGAGACCCTCTACATCGGCAGGGTCGGACTGCGCGACGCCGACCGTGAGATCATCCTCACCGACTGGCGTGCCCCGGCGGCCCGCCCCTTCTACACCGCCACCCCCGCCACCCCCGAGGGCCTGGTCCGGCGCCGTCACCTGCACCTGCGCGGCCGCACCGTGGTGGGACTGGACGACGAGGTGTTCGACCTGGATCGCCTGAGCGACGGCGACCGCCGCACCCTGGTCGGCGAGGCCGCGCTGATGGCGGCCCTGCGGCGGGGGCGCACCGGGCGGATGGGCGACGTGGTGGCCACCATCCAGACCGAGCAGGACCGGGTGATCCGCTCGGACCTGCCCGGCGCGCTGGTCGTCCAGGGTGGCCCCGGTACCGGCAAGACCGTCGCCGCCCTGCACCGGGCCGCCTTCCTGCTGTACGCCCACCGCGACGTCCTGGAACGCCGGGGCGTGCTGGTGGTGAGCCCCACCTCGCTGTTCTCCCGCTACATCGGCCAGGTCCTGCCCTCCCTGGGCGAGACCGACGTGGTGCTCTCCAGCCTGGGCGAGCTGTACCCCGGGGTGCACGCCGTCGCCACCGACGCCCCGGCCACCGCGGTCGTCAAGGGCGACCTCCGCATGGCGGGCGTGGTGGCCGCGGCGCTCGCCGACCGCCAGCGCGTGCCCGAGGCGGACCTGGAGGTGAGCATCCCGGTGCGGACCTCCGTACGCGACGGGGTCGAGGTGGTGGTCGAGCGGATGACCCTGACGGTGGACCACGCCACCTGCGTGCGCGCCCGTGACCGGGCCAGGAACGCGCGCCACCCGCACAATGTGGCCCGCAGGCTGTTCGTGATCGACATGCTCAGGGCGCTGGCCGTGGACGAGGCCGTCCGGCTCGACGGCCCGATGGAGGACGAGGACCTGCGCTACGCCCGCAAGGTGCTCTGGTCGCAGCCCGCGGTGCGCGAGGCGCTGGACGCGCTGTGGCCGCCGCTCACCCCGCAGCGGCTGATCGCCGACCTGCTCGCCTCCCCCGAGGCGCTGCTGTCGGCCGCCCCCGGCCTGTCCGGCGCCGAGCGCGCCGCCCTGCTCAGGCCGCACGGTGAGCCCTGGAGCGTCGGTGACGTGCCGTTGCTGGACGAGGCGGCCGAGCTTCTCGGCGAGGACGGTGACGCCGCCGACGCCGCCGACGCCGCCGACGCCGCCGACGCGGCCGCACCGGCCCCGGCCGGCCACTGGGACGACGAGTACGAGGACGACGAGGAGCTCTACGCGCTGGGCGTGCTGGAGTTCACCGGCCTGCTGGAGGACGAGATGATGGTGGCCGGTGCGCTGGCCGACCGCCACCGCGCGCCCGCCCCGGCCCGTACCACCGCCGACCGGGCCCGCGCCGACCGGCGCTGGGCGTACGGGCACGTCATCGTCGACGAGGCGCAGGAGCTGTCGGCGATGGCCTGGCGGACCGTGATGCGCCGGATCCCCGCCCGGTCGCTGACCGTGGTGGGTGACATCGCGCAGACCGGATCGGCCGCCGGGGCCCGCTCGTGGGGAGAGATGCTCGACCCCTACGTCAAGGGCCGCTGGCGGCAGGAGACCCTGATGGTCAACTACCGGACCCCGGTGGAGATCATGCGGGTCGCGGCGGACGTGCTGGCCGCCGTGGCGCCGGACCGGCGCCCCCCGGAGTCGGTACGGGAGGGCGGGAGCCCGCCCCGCGCCGTACGGCTCGACCTGGGTGACCCCGTCCCCCCCGGCGGGCCGCACGGCGCGGACGACACCGACACCGACACCGGCACCGGCGGCGGCGGCGGCGGCGGTGACGACACCGATACCGGTACCGGGACGGGCGTCGGCGCGCTGGTGGCGCTGGTCGAGGAGGAACTGGCGGAGATCGGCGAGGGCCGCCTGGGCGTCATCGTCCCCGACGCCCGGCACGCCCGGCTCGCCGCGCTGTTCCCCGCGCACGGCGACCTGCTGGACTCCCCCGTCGCGGTGCTGACCGTCACCGCCTCCAAGGGGCTGGAGTTCGACGCCGTGGTGGTCGTCGAGCCCGCCGAGATCCTTACCCAGGCCCCCATGGGCGGCAACGACCTCTACGTGGCGGTCACCCGGGCGACCCGCAGGCTGACGGTGACGTACCGGGACGAGCTGCCGCCCATGCTCTCCCGGCTCGGGCGCCACTAACCTGGGGGCACTTTTTCGCCTCGGGGAGGAGCCATCTGATGTCGCCGGTTCTGGAGAGTACGGCTCGCCTGCTGCTGCGCAGGATCGCGGTGGAACAGGCGCAGGGACGCCTGCCCTCGCTGACCGCCGCGGTGGTGCGCGACGGGGAGCTCGCCTGGTTCGGCGCGCGCGGCAAAGTGGACGGGGCCGCTCCCACCCCCGACACCCAGTACCGCATCGGCTCGATCACCAAGAGCCTGGTCGCCACCGTGGTGATGCGCCTGCGCGACGAGGGACGGGTGGGCCTGCTCGACCCGATCGGCGAGCACGTGCCCGGCCTGGACGTCGGCGGGGTGACCGTCGCCCAGCTGCTCTCGCACACCTCCGGGCTGAGCGCGGAGTCGCCGGGCGCGTGGTGGGAGCGGACCCCGGGCGTGCCCGCCGGTGAGCTCTTCGCCGACCTCGGCCCCGACACCGTCAAGCACCGGCCCGGACGCCGCTTCCACTACTCCAACGTGGGCTTCGCGCTGCTGGGCGAGCTGGTCGCCCGGCACCGGGGCGTGAGCTGGGAGGCCGCCGTACGGGAGGAGGTCCTGCGGCCGCTGGGCATGAAGGACACCACGCCCCGGCCGCGCGCCCCGCACGCCCTCGGCTACGCCGTGCACCCCTGGGCGGACGTGCTGCTGCCCGAGCCCGAGCACGACGCGGGCGCCATGGCCCCGGCCGGGCAGCTGTGGTCCACCCCGGCCGACCTGGCCCGGTGGGCGGCGTTCCTGGCCGGTGACACCGCGGGCGTGCTCGACCCGGACACCGTCGCGGAGATGCGCGAGCCCGCGACCGTGGACGACGGCGACACCTGGACCGGCGGCTTCGGCCTGGGCCTGCAGCTGGCCCGCGCGGGAGGACGCCGCCTGGCCGGCCACACCGGCTCCATGCCCGGCTTCCTCGCCACGGTGTGGGCCGACCCGTCCGACAGGGTGGGGGTGCTGTTCACCGCCAACTCCACGGCGGGCGTCTCCCGCGGTCTGCTGGTCGAGCTGCTGGCGATCCTCGACCAGCACGAGCCGCGCCTGCCCGAGGAGTGGCACCCCGTCGCCGACACCGCGGGCCTGCTGGAGCTGACCGGCCCGTGGTACTGGGGTCCCAGCGCGTACGTGCTGCGGCTCCTGCCCGAGGGCGGCCTCTCCCTCACCCCGATGACCGGCGTGGGCCGGGCCTCGCGATTCACCGCCCGGGCCGACGGGACCTGGCTGGGGCTGGACGGCTACTACGCGGGCGAGACGCTGCGCGTGGTGCGCGGGCACGACGGCTCGCCCGTGCACCTGGACCTCAACACCTTCGTCTTCACCCGCACCCCCTACGACCCGCGGGCGGACGTGCCCGGCGGGGTGGACGAGGGCGGCTGGCGCGGCTGAGCGGGACCCGGACGTTTCGGCCGGCACCGAAGTGTCCGGCCCCTAGCCTGGGGGCCATGACATCGGATCCATCGGTGGTGAGCCGCCACGCCGAGGTACGGGCCGTGCTGGCCGACCCCCGGTTCACCGTCGACCCCGTACCGCGCCCGCCGTTCGCGCCGACCGTCGCGTGGCTGCGCGGTGCCGTCGGCCGCTTCGCCGAGGGGCCCGCGCACGCCGGGCGGCGGGCCACGGGCGAGGCGGTGCTGGCCGGGCTGGACCCCGCCGAGCTGCGCGCCGAGGCGTACCGGCTGGCCTCGCGGGAGCCCGGCCCGCTCCCCTGCCCCGTGGAGCTGATCCCGGTGCTGGTGCTGGCCGTCGCCCTGGGAGTACCGGCCGGGGACGGGCCGCGCGCCGTGGAGGCCGTCGCGGCGATCGCCCCGGCGTACCTTCCGGGACCCGGATCCGGAGGGGCCGGTGACGGGGCCGGTGACGGGGCCGGTGACGCGGCGACGCGAGAGGCGGCCGACGCGGGGGTGGCGCTGCTCTCCCGGCTGCTGGGCGACCCGCCCCCGGAACGGCTGGCCGTGCTGGCCGGGTTGCTGGCCCAGGCGTGCGGCGCCACCGCGGGACTGGTCCGCGGCGCGCTGGCCGCCGCAGGGGCGGCGCACCCGGCACCGGGACGCTCCCCGGCGGGCACCGTGGAGGAGCTGCTGGCCGCGACGCTGCGCGACGACCCCCCGGTCCGGGCGCTGCGCCGCAGGGCGCCCGGCGGGCAGAGCGTGGTGCTCGACATCGCGGCGGCCAACCGGGACCCGGAGGCGCCCGGCGATCCGGGCCTCGGGCCCCCGGGCGAGCACGGGCACCTGACGTTCGGGGCGGGACCACGGGCCTGTCCCGCCCCGCGGGTCGCCCTGGCCCTGGCGGCCGGGACGGTCGAGGGGGTGCTGCGATGACGTTCGCCCGGTTCAGGGCCCTGCACCACGGCGACGAGCCGTTGCTGCTGCCGTGCGCGTGGGATCACGCCTCGGCGGCGGCGCTGGCGCGGGCCGGGTTCGCCGCCGTCGGGACGACGAGCCTGGGGGTGGCCGCGGCGGCCGGCAAGCCGGACGCCGGGCGGGCGACCCTGGAGGAGACCGTGGCACTGGCGCGGTCCATCGCGAGCCTGGACGTGCCGGTCAGCGTGGACATCGAGGACGGGTTCCGGCCCGACCCCGGCCGGGTGGCCGACCTCGTCGCCGAGCTGGCCGCCCTCGGGGTCGCGGGGGTCAACCTCGAGGACGGCCGCGGCACCGCGCTGGCCGACGTCCAGGCCCAGACGCGGCTGATCGGCGTGGTCAAGCGGCGGGTCCCCGGGGTGTTCCTCAACGCCCGTACCGACGCGTTCTGGCTGGGCGTGCCCGACGCCCCGGCCCTGGCGCCGATCAGGGCCCGCGCCTACGCCGACGCCGGGGCCGACGGGGTGTTCGTGCCGGGCGCGAACACCGAACGGGACATCGAGACGCTGGTGACCGGGACCGGGGTGCCGGTGAACGTGCTCGTCCAGCCCGAGCTTCCGGTACGCAGGCTGGTCGAGCTGGGCGTGGCCAGGATCAGCTACGGCTCGCTGCTGTTCCGCGCGGCGCTGCACGCCGCCGTCACCACCGCGCGGGAGCTGGCCGCCGGTGAACCGGTCCGCCCCGGCATCCCCTCCTACGAGGAGGTCGAGGCACTGCACCGCTACGGGCGGGACACCGGGACCGGGACGGGCTCCCCCGGTCCTCGCTGACCGGACCCGGGCGGGACGACGGGTCCGAAAGGGACGGGGTCCGATGAGGCGCCGGATCAGCCGGGGCGCCAGGCCCGGTGGAACGGCTTCGGCGCCCCGCCTGGCCGGGCGGGGCGGACTCAGATCTCCTTGAGGAACCCCGCGTCGACGGCGAAGTCCGCGCCGGTCGTGCTGGCCGAGCGCGGCGACGCGAGCAGGGCGACCACGTCGGCGACCTCCTGCGGCTCGACGAGACGCCCGGTGGTGAGCTTCATCATCTCCACCGCGACCCGGTCCAGCACGCTGTCACGGTCGGTGCCCGCCTGGGCGGCGATGATGTCGGCGGCGCCGCCCTCGTCGGTCCACCACGGCGTCCGCACCGGGCCCGGGGAGACGGTGTTCACCCGGATGCCCTGCGGTGCGAACTCCTCCGACAGCGCCTTGGTGAGGTTGTTCAGACCGGCCTTGGCCGCGCTGTAGTCGACGTTCATCGCGGCCGGCAGCCGGGCGCTGCCGGTGGAGATGTTGACGATCGAGCCACCGCCCCGCCCGAGCATCACCGGGACGGCAGCGCGGACGGCCCGTACGACCGAGAACAGGTTGAACTCGAACATCTCCCGCCAGTCGTCGTCGGTGGGGGTGAGGAACGAGAAGCGCGGCAGGGACACGCCGGGAGGCGGGCCTCCGGCGTTGTTGACCAGGATGTCCAGTCCGCCGAACTCCTCCACGGCCCGCGCCACGACCCGGCCGGGCGCCTCGGGGTCCATCAGGTCGGCCGGTACGTGCAGGAGACCGGCACCGCCGAGCTCGTCCAGCTCGGGGGTGCTCTTGCGGGAGGCGGCCACGACGCGCGCCCCCTCGGCGAGGAGGGTGCGGGTCACGGCCAGGCCGATGCCCTTGGAGGCGCCGGTGACGACGGCGACGCGACCGGAAAGCTGCAGATCCATGAGTGTCCTGTTCGTCGAGCATGCCCGGTGAGGGCCTTTCACGTGGGCAAAGCTATGGCCGGGACACCCGCTCGGGCTGGCGGGATTGAGACGGGCAACCCTGGCTGGATTCGGACCCCGCGTCCGGACCCGCGGCCGGGGCCTGCCGGACGCGCGGTGTGGAGCGCGGTGAAGGCCAGCAGGGACGCGGCGGTGCGCGGCGGATCCTCCAGCATGGGCGAGTGCCCGACGCCGGGCAGCACCTCGATCCTCGCGCCCGGGACGACGCGGTACTCGGCGGCGGAGGAGGAACGCCACCTGCGGTCGTCCCTGCCGAAGACGACCAGCAGCGGCGTGCCGAGGTCCGCCAGCCGCTCCGGGAGCGCGCGCCGCCCCAGGTAGTCCTCGGTCGCCTGCGACGTCGAGGTGAGCGCGTGGTAGGTGAGGCCGCGCACGTCGTCGACGAGCCGTTGCGGGGCCGTGTAGCCGGGGCGGGCGAACGCGGTGTCCAGCCCCCGGCGGATGATCGTGTCGGTCCGGAACCGCCACAGCAGCTGCCCGACGGCCGGGACGAACAGGAGCCGGCCGACGAACCCGTCCGAGACGAAGGCGTCCATGCGGGGCCCGGAGTCGACGAGCACCAGCGCGGTCACCAGGTCACGCCGTTGCTCGGCCAGGGCGGTGGCGACCGAGCCACCGGTGGAGTGGCCGACCACCGTGGCGTGCTCGACGCCGAGCCGGTCCAGGACCTCGCCGACGCGGCGTCCCTGCTCCGGGATCGTGTAGCCCTCGCCGGCCGGTTTGGCCGACCGGCCGTGCCCGAGCAGGTCGATCCGGATGACGCGATGCGACCCGGTCAGCAGCGGGACCAGCGGGTCCCACCAGGAGGCCGACCCGGCCAGCCCGTGGATCAGCACCAGCACCGGCCCGTCGCGGGGACCGTCCTGGAGCACGTGGACGCCACCGCCGGCCAGGGGCAGGACCGAGTCACCGGTGGCCCCGGCCTCCTGGCGCGACACCAGCACCGTGTTCGCCAGGAGCGACGCGGCGACGGCGAGGACGACGGCCGAGGCGATGACGCGGCGTCTGCGGCGGCCACCCGTGCGCCCGACGTCCGGGCTCTCGCCGGGAGAGCGGGAATCGGCGGTGACGCGGCGGTCGCGCGTGCGTCTCATGCCGGGCCCCCGATCGTGAGGACACGGATCGGCGCCGTCCGGCCGAAGAGGAGATCACTCCTGGAAGAGATGGTCATGGGCTCACTGTCGCCGTACGCGCGCGCCGCAGGCTTGAACGAATGTTCCCGCGGGCCCGGCGTAGCATGTGGCGATGCGGTCAAGCGCGCGCGGGCGTGCCGATGCGGTCGCGTGGGACGTCGCGCGCCCGGAGCGGCCCAGCCGGGTGCCCGGTGTCAGCATGGCCGGGTTCCGTGACCGTGGCACGGCCGTGGCCGGTCACCGGGCGGTCCCCCATCCGGCCGTGTCGCTGGCCCTGGAGTTCGGCGCCGGCCCGCTCATCGTGGACGACGCCGCGGGGCGGCAGCGGCGGGGAAGTCTCGTCGCGGGGGTCGGGTTCGGGTTCGGCGCGGTCCGGGTGCGGGGCGAGAACTTCGAGGCCGTACAGGTGCGCCTGTCCCCGGTGGTCGCGCACGCGATCCTGGGCGTCTCCCCCGCGGAACTGGACGGCTCCGTGGTGCCCCTCGACGAGGTGTGGGGCCGGGAGGCGTCACGGATCGGCGAGCGGCTCCGCGAGGCCTCCTCGTGGGAGGAACGCTTCGCGGTGACGGACGCGCTGCTCGCCCGCCGGTGCGAGCGGGGGGTGGCGGTGGACCCGGAGGTGGCCTGGGCCTGGGAGCGGATCGCCGCAGGACGTGGCCTGGTCCGGGTCGACACCCTGGCGGCCGAGGTCGGATGGAGCCGAAAACGGCTGTGGTCCCGGTTCCGCTCGCAGATCGGCCTGCCGCCCAAGCGCGCCGCGAGGCTGGTCCGCTTCGACCACGCCGCCCACCGCCTGGTCGCGGGTGGGGACGCCGCCCGGGTCGCGGCGGAGAGCGGCTACGCCGACCAGTCCCACCTGCACCGCGACACCGTGGCGTTCACCGGGGTGACCCCGGCGGCCCTGGCCGGCGAACCGTGGCTGGCGGTCGACGACGTCGCATGGGCCGGCCACGCCGCCGGCGCCGCGGAACGCGGGGGCCGGTGATCGCCGGGACGAGAGGCGGCGGCCCCGCCCGCGCCCGAGACTCACGGCGCGGTCCGTACACCCGAGGCTCATGACACGGTCCGCCCGCACCTGAGGCTCACGGCACGGTCCGCGCCCCCGAGGCTCACGGCACGGTCCGCGCGCGATGGCGGCGTACCGCGTCGCGGTTGGCGCACCGCTGGGAGCAGTAGCGCTGCCGCCCGGTCCGGGAGGTGTCGGCGAAGATCGTGGCGCACTCGGTCACGGCGCACCGCCGGAGCCGGTGCATGCCCCGTCCCGCCAGGTGCAGCGCGGTGCCGACGGAGATCAGCGAGAACAGCACCGAGCCGAACGGCTGCCATTCGCCGCGGTAGTGCAGGTGCCAGCCGTCGCCGGCGTGGTCGGTCAGGCGCGGGTAGGCGGCGGCCGCCGCCAGCATCCGGTTGACCAGCTCGGCGCGCTCGTGCTCGTCGGTGGCGTCGACGACCTTCTCCCACGCGTCCAGCGTGGCCCAGGTCTTCTCCAGGTCCCCTCGTGTGACCGGGCGGTCCACCAGCAGCCCGGCGGCGCGGCAGCGCTCCGAGAGCTCCCCGGCGCTCGCCGGCCGACGGTTGGCCAGGTCCGCGGCCAGGTTCACGGCGTCCTCGCCGTAAGGGTTGAGGTGCATGAGGTCATTACATCAGGCTTGTGTCGCGCGACACCATCCTGATGTGCGCCGGGCGGACGAGGGCGACGTCACGGAGCTCGCGGAGCTCGCGGGCCCGGGGTCCTGCTCTTCGAGACCCTCGGCGGCGACCGCTTCGACCCGCCGGAAGGATCCGCCGGGCCGGGCAGGTGCCGGGCAGGGCGGCCCGCACGACTCGTCGCCGGTCCGGGCCCGCTCACGCCGGTGGCCGCGGGTCGCTCCCCCCGGTCACGGTCTTCCCCTCTCCCAGGGGGAACCGCCGCAGCAGGATCTTCCGGTGGTCGATCCGCCACTCCCGGCCGACGCGCACGACACCGTCCTCGTAGACGACGCTCGCGCAGGTGCCGTCCGCGTCGATCCCGATCCCCTTGGAGCGGGCGCGCACCCGGCCGTCGGCGAGCTCGGTCAGGACGACGTTCGTGACGTGATGGCCGACCGGGTTCCGGGCGCCCAGCGCGCGCCCCGCCGCCGCGATGGCCGCCACGCCCTCCAGCGGGTCCCGGCCGAAGTCGGTGAGGTCGTAGACCACGTCGTTGGTGAACACCTCGTCCAGCCGGTCCAGCTCCCCGCTGTCGCACAGGTGGCCGTGCATCGCGATCAGCTCGGTGACGGCGGCGCGGTCCTCGCACGTGAGTGCCATGACGATCCTCTCCTGGAACGAGGCCCCGGACGGCCCGCCGGTCACGCGGGGATCGCGCGGCCGTACTCGGGGCGACTAAACGGGGATCTCCCCGTTTCTGTTCCGCTACCCTAAGCGGGGAACACCCCGGTTAGCAAACTTGGAGTCGGCGGATGACGGGTACGGACAGGACGGCGGTTCCGGGACGGCCGCGGCGGGCCGACGCCGCGCGGAACCGGGGGGCGCTGCTCACGGCGGCCAGGGAGCTCTTCGACGACTACGGGCCCGAGGTCGCGCTGG
Organism: Streptosporangium sp. NPDC050148; assembly: GCF_055586505.1. Classification (NCBI taxonomy): domain Bacteria; kingdom Bacillati; phylum Actinomycetota; class Actinomycetes; order Streptosporangiales; family Streptosporangiaceae; genus Streptosporangium; species Streptosporangium sp. NPDC050148. The sequence continues at coordinate 21,689 of NZ_JBVJIA010000055.1, read as the reverse complement.
ACGAGGTGGCGCGACGGGCCGGGGTGGGCAACGCGACCCTCTACCGCCACTTCCCCACCCGCGGTGACCTGCTCGTCGCCGTGTACGCCGAGGAGGTGACCGCGCTGTGCGAGCAGGGCACCGCCCTGCTCGGCGATCCCTCACCGGGTGGGGCGCTCCTCACCTGGCTGGACGGCTTCGTCGTCCACGTCGCGACCAAGCGGGCCCTGGCCCTCACGGCCGCCGAGGGCGGCGACGAGCGGCGCACCGAGCTGTTCGGCCGGTGGCACGAGTCGATGCGGTCGACCGCGCGGGGGCTGCTCCTGCGGGCCCAACGGGCCGGTGCCGTCCGCGCCGACCTCGCGGTGGCCGACATGCTCGCCCTGGCGAGCGCGGTCGCCGTCGCGGCGGCCGACGCCCCCGACGCGCGGCGGCTGCTGCGCATCCTGCATCACGGCTTCGCCGCGACCTGACCGGGACCCGTCCGGAGCCCGGCCGTCAGGGGAGTTCCGTCAGGGCGTCCGCGCGCCGGGTGCGCCGGTACAGGACGTGCCGGCCGTCCCGGCGCCTGGTGACGAGCCCGGCGCGGTGCAGGGCGCCCAGGTGGTAGGAGATCGTGCTGGCCGCCACCGCGTGCCTGTCCGCCAGCTCCGCGGTCGAGCGGGCGACCCCCAGGTCGCCCAGGAGGGCGGCGCGTACGGCGCCGACGACCTCGGTGAGCTCCGCGGAGCCGCGGTGGCCGGTGGCGCCCACCCGGCAGGCCGGGTAGTACACGGTCACCTGCGCGGCGTCGTCGAGCTGGAACATGAGATCCGTCCGGTTCAGCACGCTGGGCGCCAGCACGACGTCATGGTCGGACAGGTCGATCGCGGCGTCGTACCGGCCGTCGATGGTCAGGGTGTCGCCGTTCCAGCCGACCCGGGGATGGATCTCGTCCAGCATCCGACCGATGCCGTGCTCGGCGACGACCTTCGAGCGTTCGGCGATGTCGTTGTCGAGCACGGACTGCAACGACGGCCAGCCGTCGTGGAGCGTCTCGCGCCAGAACCGGTCCAGGCCGGCGGCCAGACGCCGCTGCAGGCGGCCGGACTCGGCGAGCCGCCGGACCCGCCGGGAGGGGGGACGGCCCCAGTGCGCCACGGCGATGGACAACACCTGGGTGTCGACGTCGTCCTGGCCGATCGCCTCGATCTCGGCGATCTGGGTGTGGAGGATCTCCTGCCACGAACCGGCCCGGGGCTTCGGCGTGAGCAGGTCCGGCATGTACTCGCCCCACGTGGGGGGTATCAGGTCGGCGACCAGCGCCACGTCCGGATGCCGCAGGACGCCCCTGGCGGCGGGGCCTGGATCACCGAACACCGGGTGCCGCCGGCCGGTCGCGGCCAGCTGCAGCCACTGCGCGGCCTCCATGGCGGGAGAGATCGACAGCCGGGTCCTGCTCAGCGTCCGCACGCCGAACCCCAGCCGGATCATGGTCCAGACGATAACACCCCTGCCGCTGGATTCGAATCCACTCGAATCATTTCCACCGCGGCGACCGAACGCTGTTCACTGGTGTCATCGCACGAGCGGCCATCACCCGCGACCGGACGCGTCTCCTCGGACCCGGACGCGAGGTGTTCGTGCGCCGGCGTGTGCCCGCCGTATGCCGGACGCGCGCACACGCCCGCTGTGCCCGGGTGACCTGCGACCCACCCGGGGTGGGGGGGACCGAGCCGGCGTGATCGGGAAGGGCTGGGGAGGTCCGATCACGCCGGCTTTCGCACGGGTCCTCGCGGGTCGCGAAGGAGGCGGCCGGGCCCTCTCATCGGGGGCGTGTGACGCGGAGCCGCGCGTCGGTGACGTTGTCGAAGCGCGCGTCCCCGCCCCGGACCAGGACGAAGTGCCCTCGCACGTCGGCGCGGTAGGCCACCAGGACGCCGGACGGCGCGAGGTCGTCGCCGGTGAGCTCCTTGCCCGCGGGGAGGCGGGCGTTGAGCGCCGCCAGGGCCGCCACGGGATCGTCGGCGGGACCGGCCACCGCCTCCAGGTAGAGCGCCTCGGCACCGCCCACGGGCGCGTGGGAGTCGAAGACCGTGATCGCCACGTCCGGGCGTTCGGCGATGTTGCGGGAGTGCCTGCTGTCCGGTGCCGACACCCAGAAGAGCCGGTCCTCGTCGCGGGCGGCGAAGAAGACGGGGGTGGCCCACGGCCGTCCCTCGCGGTCGGCGGTCGCGAGCACGAGGTAGCGGCTGTCGCCGAGCAGCCGGGGGACCGTCTCCCACATGTCGCCCACCGGCCGCGGGCCCGCCGGCCGGGGCGCCCGGAGGTGAGATTCCTGAGATGCCCGATCGGTGCGGTCACCCGCCCGTCCGCGGGCGGGCGGCCCGTCCGCCGCGTCCGTGTTCGTCATCGCTCCCCCTGTGATCGCCGGTGTGCCGACACATCCTCGCGTCCGCCGCGGGGTCTCATCAACGCCGGGATCCGGGACGATCGCTCACACCCGCCGGCGAACGAGGGCGTCGGGCGGCCCGGCATGCGGCGGCGCCCTCCAGGACCGGGAACCCGTCGGAGGCCGGCGGGAGAGACCGCCTCTTCCGTTTTCCGGTATGGCGCTCGCGAGCAAGCAGTCGGCGCTCCCGGACAACTTTCGCCGCACGTTCCTCCCTATGTTCGGTGAGGCGGTCCTGCGAGACCGTGACCGGGGGGAAACGGGCTCGTCCATCCGGCCGGTCCGCCTCCGTGTCCGGCGGAGGTCTCTCGCGGGCCACCCCGTGGTTTCACCACGCTCCATCACCGAATTCGACAGGAGACCGATATGAAGATCAACCGTTCGGCCGGAGCGGCTCTCGGCATCGCGGCGGTGCTCGCCACGTCCCTGGCCACCGTCACCCCCGCCGAGGCGGCGGCGTGCGAAGTCCAGATAGGCAGGACCTCCAAGTCGGGCAGTCAGATCGTCGGTTACGGCAGCCTCAGCGGCTGCCCGAGCTCGTCGACCGCCCAGCTCTTCATCCAGCGGCAGACGGCCCCGGGCTTCTGGAGCCGGGTGAGCGCGATCGCGACGGCCCGCCAGGGCTACGACGTCTACGTCCGCTACAACTGCTCGGGCACGGGCACGCAGTCCTACCGGACGCAGATCAACGGCACGACCATCGGCGGTACGGCGAAAATCAAGAACTCCAACACCATCAGGGTCAGCTGCTGATCCAGCAGGCCGCGGCACGGTCGCGTGCCGGGAGCAGAGGTGCGGGGCCGTCGGCGGCACGGCCTCGTCGGTGACGGCCGCACCGCCGGCGCTCCTGCCGCGCTGCCCCGCGGTGGCAGCGCGTCCTCGGCTCCGAGGGGTGTTACAGAGCGATCATCTTCAGGCGGACCTGGTACGAGTACGCCGTCTGCTCGCTCCCGGTGAGGGTGTCGGTGATGATCGTGCTGTCGCCCGCGGTGGTGAGTCCGGCGCACGTGCTGCCGAAGGCGGTCACCGTGCCGAGCGAGTCACCCTGGCCCCAGACCGGGCCGTCGGTCTCGCGCAGGTCGAAGACCGCGTTCTGGGTGCTCTGGATGATCGAGGTCGGGTCCTCGAACTGGCCGGGGTCCCCGTCGTCGCCGGTGTTCATGCCGAAGTAGTCGGCGTTGATCCGGGGGAAGAGGTTCCCGCCGACCAGGAACCGGAGCTCGTCCCGGCCGTCCCGGTCGGCCACGTTGCCGGCGTCGATGTCGTACAGCTCCACGCGGCACGAGCCGACCATGGCGGCCGCCGGGGTCGCGGCCAGCGCCATCGGCGCCACCAGACCTGCGGCCAGGGCGAGTGCGGCGATCACCTTACGAGAATGCATGCTGCTCCTCCTGGAGACGCTGCGTCTCGCGACGGTCGCGAAACGCGGCATCAGAGTCGCGGACGCGGCGTGAGCACATCGTTAGACCACAGGTCAACGGCATAGAGCACGCGATCTCCGTGCCTTTCGGCACAGCCGGGCGGCAGGGACGCGCCTACCGTCCTCGCATGGGAGACTCCTTCAGCCTGCTGCTGCTCGGCACGCCCGAGCTGGTCGTCGGGGGAAGGCCGGTGCGGATCCGTTCCGCCAAGACGCGGGCACTGCTGTGCTACCTCGCCACCACGCCGGGGGCGCGCTCGCGGGCCGAGCTCGCGGGGCTGCTGTGGGGCGAGCGTCCCGACGCCAACGCCAGGGGCAGCCTGCGGCTGGCGCTGTCGGAACTGCGCGGGAACGTGGGCGGCTGGCTCGACATCACCCGCGACCACGTCGGCCTCCGCGCCGGCGACGGCTGTTTCGTGGACTACCGGCAGCTCACCCGGGACCCGACGGTGGCGGAGGCGCTGCGGTTGTGGCGCGGGGAGTTCCTCGACGGCCTCTCGTTCGGGGACGCGCCCGCGTTCGCCGGGTGGCTGGAGTGCGAGCGGCGGCGGGCCCGGTCGCTGCTGCGCGAGCTGCTCGTACGCGCCGGGCCCGCCGCCTCCGAACACGTCGTGCGGCTGGCCAGGATCGTGACGGAGCTGGACCCCTACGACGAGGAGGCCCACCGGGTGCTGATCGCCTCCCTGGCCGGGACCGGAAGGCGGGCCTCGGCCCTGGCCTGCTACGAGGAGCTGCGCCTGCGGCTGGCGCGCGAGCTGGGCGTCGATCCCGCACCCGAGACCCGCGCGCTCCACCGGGAGCTCACGCCCAGGCTCGCGACCGCCCGCCGGGCCGCCCTGCCGGTCCCCGGGTCGGAACTGGTCGGCCGCGAGTCCGACGTCCACCGCATACGCGCCCTGCTGTCCAGGGAACGCCTGATCACCCTGTCGGGCCCGGGCGGCATCGGCAAGACCCGCCTGGCCATCGCCGCGGCGCAGGCCGACGACCGGGACGCCGCCCCGGGGATCGGGAGGCACGGCACCGCGTCCTCCCCCTCGGCGGACGTCGCGTTCGTGTCCTTCGCCGGAGTACGGGCGGAGGCGGCCGTGACGACGCTCGCGCGCCGGCTCGGCGTGGACCTCTCGCCGCCCCGGCCCGCCGCCGAGCTGCTGCTCGCCGCCCTCGCCGGTCGCTCGACGCTGCTGGTGCTCGACAACCTCGAACATCTGCCGTCCTTCGACGGGGTGATCGCGGAGATCCTGCGGGTGGCGCCGGGACTGCGGGTACTGGCGACCAGCCGGCGGCGGCTGGACGTGCCCGGGCAGGTGATCGTCCCGGTGGAGGGGCTGGCCGAGCCGGCCGCCGAGGCGTTGTTCGTCGCGCGGGCGCTCAAGGCCCGGCCGGGGTTCGACCCGGAGCGCGAGGCCCCGCTGGTGGCCGCGATCTGCGCCGCGACCGGCGGGCTGCCGCTGGCGATCGAGCTGGCGGCCGGTCTGCTGCGCGCCGTGCCCTGCGCGGACCTGGCCGAACACCTCGGAGTGGACACCGGACTGCTCTGCGTGGCCGGGCCCGCCGCACGCTCCAGGCACGCGAGCATGCGCACGGTCTTCGAGACGTCCTGGCGGCTGCTCGACCCGGCGCGGCGGGCGGCGCTGGCGGCGTTGTCGGTGTTCGACGGCGGCTGCACCCCGCGCGCGGCCCTGGAGGTCACCGGAACCGGTCCCGAGGTGCTGGTCCACCTGGTCGACCACAGCATGCTGCAGCTCACCCCGTCCGGCCGGTACACCCTCCACCCCGTCATCCGGCGCCTCGCCGCCGACCGCCTGGAGGACCCCGGGGTACGCGAGCGGCACACCCGCCATTACGCCCGTCTCCTCGACCGGCACGCCACCGCGCTCCAGGACGGCTCGGACACCGAGGTCGTCCGCGTGCTCGGCGCCGAGATGGACAACATCCGCCAGGCCTGGCGGGCATCGGGGCAGCCGCGCTTCCTGGACCACTACTGGACGTTGTGCCTGCGACTGCGCCTGTACGAGGAGTCGGTGGCGATCGTCCACGAGCACCTCGACCCCCCTCCGCAGGACCCGCGCCTGCGGGCCCGCCTGCTCCGGATGGCCGCGGTGAGCTCCCACCAGCTCGCCAGGGAACGTGCCGCCACCCGCCTGGCCCGCGCCGCCCTCGACACGCTCGGCGAGCCGCTCCCCACCACCCCCACCGGCCTCGCGACCGCCCTCCTGACCGCCGCCATCCGCCAGGCCGCTCACCGCCTCCTGCCGGCCACGGCCGCCCGCCGCCTCCCCGCGTCCCGTACGGCCGGGACCGAGACCGAGACCGAAACCGAAACCGCGGCCGAGGCCGCGCAGGCGCTGACCCTGCTCGCCCGGCTCGCCTACCACCGGCAGGATCTCCCCGTGATGCTGGTGACCTCGCTACGCCAGCTCAACGCCGCCGACCGCGGCACCGACCGGGCTCTGCGCGCCGAGTCCTGCGCGAACGCCGCCACCATCGCCCGCCTCGCCGGTCGCCACCGCCTCGCCACCCACTACGGCGACCTCGCCGACCGGGCGCTCTCCGGCGTCGGCCACCCGGACGAGACCGTGCACCGGACCCGGCTGGCGCGCGGGATCGACCTGCTCCACGCGGGCCGTTTCGAGGACGCCAGGCGGTCGTTCACGGAGGGACGGTCGCGGACCATCGACCCGCGGGTGGCCGAGAGCTGCGCCGGCATGCTCGCCGAGACCGCACTGTGGCAGGGCGAGTTCGCCGCGGCGGCCACCGGGTACGCGGAGACGGAGGAGCTGGCGGTCGCACGGGTGGGCGGGGACGACATCGGCCGCCACTGGTGCCTGACCGGTCGCGCGGAAGCGCTGCTGCGCCTGGACGAGGCGCCGGTGGAGCGGATCCGGGAACTGCTGGCCGCCGCCCGCGCCTCGCACGAGCGGCGGCGTACGCACGCCGAGGAGATCGGCCTGCGCGAAAGCCCGGCGAGCCGCACGATCCAGGAACTGCGCCTGCTCACCATCGCGGCCCGCCTGGACCCGGCACGGGCGCCCGCGGCGCCGGCCGAGGCGCTGAGGTTGGCCCGGCGGCTGCCGACGGTGCAGCCCGGCATGCTGGAGTGCTGGACCGGCCTCGCCGAGCTGCTCGGGGACGCGCGGCAGGACCGGACCGCGGCCCCCCTCCTGCTCGGGCACCTGTCCCGGTACGCCGCCCGCAACCCCGGCGCCGCCGCCCGGATCGGCTGGGCCCTCGCACTGGTCCTGGCCGCCCTCGGCAGGCGGAGGCAGGCCCGGCGGACGGCCCGGCGGGCGATGACGACCGCCGAGCGCCTGGCCGCACCGTACGACCACCGCAGAGCCGAGTTCCTGGTACGCGCCCTCGGATGAGGGTCTCACCGTCTTCGAGGACGGATGATGCGCACGCGGCCGCCATCTTCACGCCGCCGGGTACCGCTGCCCGCGCCGCAGAGTGCCGCGAGGGGGTGTGGCGTGCCCTTCTCGGCCTCTCTCCTTTGGGGGGTTCTGCGTGGCGCGGTCGTGGGCGGCAACGGCTGATCTAGGATCGCGTTGCCCGCGTCACACGATCAGCCCGTGGTCGGTGGCACCTTCCCCTCACGTTTTGAGAACCAAGGCCGAGGAGGGGTCGCATGTCCACCGGACACGCCGTGAGCAGGGACTGCGTTCTGGCCGTCATCGTTGTCGCACTGGCCGCCGCCCCGGTCGGCGCCGCACACCGAACAGACCGGCCGGCCACCCCATCGACCCCCCCGGTGACCGCGTCCGCCGCCGTGGAGCCGGATCCACCGCCGGCCATGCTGGAGGCGATGCAGCGTGATCTGGGCCTGACGGCGGAACAAGCCCGGACCCGGCTGCTCAATGAGGCCCGCCTGAGCCCGCTGGCGGCGCAGCTGCGCCAGAGGCTCGGGGCGCGTTTCGCCGGCGCCTGGCTGCGGGGGCCCAGCGCCCATCGGCTGGTGGTGGCCACCACCAGCGCCGCCGACACTTCCATGATCCTGGCCGCCGGTGCCCACGCGGAGATCGTCACCCGCTCGCTGAGCGAACTGGCCACGATCAAGAGCATGCTCGATGAGGCGCTGCCGATGAAGCCGCTGGTGGCCAGCGTGCGCTACGTCGATGCCAAGCGCAACAGGGTGGTGCTGCTGGCCCAGAAGACCGACGAGACCCAGAACGTCATCGAGGCCGTCGGGGTGGACAAGGCCGCGGTGGTCGTCCTGCCCTCCACCGAGGTCCCCGAGCCGTTGCACGACCCGGCGGCGCACGAGGTGCGGGGCGGTCACCCCTTTTACGTCGGCCGTACCGGGCGGTGCTCGGTGGGGTTCGCGGTGTTCCAGGGGTCTCGGGACGGTTTCGTCAGCGCCGGGCACTGCGGCAGGACCGGCGCTGTGACCACCGGCTTCAACCGGACCGTTCAAGGGGTCTTTCGCGGGTCGGTCTTCCCCGGCGGCGACCACTCCTGGGTGCAGGTCAACAGCGGCTGGCGAACCACCCCGGCGGTGGACGACGGCCAGGGCGGCACCATACCCGTCGCCGGCGCCCGAATCGCTCTCGAAGGAGCATCCGTCTGCCGCTCCGGCTCCGCCGGCGGCTTCCACTGCGGTCTCATCCAGCAACGCGACGCCAGCGTCACCTACGCCCAAGGCAATGTCTTCGGACTGACCCGCACCAGTGTCTGCGCCGAGGCCGGCGACTCCGGCGGCCCCTTCATCTCCATCGACCAGGCCCAGGGCATCGCCTCCAGCGGCTCGGGCGACTGCGGCCAGGGCGGCACCTCCTACTTCGAGCCCATCGGTGAAGTCCTCACCGCCTACAGCCTGACCTTGAAAACCGTCGCCGACACCACGGCCGGTCACCGCTCTCCCTCACCCCCGCTTTCCTGAGGCAGACGGAAGCCTCCCCCAGGCGTCGGCGGCGGTCCCTCGCGGGGGCTGACGCGGAGGGCCATTTGCGATGGACCCCGTGAGCAGCCGCACGCTTGACGGATGAGCGGTGCTTGTCGCGTACCACGTGGGCTCGCAGCAGCCGAGGACACCGCCCACCGAGCCGTGGACATGTCGGCCGGCTATCGGCGGTGTTCGCGATCTGAGGCTCGTATGAGCCGGGCTGCGATGATGGCGGACCATCCCCAGCCGGGCGCTCCATCGCGCGCCGGGTCGCACGATTCATGCCACCCTGCTTCGCGATCACCTGCGCCACCACTTCGACGACGAGGTCCGACCATGGGCCCAGGCCCGGCACCGGCATCGTCACCTCGCGTCGAGGTGAGCCGGCAGCGCGGCCGCGGCCGACGCCCGAGCGGTCGCCCTGTCGGCCCCGTTCCCTCGGCCACCCCCGGCGCGGGCGGGCCGACCTGGACACCGCCGGCGACCGGCGACAGATCACATGCACGCCTACCGCAATCCGTTGACCACGGAGAGTAGCGTCCGTCGTGAAGTTGATCTATGAGGGCATCCCTCACGACGGAATGAGAGTTCAGTGTTGTCATCACAACGATTCAGATCCGCGCTCACCGCGCTGGCCTGCCTGCTGTCGGCGCTGGCCGTGTCGGGGACGCCGGTGGCGGCCGATGCCGCTGCGCGGGCCGCCGGCGGTGTGCAGCAAGCCGGCACACAAGCCGCCGCCGCGCCGTGTGTCCGGACGGGGCAGGCGACCTACCCCGTCGAGTACTACTGGAAGAACGCGTTCGGCATGAGGCTAGGCAGCGGCTCCATCTCGGTCACCACCTCCCCGTCCCTGTGGGGCGGGCAGATCGCACCGGGCGGCACCTTCACCCTTACGCTGGCCCATCGCACGAATCAGTGGCCGTTCCTGGTCAGGAGCTACACCACCACCTGGGACGTGTCGTCGCTGCTGGCCCACGCCGACGTCGTCGGCCAAGCCGGGGCCGGCACCATCTCCGGTAACACCCTGACGATCCCCTCCTCGGGCAGCAAGACCGACCCACCGGCGAAGGTCATCGCCTTCCAGGTCAGGCAGGGCACCGCCGGGGGCTCCATGACCATCCGGCCGACCGGGATCAGCAGCGTCCTGGCCGCCCCGGGTCAGCTCGGGAACAACACCGCCGCCCCGCCGATCCAGATCGCCGGCGGGCAGTCCATCTCACCCACCCGGGCCGCCGATGACAGCGTCACCACCAGGCAGGCCACGGCCGTCAGCGTGCCCGTCCTGGCCAACGACACCGCCACCGCGCCGACGATCACCGGCCTCACCCAGCCCGCGAACGGCACCGCGACGATCTCCGGCAACACCGTGATCTACACACCCGCCGCAGGTCTGGGTGGCACCGACACCTTCACCTACACCATCACCACCGCCTGCGGCACCAGCACCGCCACGGTCACCGTCGCCGTTCCGTGCGATTATGCGCCCGTCGACCTGATCAACGGCAGCTTCGAGGGACCGCCCGTGACCGGGGTCGACTACTCCATCTCCGACGCCTCGACCAACCCCGGCGTCGGCTGGCGAACCACCGCCACCGACAACAAGCTGGAATTTTGGCAAGGCGGCGCGAGCGGGGTCCCGGCGGCCGATGGCGGGCAGTTCGCCGAGCTCAACGCCACCCAGGTCTCCACCCTCTACCAGGACGTGCCCACCGTGCCGGGCACGCCGATGACCTGGTCGCTGTATCACCGAGGCCGTCTCGGTACCGACGTGATGCACGTGCTCATCGGCGCACCGGGCGCGACCGTGGCCCAGATCCCCTTCGGAGCCTCGTCCCCGGACATCTCCGATGACGACACCGCCTGGCGCCGATACACCGGGGTCTACGTCGTCCCGCCGGGACAGACCACCACACGATTCGCCTTTCAGTCGGTGTCGGCCGCGGGAGGCTCCCCGACGGCCGGCAACTTCCTGGACGGCGTGGTATTCCAAACGCCGCCCTGCCGACCCATGACCAAGAGCACGCTGAAGACGAGCTGAACCCTGGGGCCGACCGGCATCGGTTCAGCTCTGCCGGTCGGCCCACCGACTGCTGCACCTGGCGCCTCACCGGCGAGCTCCAGGGGTAGGGAGCAGAGCCGGAAGACACCCACCTGCACCCACCGGTGTCGGCCAGCCCTCAGACCCACGCGTACGACCGGCATCGTCACCTCGCGGTGAGGCTGTCCAGCTCGATGACGACGCCCGGCGCCACCGAGACCAGGCCCGCCGATCCGGTCGCGGCCGGCCTGGCCGCCTCCTGACTCGAACAGGCCCGCGCCCGGGCACCCCGGCGACCGGTCGGCGCTGGACCCACCTACCGCTCGCCGTCTTCGCGCATCTTCCCGAACAGGCCCCGCCAGGGGGCGCAGCCTCTGACCTGGCGCCGAGCGCCCCGGGCCAGAGGTCTTCGTTCCCCGCAGCGCCGTTCCCGGGCACACCGGCCACCGCGCGCCACGGTGAGGATGTTCTCCTCCGGCGGTGCGAACCGCCCTTGTACGCGCGGGGGTCGGTGCGTTCGGGCTGGTGGCGCCGTTCCGGCAGCCCTGCCGGACGGGGCGCCGGACCGGGGCCGCCGGGACGTGCCCGGGTGGTTAGAGGGCCTGGTATTGCAGCAGCCAGCTTGCTGGGGCGTCGTCCACCGTGTCGTTGGGGCCGGTCTTCACCCGGCCGATGCTGATCTTGTGTGCCAGGGCGGCCAGCTTGCTGCTGCCGAAGTTGACGCGGGGCCCTCCGGCGAGGACGTCGATGGTCTCGACGGCGCTCCAGGTTGTGCCGTCGTGGACGGCGACCCTGAGCCGTGCATCGGCCCAGTCACTGCCGAAGGAGAGATAGCCGTCGCCGGACCAGCTGGGCTGGTTGGCCATGGGGATGGCCAAGACGACGGCGTATTTGTAGTGGATGAGTGCACCGTTCTCGGTGAAGGCGAAACCGTGGGGGATCTCGCCGGTCTGGAATGCCTGCATGCTGCTCCTTTGGACCCGGCGGAGCGCCCTGGGAGGCGGTGCCAGGTGCCGGTAGGGGCGGAGGCGTATGCGGTCCGCGGGGGGAACCTCTCCCCGATCGACCGCTCACCGAATGTAGTCAAGAAGATACGAAAAGTCAGGTGAGTGGTGGTGGGCTGGGCAGAGGCGCTAGGTATCTGTCCCGTTGGGGCCGTCCCGAAAATCCGAACAAACCCGGGCGAGGCGTAAAGGCGGGAAGATCACACGACTCCCCACGCTGCGGGCGTGGCCGAGGCCCGGCTGCAACGCGACATCGTCGCCGGTACCGCACGCAGTGAACCGGTACGCGAGGTGATCCGCCGGACCGTGGTGCGGACCCGTCCCGCTCCCCCGCCGATCGCGCCGTCTGACGCATCGGTCACGCGGCGCGCAGAACCCGCGTGCGCGACCACATGCGCGCGCAGCCGCCCCGCTCGGCGGCCCCGCGCAAGCGCCGTACCCGGTCAGAGACCTAACACGGCCTCGAGGTCGTCGATGGCCGCCAGGGGCTGGGCGAGCCGCTCGCGTTCCGTCTCGGTCAGGGTGAGGGCGCGCGCCCGGGCCAGAGCGTGCCCGGCGGCGGCGTGGTCCTTGGCGCGGACGGCGAGCTCGGCCCGGTAGACCAGCGCCTCCAGCAGCTCGGCCGCCGACGCGGTGTCCTTGTCCCGCTCCAGGGCGCCGTCCAGGATCTCGGCCGCCCGCTCGTGATTGCCGTTGGAGTCGCCCATCACGACCGCCCGGTCCAGCGAGGTGGTGAGCCTGCTCGTGGCCTCCTCCTTCTCCGGCAGGGGGCGGGCGGTCGTGAAGCGGATCCAGTTGCCGCCGGGGTCGATGACGGCGAAGCCGGAGTGGTTGCCGTCGTTCTTCCGCCTGCGCGGCCGGGTCATCCGGGGGATGCCGGAGACCAGGAGCTTGCCGTGTGCCGCGCGCATGCCCGCGGCGAACGCCTCGAACAGCTCTGCGGTGTCCGGTACGACGATCGCGCAGGTCCCGTAGGAGTCTTCGGGCTTGAACGCCTCCGGCATGCCGAAGAAGCCCAGCTGGAGATCCTCGCGTTTGAGCAACACGTACGGGTTCGGCCGGACCTGGTAGTAGACCTGGCGGAAACCGAGCATCGTGTAGAAGTCGACCATCTCGTCGATGGAGCGGCAGGGAAGCAGCGGTATGGCGATCTCGTTGGCCATCGGGGGAACTCCTATTCGTCGGCCATGGTGAACGCGCCCTCTTCCAGGCGGTGGATCATCCGGTCGGTCCACTGGGCGCCGGCGTCGGCGGTGCTCAGCCACAGGGACAGCACCTCGCCGACCGGGCCCCAGGTCGCCAGATCCGTGCCCTCGGGCAGGTACGCGGTGATGCTCGCGCGCCACTCGCGCATGGCGCGGGCCCGCCGGCGCAGCAACTCCAGGGCCCGCTCCCGGGGAAGGTCCTCGATGAGGCCGACAGCGGCGCCCAGCACGTCCAGGCTGGGCTCGCGATCGGCCAGCGCCTGACCCAGCAGGTCGAGGTACTCCCGCTCGCCCTGCCGGGTCAGCTCGTACTCGATTCGCGGCGGTCCCCCGGCCTCGGAGGCGACCGTCTCGTGTGTCACCAGCAGGCCCTGAGCGGCCATGCTCTTGAGCGCGTGATAGACCGAGCCCGAGGTGGCGGTCGACCACTCGTGCGCGCCCCACGACTCCAGATCCGCGCGGACCTGGTAGCCGTGGGCGCGCCCGCGCCTGCGCAGCGCGCCCAGGACCAGCAGCCGTACCGGCTTCATCGAACCCTCCCGATCTTCACTAGCCAAATTTGGCTAGCTGCTACCGGGAGCCTACCGCACCAACGTGGAGGAAATCGGCGTACCAGCTCCTCGTGATCGCCCTCCTCGACGACCCGGCCGCCGTCCAGGAAGGCGACGCGGTCGGCGCGCTGGACCGTCCGCATCCGGTGGGCCACCATCACCACCGTCCGGCCGGCCATCAGGCGCTCGATCCGCCCTACGGGACGCCCCGAAGTGACCGCCCGGTGCGGGATCGCGCCAGGTCGGGGTGGCCGTTCCGGTCAAGCGGCGGGTCATGTCGTCGGCCGTCGACCAATACCGATAGATCATCGACTCGGAGTCGGCCGATCGGGTCTCGTGGTTGCGGGCCGGCGGTGCGGCATCAGGGTGCCGAAGACCCGCTCGGCCGCCGCGTGGCTTCCGGACCGGCAGCTGGCCGCTCTGACCGAGGCGGGCTGCCTCGACCGGCGAACAGGAACACCGCCGTCGGCTCGACGACACCCGCCGCCACCGGGAGCACGCCCGCCGCGATCCGGCCGCGGCCGACCTGGCCACCTCCCGACGCGAACAGGCCCGCACCCAAGCCCCCCAGCGGCCGGTCGGCACCGGACCCACCCACCGTCCGGCGCTCGCTTCGAGGTGGAACTGCGCGGCTCGACCGCCCGGGTGTGCCTCATGGACAGCGACGACTACCAGGCATAACTCGACGGGGACGCCTACAGCTACCACGGCGGCTTCTACAACGTCAGCCCCGTCGTCCTGGAGGTCCCCTACGACGACTGTCGGTATCTCGTCGTCGACAGCCACCCCCACCGGATCAAGGTCGGGGGCGCCGAGATCTTCTACTGATTTACTCCCGCGTGCAGGGGGCGCGCGGGGCGCCCCCTTGGCCAGGTTCCCCGCCCATCTCATGGGTGGTTTCGGCGGTGGCCATCAACGCGAGGTGATGCCTGATTACTGCGGGCTCCGGTCAGGGGACGATGACGTGGAAGCCGGTGTCGCGGGCGCCGGCGGCGGTGCCGGTGCCGACGAACACGTCGCGGGAGTCCCCGCAGCTTGCGACGCCGTCAGGGCGGACGAAGATGCTGGAGTTCCAGGGCGCGCTCGTCCAGCGAACGGTGGCCACCGGGGCGGTGGTGGCGGCGTTGACGTCGGCGTCGAGCCGGATGCAGTACTGGCCCGTGGCGATCTTCCGGACGGTCGTGACGCCCTTGGAGCGCACGATGGAGCCATCGGCGTTGACGACGGCGGCGGCGCGGACGCCCGGGCCGGAGGTGCCGCCGGGGTCGGCCAGCGCCGGGGCGGCGAAGGCGGTGAGTGCGCCGGTGCAGGCGGTCAGGGTCATGGCGATGGCCATGGCGGTCTTCGTGATGCGCGGCATGCTGGTTCTCTTTCGGTTGTGTGACAGGACAGGACCAGGCTTCTCGTCGGGCCGGACGATGATCTGCCGGCCACCTCGAAGTCATTACAGAATGTAGTCATTCAGGTGCTCGAAGTGAACGCGGCGCACGGTAAAGACGATCTCCTCGCGCTGGGACACGAGCCCCAACGAGGAAGGTGGCCTGCGTGCGCTGGAAGGGAGCCGCGCCCTGTGCAGGGCGACCGCGCCGACCATCTACTCACCCCGAGCCCGAACCGATCGCCGCGGTCCGGGCCCGCGAGCCGGCCGCCCTGGAGGCCGAATCTCTCCGAACACGCCCGCCGGGGGCTCGGCCGCTGGCCGGTCGCCGATCCGCGCGCTGTTGGGCACGACGGTGCCTGAGGTGACGTTGAAGAGGCGGGCGATGATGTAGGCGTTGACCGGGGGCCCGCCCTGGAGCAGTCCGCCCTGGAGCAGTCCGCGGACGTCCAGGTTGAGCACGTAGGTACCGGCCGCGGGAAGCGTGACCTGCAAGGCGGCGTCGGCCCAGGTGCCCGACGCGGTCGGCTGGAGGTCGAGGTTGGTCTGCAGGTGGGCGATGCCCGACACCCCGATGTGCGCCTGGTGGACCTGGTGGGCTTCGATCCCCGCCGGGATGATGACCGGCTGGCGCGGCGAGGTGGCAAGGGTGCCGGCATGGGCGGAAGGGGTCAGGAGACCGAGGAACAAGGTGGTCCCGAGGGCGACGGTAAGTCGACGCGTGAGTGTTCTTCCTGGCCAGAAGGCATGTCCAGCGCACAATCCATCCACGCACCCCTCCCGCCGCTTAGCGTGACACGAGAGTTACCCACCTACCTTTGCCGTGATGGTGAGGCGCGGGCGCGATGTCGCGGACGCAGGCAGATCCAGGCCGGGCGCGACCCGGGCACGGGCCACGGCGGCCGGGGAGCATCGCCTCTGGTCCGACCCTGCGGTCGCGGCCGTCTTGGGGTGCCGCTACTGCCTGGGGTCGAAGACGGTGGCCTGCTTGGATGAGAGCACCCGCACGCTGATGACGCCCTGTCGATGCTGGACGTCTGAAGACCCTAAAGCTCATAAGTAGTCAGACTGATGTGATGGATCAACTTGAGCAGACCGTCGGGCTCGTCCGTGACGTCGTGGGGCCGGACCTCCTGGGGACGTATCTCCACGGCTCCGCCGTGCTCGGGGGGCTCGCCCCGGCCAGCGACCTGGACGTCCTGACCGTTACACGGCGCAGTCTCGATGAGCGGAAGCGGCGGGCGCTCGTCGAGGGTCTGCTGGAGATCTCTGGCCTCACGCCTACCGTCCGGCCGGTCGAACTCACCGTTGTCGTCCAGTCAGAGGTCCGCCCCTGGCGGTTCCCGCCGGTTGGCGACTTCCTCTACGGCGAGTGGCTGCGCGAGGAGTTCCAAACGGGCGGGACTCCGCAACGCGGCCCGATGCCGGACCTGGCCCTGGTCCTCACCGTGGTCCTGACAGGCGACCACCCTTTGGTCGGGCCGCCTCCTGCCGAGCTCTTGGACCCGGTGCCGCACGCGGACCTCGTCCGGGCGAGCGTTGCGGGCATCCCCGAACTTCTGGCCGATCTGGACGGCGACACCCGCAACGTCCTGCTGACCCTCGCCCGCATCTGGACCACCCTGGCCACGGGTGAGATCAAACCCAAGGACGCCGCCGCTGACTGGGCCCTGGACCACCTGCCTCCGGAACACCGTCCGGTCCTGGAGCACGCCAGGGACCTGTACCTCAGCTGTCACTACCAGGATGAGGTTTGGAGCGAGGGGTTGAAGGTCCAGATACACCCTCACGTGGACGACGTGCTCACCCGCATCAACCACCTGCGCCAGTAGGGTGAAGACCACAGCCGTTCCTCACGTTTCCCAACTGATCGTTTCAAAATGAGGTCCGAAGGCGGTGTAGGCAGACAAGGCTGCACGCCAGGTCGAGCATTCCTTGATGGAGGTCGGCGCGGTGCTCGTAGCGCACCCGGAGCCGTTTGAACCGGTGCAGCCAGGCGACTGTCGTCGAGCGCGTCTTCGCGTGACCGCTCCGGCCCCGGCCAACTGGTGCGGCCTGCTGGTGCACGGTGGCAGGTTCAGCGTCGGCGCGAGCGCTGCGGCTGATCCGGCGACCCGATGACCTTGTCGGCGAGGGGCGTGCGCCGCCGAAGGCGATCGCAGCAACCATCAACGCCGCCGACCAGGAGTTGCCGTCCGCGAGCATGAGCGCCACAGCACTGACCGCGACGAAGCACGCGGCACCGATGATCCAGCCCATGACAGGCCCGTCGACGGACTGAAAGCGCAAACCAGGATGGTGTAACCGCCTGGCAGGATAAAAGCGAAAAATGGCAAATTCTATGCTTTTTCACTTGCGTTGCGGTTCTGTAAGATCACAGTAGCCGTACAACGAAAACATGCGCTATTTCCGCTACCCCGCGTACAACTTAATCGCGGTATCCGCAACGATCGCTCGTAAGCAGCAAAGGATGATGATGAATCGGCAGAAACTCCTCACTCTCGCAGGTGGAATATCAGCCTTGGTGATGTTGCTGACCGCGCCCGCCGCCGCCTCGGCGGGCGGTGCAGCGGCGAACCCGACGCAGCGCTGCCAGGCCGATCCCGGGTATGTCGTTCCAACCTGCGCTCTCCACTTTTACAATTTCCCCGGCGGGACGATCAGTATCGACGTCGATGCCAACGGAACCGGGCAGGGCCAATGGAGGTTGCTCCGCCATGGGCTGTTGACCAGCTGCCGCCTTTACTACAGGCTGGAGGATCCGCCTCAGTCGTGGGTTTGCAACAATTTGCCGGCCGACAATTACACCCTCCGTAACGACGCCCAGACCAACACCACCTTCCACCAACTTGGAGCGCGGTGGTGATCGGCTACAGCAAGTAGCGTGAATGGAACAACTGGGCCGTACCGTCGAGGAGGCCACCGCGCTGATCGACGGCGCCGAGCCCTATCCGGCCGACGCATGCGGCCGTGGCGCTGCTGAGCGTGTGCGCCGTCCGCGTCGGCGAGCCGGTCTCCCTCACCGTCGGCTCGGTCGCCGTCGACGCCGGGCACGCCGTGATCCTGTTCCGGCGCAAGGGCGGCAGGACCGACCGCCTGCCGGTTCCGCCCCGGGTGCGCGCGCTGCTGGAGCCGCTGCTGCAGGGCCGGGCCCGGGGCGAGCCGCTGTTCGTCCGCGCCTCCCCGGTCACCACCCAGCGCTACAACCGCGGACGGCGCAAGCTCGACTCCCACGCCGCCTACCGGATGGCCGCCATCCTCGGCGGCGGCACCTGAACGCTGATCGAGGGTGGCGGCCGCGCCGAGCGCTTAGGTTGGCCTCATGGGTGAGGACGGGCTGCAGGCCGCGCGAGGGCATCGAGGAGCCACCGGTCACGGGGCTTGAGCAGCAACCAAGCGGCCGGTCACGATAAGGAGCCCGGCAGGCGGCTCTTACCGTGACCGGCCGTTCTGATGCGGGTGGCGGGTCAGGCTTCGTCTGCTGCGGGATCGGATGAGATCCGCCACCGCGATCGCCGGCAACATCACGCCCCGGGCCAGGTCCGGCGCCAGGGACCGGCTGGTCACCGTCGTGACGGTCATGGCCTTCACCCGGTCCGCTGCAGGGCACGCTCACGGCGTGCCGCCACCGTCGAGCCGGATTCCCCGCGTGCCATCCGCCGCAGCACGACCGGCGCCATGAGCAGGCCGAGCAGCGCCCAGGCGCCCAGCACTCCGGCGGTCTCCAGGTGTCGCCAGGACGCGCCGATCTCGACGACGACCGCCGCGTCCGGCAGCAGGGCCGACCGCATGCCGAGCCCCATCCAGTAGACGGGGAAGATCTGGGCGATCCACTGCAGCCACTCGGGCAGTACGGTGATTGGGTAGAAGATGCCGGAGATGCCGATCACAGCGAGGAACGGTAGCTGGATCAGTCCTTGGGCGCGGGCAGTGGTGAACATCGAGCCCAGGACCGCACCGATGGGCAGGGTCGCGACCAGGCCGAGCGCCAGTACCCAGGCCAGACCGGGCCAGGACTGCGGGCCGATCCGCAGCCCCTCGACGAGGAGTACGGCGGGCACGAGGAAGATCGCCAGGTCGGCGAGCAGGCCGCCGGACACCGAGATCACCTTGCCGATCAGGTAGGCGGGCATCCCGTGCGGGGTCGCCTTGGCACGCAGCAGCGTGCCGTCCTCGCGGTCGGCGGTGAGCTGCTGGCTCATGCCGATCACGCCGGTCGCGGCGTTCATGCCGAGGATGCCGGGTAAGGCCACGGCGCCGAGCAGGAGAGCGCCGACCGGCAGGTCCCGGATGAAGAACAGCGTGGCCACCATCAGGGCAGGCCACAGGAAGTGGGAGAACAGCTCGGCGCCGTTGGTGAACGACTGCCGCAGCTCGATCAGACCCCGGGACCAGCCCGCGCGCAGTACGGTCGCGTTCATCGGGCCACCTCCTCGGCCTCGCGCACCAGCGCCAGGTACGTCTGCTCCAGCGAGGCCCGCTGGACCTCCAGCTCCTGGACGTCGTCGCCGTAGCGGGCGAACAGCTCGCGGGCGAACGTGGTCGAGTCGGGCGTCCGCTCGACGTACCGCCGCCCGTCGCGCACCCAGCGCACCTCGTCCTCGCCGACGATCCGTCGTGCCAGCTCGGCGGCGGTGCCGTCGGCGACGATCCGGCCGCCGTTCAGCACGAGGATGCGGTCGGCCAGCTTCTCGGCCTCGTCCAGGTCGTGGGTGGTGAGCAGGACGGTGGTCTCGCGGGCGTCGGCCAGGTCGCGTACGAGATCGTGGAAGTCGGACCTGGCCTGCGGGTCGAAGCCGGTGGTCGGCTCATCGAGGAACAGCACCTCGGGGCGCCCCACGAGGCCGATCGCCACGTCCAGCCTGCGCCGCTGGCCGCCTGAGAGTGTCTTGAGCTTCTTGCCGGCGTGCTCGGTCAGGCCGACTCTCTCGATCAGCTCGTCGGGGTCCCAGGGCCGCGAGATCCCGGGGACGGTGTAGGGGGCGTAGTAGGTGCCGAGGTGGGCGAGGAACTCGCGTACCCGCCATTTGCCGTGGTCGCGCCAGGACTGCAGCACGATCCCGAGCCTGGCCCGCCACTGCTCGTCGCCATGCGCGGGATCGGCGCCGAGCACCGAGACCCGGCCCTGCGACCGGACGCGGAAGCCCTCCAGTATCTCGATCGTGGTGGTCTTGCCAGCGCCGTTCGGACCCAGCAAGGCCAGAACCTCGCCGTGGCGGGCCTGGAACGTGACGTCGTGCAGGACGTCGAGCGAGCCGTAGCGCATGCGCAGCCCGTCGACGTCGAGCACGACGTCGTTGCTCTTCGTCATGAAACGGCCTCTCTTCGTGATCGGATGACCTCGTGCCGGAGCACATGCCGGCGCAAGCCCGGCACGAGGGCATGGCGCATCGCGACCCGAACCGGGCCGGAGCGTGGGGACAGGGGGGCCGGTTACCAGTTTTCGCGCGCGAGCGTCTCCTGGAGGAGATCCATCAGGCCGGCCCGGTCGACACCGGCCAGGGCGAGCGCGCGCGGCACGGTACCGACGCCGGCGCTCAGGACGCCGAGCAGCAGATGGGCGGGACGCAGGTCCTTCTTGCCCTTGGCGGCGGCGAAGCCGCGTTCGAGCGCGAGCCGGGCGGAGGCGCCGGGCCTCGGGTGATCCTTGGGGTTGCGGAAGGGCTTCGGAAGGTCGTAGGAGGCGAGGGACACCCCGACCGTGTTGAGGCTGTGCTCGAACTCCCGGTCCAGCGCATCCCTGATCGCCTGCCGCCCGAGCCCCGCCGCCGTCAGCACGCGGTGCGCGGCGGTGCCCTCGACGGCGGCGATGGCCAGCAGGAGGTGGTGGGCCTCGGTGGTGGCAGAGCTCTCCTCCCGCGCCTCGGCCGCTCCCCGTACGACGATGTCGTTGATGTAGTGGTCGATCGTGCTCACTGTCGTCTCCTCAGCGTCACGCCGGCGGCGATGAGCCGCTTGGCGTGCTTCTTGTGGACCGCCTGGCGGGTGACGCCGAGCGCCTCGGCGACCTCCGGCCAGCCCCACCCGGCGCGCATGGCCTGCTCCACGGCGGCGTCCTCGAGCTGGTCGGCCAGGCGCCGCAGCGCCGCGACCGCCGCGAGCGCGTCGGCGGGATCCTGGGGTACGGGTGCGTCTTGTACCGGCATGCAAGCAACTCTAGTTGACTATTTCGAGAATAGTCAACTGTGGTTGCTTGAGTGCCCGAGGCTCGGGGCAGGGCGCCCCGGTCCGACCCAACACGCACCCGTGTTGGTCAGATCTCGTCGTCCTCGGTGGCGTCCGGGTCACGCAGGTCGCGGATGGCGCCGGGCGCGAGGTCGGGCAGGGCGAAGGTGTAGGTGCCGTGGACTCCGAGGTGGGAGTGGACGAACGGTGACAGCCGAGCCAGGGACTGTACAAACAACGGTGTAACTCCTGATCAAGGAGACACCTGTGACGAGTACCGTGATCCAGGCATCCGAAGCGATGGACCTGGAGGAGCCCGCGGTGACGCGGAACGACGAGACCTCGGACCGTGAGCTGGTGGCCAAACTGGTCGACCAGGCCCGCGCCGAGGGACTGGACCTGGTCGGTGAGAACGGGCTGCTGGGCCGGTTGACCAAACTGGTCCTGGAGTCGGCGCTGGAAGGCGAAATCACCGACCACCTCGGCTACGACAAGCACGAGCCGGCCGGCCGCGGCAGTGGCAACACCCGCAACGGCACCCGCACTAAGACCGTCATCACCGATGTTGGCCCGGTGGAGATCGCGGTGCCGCGGGACCGAGACGCCAGCTTCGAGCCGAAGATCGTGCGCAAGCGGCAA
>NZ_JBVJIA010000054.1:0-37865 GCF_055586505.1 Streptosporangium sp. NPDC050148 | reverse complement strand
CCCCCCCCCCCCCCCCCCCCCCCCCCCCCCCCCCCCCCCCCCCCCCCCCCCCCCCCCCCCCCCCCCCCCCCCCCCCCCCCCCCCCCCCCCCCGCTCCTGCCGTCCTTCGGCCTCGCCGGTCGTTCCGGTCCGTCAGTCGTTCCGGTCCCGTTTGGCGGGAGTCCGCTGGTCCGCCTCGTCGGCGAGCTGGTCCTCGACGATGGCGCACCAGCGGTGCCACCGTGCCAGTTCGAGATGCTGGTCGACATCGCCCACACCCGCGTCGGCCATGAGCTGGTGGCTGCTGGCCGCGGCCTCGTGGGCGTTGACCAGCGCGTGGTGACCGTGGTTGGCGAGAGATTCGCTGACCGCCAGATTCACGGCGATCTCTCCCATTGTCCTGGGTCGGCCCGAAAGTCCATCGCCGACCCCCTTCCCAATGAAGTCGTGGCTCTCCGGATCGTGGCTCATAGCTGCTGAGTGCCCCACAGGTCCTAGATCTATCTGGGACCCCCGATCCGATGTGGACGATTTCCGGGCACGGGCCCGCTGCGGAGGGTGACGGGAGGCTCAAGGCCGGGATGCGATTCGCTTACGGGCGTGTTGCAGTTGGCCGGAGAGTGTCTTCTCCCCAAGATCTTTAAAATAGCCTCGGCACAACCGGCGTAAGGATCGTGGAGGATGACGACGCGGCTTGATCTCTCAGTTCGCAGGCACCAGGACGCTTCGGTCATCGCGCTCGACGGTGAGCTGGACAAGTTGTCCAGCCCCCGGCTTCACGACGTGCTGGCGGAGCAGCTGGACGGCGGGGCGTGTCACCTGGTCCTCGATGTCAGCGGCCTGAGCTTCTGTGACTCCACCGGCCTGTGGACGATGCTGGCCTTCCAGCGCCGTGCCGGCGCGGCCGGAGGGTCCCTGCGGCTGGCCGGTGTGTACGGGGTCCTGGAACGGATCCTCACCGTGACCGGCCTGGCGGCGGCGTTCTCCCGCGACCCCGACGTCTCCGCGTCGCTGAGGGCCGTCTCCCCGGCCGATGGGAACGGGGTGAACTAGGGCAGACTTGTCGCCCGTGGACCCGCTCCCGGACCTGGGGCGGGTCCGGCCGACGGCCGGCCCGGCCGCGCGGCCCGCCGCGGAGGGGAAGAGCAGGTGAGCCGTGTCCGGTGAGGTGCCCGGGGTGAACGTCCCGGATGGACGGGGACGTACCGGACTGGACAGGGCGGGGCTGGACCTGACCGGCAACCCGCGGGTGCGGGTGCGGAAGGTGGAGCTGCTCTCCTCCAGCTGGTACGTGCTGCGCAGGACGACGTTCGACTACCTGCGCCGGGACGGCGGCTGGAGCACCGAGCAGCGGGAGACCTACGACCGCGGCAACGGCGCGACGGTCCTGCTCCACGACACCGAGCGGGAGACCGTCCTGCTGATCAGGCAGTTCCGCTACCCGATCTACGCGAACGGCCACCCCGACGGCATGCTGATCGAGACGGCGGCCGGGCTGCTCGACGACGACGACCCCGAGACCGCGATCCGCCGGGAGGCCCAGGAGGAGACCGGCTACGAGATCGGGGAGGTGGAGCACGTCTTCGACGTCTACATGAGCCCCGGGTCGGTGACCGAGCGCATCCACTTCTTCGCCGCGCCGTACCGGGCGGACCGGAAGGTCTCCGACGGCGGCGGGCTGGCCGACGACGGCGAGGACATCGAGCTGCTGGAACTGCCCTTCCGCAAGGCGCTGGACATGATCGCCTCGGGGGAGATCGCCGACGCCAAGGCGATCATGCTGCTGCAGTGGGCGGCGCTGTCCGGTCCGTTCTCCGGCCGAGATAGGTGAGCGGGCCGGGGTCGGGGACCGGGATCTCGTGGAAGCCGAGACGGTCGTAGAAGGCCCTGGCCGCGGTGTTCGTGCTCACCATGCCGAGGTGGACGGCCGGCACCCCCTTTCCGTGCAGGGCGTCGAGGAGGGCGTGCATCAGGGCGCGGCCCCCTCCCCTGCGCTGGTGGGACGGGAGCAGGTCGATGTGCAGGTGCGCCGGGTAGGCGGCCAGCTCGGGAAGGACCATGCGCTCCGGCCGGTGCAACAGATCGATCATCACCTCGCTCGGCGAGGAGGGCGGCCCGTCCAGCTCGGGGAAGCGCTCTCTCACCCGGGGCAGCCACCTGTCCCGGAACGCGCGGGCGAACGCGGCGGTGTCCGCGGTGCTGATCACGTAGCCGGCCGCGCGACCGCCGTCGTCCAGCACGAAGGCCAGATCGGGTTCGAGGAACACGTACGGAGCTGCGAAGATACTCGGCATCAGGTCGAGGTCGGGGTAGATGTGCCGGGAGTCACCGCCCTCGTGGGCGGTCCGCACGCAGATGTCGTAGAGCGCGGCACGGTCATCGGGGCGGTACGGCCGGACAGTCGTCATGGGCCCATCCTGTCGTCGTGAAACCGCTCTCACAAGATCCGTCTCCGGGTGATCAAGTCTCCGGGGCGAACCGGCGGCCTCCGGAGGTCCGGATCCGGCGCCCTGCCCCGGTGGGACCGGTGCCCTTGACGGCCGAGACCGGCGTCCCTTCACGGGCGGATCCGCTGTCCCTTCAGGGGCGGATCCGCTGTCCCTTCACGGGCGGGCCGCCGGGCAATACCCTGCACGGCATGGTTGAGGTGGAGCTGCGCGGGTGGCGACCCGACGACGTGCCGGTCGTGCTCGACGCGTTCCGCTCCCCGGACATGGCCGACCAGGCGGCCCGGCCCGTCGACACCGCGCGGGCGGCGCTGGAGTGGATCGGCATCTGGGGGTTCCGCGACGACGCGCAGGCGTTCGCCGTGGTCTGCGGCGGGGAGGTCGTGGGGAACGTGGCGGTGAGCAACATCGACGCGCACGACACCGGCTGGGTCTCCTACTGGACGCTCCCGCGCGCCCGGGGGCGCGGTGTGGCGGTGGCGGCCACCATGAGGCTGGCCGAGTGGGCGTTCCTGGAGCGCGGGCTGTTCCGCCTGGAGCTGGGACACCGCATCGGCAACGTCGCGTCCTGCGCGGTGGCCACCAGGGCCGGATTCCTGCCCGAGGGGGTCGAACGGGCCAAGCTGCGCCACGAGGGCGTCCGCTACGACGTGGAGCGGCACGCCCGGCTGGCCACCGACCGGCCGGCCCCGCCCGGCCTCGAACCCGGCGAAAGGAACGGGCGCGGACGGCTCACAGGGCCCTGAGGGCGGCGAGCAGGTGGCGGAGCACCTGCTCGTGCGGCATCCCGGACGGAGCGGACGGAGCGGACGGGGAGGACGGGGGCGGCACGACGATCAGCCCGCTCTCGCGCAGGTCGCCCAGGAGCACCCTGAGGACCCCGACGGCCAGCCCGGTCCGCCCGGCCAGCTCCACGACCGGCAGCGGTGCCCGGCAGGCGTCCAGGATCGACACGTACTCGGCGGGCAGGCCCCGGCGCGGGGCGCCGGTCGCCACCACCGGGGTCAGCAGGTCGAAGGGGGCTCCCGAGGCCCTGGTCCGGCCCCGGGTCATCGTGTAGGGGCGGACGACCGGACCGGCCTCCCGGTCGAACCGGCGCTCGCCCGTCACGGCCCGCCGTCCTGCCCGGCGCGCCGCCATCCGTCCCGGAACGAGGTGAGCACGCCGCCCGGCACCCTCTCCTCGCCGTCCCTTCCGTCCCTGCTCTCCCTGCCGTCCCTGGCGTTCCGGCTCTCCCGGCCGCCGGTCCGTGCCGCGCCGCTCACCGCGGGGTCCGGTCCCCCGAGGGGGGCGCCGGGCACGCTCCGCCCCGCTCGTCCGGACGGGCCGCCCTCCGCCGCGGACCGTCTCTCCTCCTCGCCGGGCCGGGGGAGGCGCAGGGCGGCCGGGTCGACCACCAGCTCCTGGGGGAGCAGCACGATCGCCGTGGTGCCCCCGAAGGGGGAGGGGCGCAGCAGGACCCGGATGCCGTGCCGGGCGGCGAGCCGCGCCACGACGAACAGGCCGAGCCGCTCGCTGTCGGCCAGGTCGAACTCGGGGGGATCGGCCAGCAGCGCGTTGAGCCGGTCCGTCTCCTCGGGGGAGATGCCCAGTCCCCGGTCCTCCACCTCGATCGCGTAGCCCCTGGCGACCGTCTCGCCGTGCACCCGTACTCGGGTGTGCGGGGGAGAGAACAGGGCGGCGTTCTCCACCAGCTCGGCGAGCAGGTGGATCACGTCGGTGACCACCGGGCCGGTCACGCACGGCCCGTACGGGACGTCGATCGTCACGCGCGGGTAGTCCTCGATCTCCTCGGACGCCGCGCGGACCACGTCGTGGACCGTGACGGGCTCCCGCCAGCCGCGCCCGGGGGTGGCCCCGGACAGGATGATCAGCCCCTCGGAGTGGCGGCGCATCCGGGTGGTCAGGTGGTCGAGGCCGAACAGGTCCTCCAGGGTCTCCGGGTCACCGGCCCGCCGCTCCATCGCCTCCAGCATGGCCAGCTGCCGGTAGAGCAGGGACTGGCTGCGCCTGGCCAGGTTCACGAACACCTCGTTGACGCCCCTGCGCAGCCGGGCCTGGTCGGCGGCGGCCTCGACCGCGGTGCGCTGGACCGAGGAGAACGCCTCGGCCACCCCGGCGACCTCGGCGGTGCTGCCGACGTCGATCGCGGGCACCTCGGAGCAGACGTCCTCGCCCCGGCGGAGCCGCCGGACCACGTCCGGCAGCCGCTCCTCGGCCAGCTCCAGGGCGGCCCGCTGGAGCCCGGCGAGCTCGCGGGTCAGCCGCCTGCCGAACCGTACCGAGACGAAGACGGACAGGGCCACGGCCAGCAGGCCGAGCCCGCCGGCCAGGCCGATCCGGATCAGGACCTGCCGGGCGAGCGGCACGGAACGCTCGCCGATGCGCGCGCCCACGTCCCCGGCGCGCCTGTCGAAGGCGTCGGAGAGCGCGGTGGCGGCCGTCGCCCAGGAGGGGGACGGCATGGCGTGGGCGACCACGGCGTCCTCGATCCGCTCGAACGAGGCGTAGGCGGCGGAGTCGTGCAGGGAGGCGTACAGGGCCCGGAACTCGGGGTCGAACTGTTCCAGCCCCAGCGAGTACAGCAGCCTCCGGCCGGTGACCAGCTCGCCGAACCTGGTGTGCTCGGCCGGGGTCATGGCCCCCTCGACCGCGGCCCCGGCCAGCAGCGCGGCCTGCCGGCTGAGCATCTCGCGGCTCCGCCCGACCGTGACCAGGGCCCGCGCCTGGTCGGTCAGCTCCATGTCACCGGATATCCGGATCTTCTCGTAGGCGTCGAACGCGACCGCGATGATCTCGCCGTAGGCGTCCAGGACCCGAAGCCGGGTCTCGGCCCGGGTGTCGACCGTGCCGCGGGTGCCGGCGAGCCGGTCCAGCGCGGCGCGGAACCGGTCCAGGCGTTCCCGGGTGCCGGGGGCGAGGTCCGGCCCGGCCCTGGTGATGGTCCGTTCCAGCTCAGAGCGGGCTCGGTCCGTCCGTACCCGCTGGGCCTGCAGCCCGGCACGCGAGGCGTCCACGTCCCCCAGCACGGAGAGCGAGAGCAGGCGCTCGTGCTGGAGCGCGGTGGTCATCGCCCTCACGGGCAGAACGACGTTCTGGTAACCGTCGCGGATCGCGAGGAGTTCCCGGCCACCCTGTAGGGTCAAACCGGCCGCGAACGCCCAGATCAATACAAGGGATACGATTGGTACAAGAAGCAGGGTAAAAATCTTTACCCCGATCGTGTACTTTCGGCCAGCCATAATCCCTCGCACCATTGCACTGCGCGGTTAACGGTGGCGAAACACTAGCAACATGGATCACTTACCAACAGCCATGCACATGATTCCCTTTGGCAGGATTTATCGCATCTTGTCATCGCGGAACCATCGACCCTTCGGGTACGTCTCTTCATGAGGAGGGAGGCACCGATGCAAGAGATCGCGGATCTGATCGGAGCCGAGGCCGAGCGGGCGGAACCGGCGGCGCTGACGCGCGGCGGGGAACTGGCGGGGGCGGGAGCGGTCCAGCTGGTCCGGTTCAGCCCGGCGCTGGTGACCGCCGAGGTCGACGACGGCGCCGCGTGCGTCGAGTTCCGCGTCGTCGACGGCGTCCTGCGCCGGCACTGCAGCTGCCGCGAGGGGCGCGCCGGCGCCTTCTGCGCGCACTGCGTGGCGACGGCTCAGTCGGTCAGGATGAGAACCGACAGGAAGGACTCCCCGGGGGCGTCGTCGGCCACGGCGTCGGCGAGGACGGTCCGGACGGCCTCGTAGGCGGGCCGGTCCGCCGCCCGCAGCGCCGACGGCTCCGTCCAGACCAGCAGGTGCTCGCCCGGCGGCAGCCAGGACAGGTCGGTCAGCACGTCGTAGAGCGCGTCCAGGTTGTGCCCGAAATGGTCGGGCAGGTCGAGGGCCTCGGCGATCGCGTCCATGGCCTCGGCGGAGGTCGTGATCTTCGCGCCGTCGAGCCGGTGCACCGTGAGGGTGCCCTCCATGGTGCCGACCGCCGTGCCCGGGGCGGCCCCGGCCGCGCCGGACGGAAAGGCCTCGGCCGCGGTGTCCGGCGTGCCGCCCTGGGCGCCACCCGACGAGCCGTTCGACGTGACGTCGGGCGCGGTGCCGCCGACGCCGTCCGAAGGCGCGGTCCTTCCGGCGCCGTCCGAAACGGTATGGGCCGCGCCGTCCAGCGGTGCGCCGCCGAACACGACGCTCACCTCGCTCACCGGCCCGTGCCGGAACGTTCCCCTGGGCATCCCGATCACCCGATCCCGTCGCCGGCCCACCGGGGGCCGTTCCCGTGCACCCCGGCACTCGTCCTGTTCCCGCTGTTCGTGCTGTTCCGGGGATGTCTCACCTGGCCGAAGTACCCGCCCCCGCCGCCCGGAAAACCGGGGAACGCACCGGCCGGGGATGGTGCTCCACAATTCTTGTCTGGTTGTCAGACAATATGCCTACAATCGACCCATGAGAATCGCCGTGATCGGAGCCGCCGTGCTCTGGGGCACCGCGGGCACCGCGGGCGTCCTCGTGGCCGGGGTCGACCCCGTCTCCCTGGCCGCGGCCCGCTTGGTGATCGGCGGCCTGGTGCTCGCGGCCGTCACCCTCCCGGCCCTGCGGCCGACGCTCGCCCCCGGCCGCGGCGCCCCGGGCGGCTCCCCGCGGAACCCCTCCCCGGACGGCCCCCCGCGGGCCTGCCCCGCCCGGTCCCTGCGGTTCCCGGCCCGTCCGGGCCCGCTGGTGGCGGCGGCGCTGGCCGTGGCCGCGTACCAGCTCTGCTTCTTCGCCGCGGTCGGCAGGACCGGGGTGGCCGTGGGCACCGTGGTCGCCATCGGCAGCGGCCCGGTCTTCACCGGCCTGCTGTCCTGGCTCCTCGACGGGGTGCGGCCCGGGCGCCGCTGGGCCGGGGCGACCGCGGTGGCGATCACCGGCTGCGCCGTGCTCACCGGTGGCGGGGGCCAGGTGCGCGCCGACGGTGTCCTGCTCGCCCTCCTCGGCGGCCTGCTGTACGCGTTCTACGCGGTCACCGCGGCACGCGCGATCGGTGCGGGAGCGCCCTCGGACGCGGTGATGGGACTGATGTTCGGCGGTGCCGCGCTCGTCATGGTCCCGGTCCTGCTGTGGACCGGCACCGGCTGGCTCGCCGAGCCGCGCGGCCTGCTCACCGCCCTCTACCTGGGCTGCGCCACCACCGCGCTGGCCTACCTGCTCTACGGCAGGGGCCTGCGCACCACGCCGGTCGCCACCGCCGCCACCCTGGCGCTGGCCGAGCCCGCGGTGGCCGCCCTGCTCGGCGTGGTGGTGCTCGGCGAGAGGCTCACCCCCGTGTCGGCCGCAGGGCTGGTCCTGCTCGGGGTCAGCCTCGTCGCGGTCGCCCTGCCGGACGGGGACGGGGACGGGGACGCGGCCGGAAGCGGCGGCCGGAGGGCAATAGGGTCGTCGGCGTGACCCTGCCGCTGCATCCCGTCTCCGCCGTCGGCGCGCTCGCCGACGCCCTGCGCCGGCGGGTGCTGTCCGGCGAGATCGCCCCCGGCACGCCCCTGCCCGAACAGGAGCTCTCGGCCCTGTACGGGGTGGCCCGCCCGACCGTCAGGGAGGCGCTGGCCGTGCTCGTGCACGAGGGGCTGCTGCGGCGCGAGCGGCACCGCAGCGCCCACGTGGCCGAGGTGAGCGTGGCCGACCTGGACGACCTGATGTTCGTCCGGCGCCCGCTGGAGGACCTGGTGGCCACGACGCTGGCCGGCAGGCGGGTGGCGGAGGCGGACGAGGCGCTGGCCCGGATGGCGGCCCTGCCCGCCGACGCCCCCTGGTCGGAGGCGGTGGCCGGGCACATGGCGCTGCACCAGGCGCTGGTGGTCGCGGTGGGCAGCCCGCGGCTGGAACGGCTCTACGGCATGCTCGCCGCCGAGACCCGGCTGGGCCTGGTGCGGTTGCGCGAGGTCTACTCCGACCGGCACGTGCTGGTCGCCGAGCACCGGGACCTGCTGGACGCGATCGCCCGCGGACCACGGGAGGCCGCGAGAAGGGCGGTCGCCGTCCATCTCGACCATCACTGGGGCGATCGATAGGCATCGATGTGCATGGCTCTATTGCACGCGGAGCCCGGGAGTCGTCACAATCGCGCCCATGCACGGCAACCCAGTGCCGGACTCCTACGTGTACGTCACCGAAGAAGGCGTGACCCGTCACTACGCGGACGGCAGCGTCGACGCCCTCGCGTGGGAGGACGTCGTCGAGGTGCGCGTGACGGAGGAGCCGGACTCCGACATCCTGTACATCCTTCTCGACCGGCAGGGCCAGGGATGCGTGGTGCCCGGCTCGGCGACCGACGCGACCTTCCTCGCCCGCCTGCGCTACCTCCCGGACTTCGATCTGGAGCGGCTCGGCGCGGCCGTGGAGTCCGCGCGCGACGATTACGTCGTGGTCTGGCGCAGCCCCGAGCCGCCGTCGGCCCTTCCGGATTTTGAATACGACTAATTTAGAATTAGTTACATTATCCAATGGCGAAACGTACATGTTTGGATCGTTCCGTCAAGGCATTGCTTATGCTGCTCCTCGGCCGATAGTGGACAGTTACCGCTATTCCCCCGCCCAATAGTGATCACTAGTATTTCCCTGGTATCGAGGCCTCCGGCCTGTCGGGAATGCGTTGACCACTGAAATGTGATGCGCGGTGATTCACGCCGCCGCGTCCGGGCGTCGTGGGCGAGGTGGCATGAGAGCGGAGATCGAGGAGCTCGCCCTCGGACTGCCCCGGGGGCCGGCGCGGACCGCCTCCAGCATCTGGACGCACTCCTACGTCCGCATCCTGCTCGCCGGGGACGTCGCGTGCTCGGTGATCGCCTGCGAGACGGTGCTGGGCGTCCGGCTCTGGCTCGGCGCGTACATCCCCGAGGCCGAGGCGCTGCTCGGGCTGGGACTCGCCCTGGTCTGGCCGCTGGCGCTGGTGGCGGGGGGCGCCTACCGCGGGCGTACGCACGGGGAGGGCAGCGACGAGTTCCGCGCCGTCTTCAACGGCGCGGCGGGCCTGACCGCGGCCGTCGCGATCGGTGCCTACGTCACCCAGACCCCGATCGCCCGCAGCTTCGTCATGGCGATGTTCCCGCTGGCCTGCGTCCTCACCGTCGCCTTCCGCTACCGGATGCGCAAGCGGCTGCACCGCAGGCGCGCCCGCGGCGACTACATGCGCCAGGTGGTCGCGGTCGGCCACCGCGAGTCCGTCCTCGACCTGGTCATCCAGCTGCGCAGGCAGCCGCACCACGGCATGACGGTCGTCGCCGCGTGCCTGCCCACCGGCCCCGACCCGCTGACGTCCGGCCTGGTGGAGATCGACGGGATCCCGGTCCTGGGCGGCTTCTCCGACGTCGCCACGGTGGTGGCCAGGGTGGACGCCGACGCCGTCGCCGTGCTGGCCTGCCCGGAGCTGGACGGCGCCGCGCTGCGCAGGCTGGCCTGGGGCCTGGAGGACGCCCGCACCGACCTGTTCGTGGCCCCGGCGCTCATGGACGTGGCCGGCCCGCGCATCAGCATCAGCCCGGTGGCGGGGATGCCGCTGCTGCACGTCGAGCACCCCGACTTCCGCGGGGTCCGCCGCCTGGCCAAGAGCCTCTTCGACCGGACCGGCGCGCTGATGGTCCTGCTGGTCCTGGGCGTGCCCATGCTGGCGATCGCCGCGCTGATCCGCGCGACGAGTCCGGGCCCCTCCCTCTTCCGTCAGGTCAGGGTGGGAAAGGGCGGCGTGGAGTTCCGGGTGGTGAAGTTCCGCACCATGGTCACCGACGCGGAACGGCTCAGGCTCGACCTGGAGCGCGAGAACGAGGTCGACGCCGTGCTGTTCAAAATCAGGAACGATCCAAGGGTCACCCCGGTGGGCGCCTTCCTGCGCCGTTACTCCATCGACGAGCTGCCGCAGCTGCTCAACGTGCTGCGCGGCGAGATGTCGCTCGTCGGCCCGCGCCCGCCGCTGCCCGGCGAGGTCAGGCAGTACGGCGAGGACGTGCGCCGCCGCCTGGTCGTCAGGCCCGGCATGACCGGCCTGTGGCAGGTGAGCGGGCGCTCGGACCTGACCTGGGAGGAGTCGGTCCGGCTGGACCTGCGCTACGTGGAGAACTGGTCGCTCTTCCTGGACCTGCAGATCCTGTGGAAGACCTGGAGCGCCGTCACCGGCGGAGAAGGGGCCTACTAGTGAGAGCGCTCGTGCTCGCCGGAGGGTCGGGCACCCGGCTCCGGCCGATCACCCACACCTCGGCCAAGCAGCTCGTGCCCGTGGCGAACAAGCCGGTGCTGTTCTACGGCCTGGAGGCCATCGCCGCGGCGGGCATCCGCGAGACCGGGGTCGTGGTGGGCGACACGTACGCCGAGATCGAGGCGGCCGTCGGCGACGGGAGCGCGTTCGGCCTGGAGGTGACCTACATCCGCCAGGCCGCGCCGCTGGGCCTGGCCCACGCGGTGCTCGTCGCCCGCGACTACCTCGGCGACGAGGACTTCGTCATGTACCTGGGGGACAACTTCATCGTCGGCGGCGTCAGCGACCTGGTCGAGCGGTTCGCCCGCGAGCGGCCCGCCGCCCACATCATGCTCACCCGGGTCGGCGACCCCCGGCAGTTCGGCATCGCCGAGCTGGACGCGGCCGGCCGGGTGGTGTGCCTGGAGGAGAAACCGGCCGTGCCCAGGAGCGACCTCGCGCTGGTCGGCGTCTACCTGTTCACCGCCGCGATCCACGAGGCCGTGGCCGAGCTCAAGCCCTCCTGGCGCGGGGAGCTGGAGATCACCGACGCCCTGCACTGGCTGATCACCGCGGGCCGCAGGGTCGAGTCCACGATCATCTCCGGCTACTGGAAGGACACCGGGAACGTCACCGACATGCTGGAGGTCAACCGGCTGGTGCTGGAGTCCCTGGAGCCCAGGGTGGACGGCCGGGTGGACGGCGCCAGCGAGCTGATCGGCCGGGTGGTCGTCGAGGCGGGCGCGCAGGTGGAGCGCTCCCGCATCGTCGGGCCCGCGGTCATCGGCTCCGGGGCGCGCGTCCTGGACAGCTACGTCGGCCCCTTCACCTCGATCGGGGCGGGCTGCACGGTCAGCGGCAGCGAGATCGAGTACTCCATCGTCCTGCCCCGGTCGTCGATCGCGGGCGTCTCGCGGATCGAGGCCTCCCTCATCGGCCACGACGTCGAGGTCACCCCCGCGCCCGCCGTCCCCCGCGCCCACCGCCTGGTGCTGGGTGATCACAGCAAGGTCCAGATCAGCTCGTGACGACATCCGGCGGGACACGCGGGGCGACCCGTCCGCGACCACGCGGAGCCCCGCGGGGCCGTGCCCCGGGACGAGAGGCATGTCCATGACACCCTGCAGGCTGTGCGGCTCGACGAGCCTGGCGAGCGTCGTCGACCTCGGCGCCACGCCGCCGTGCGAGCGTTTCCTCACCGAGGCGCAGCTGGAGGAGCCCGAGGTCACCTACCCGCTGCACCTGCGGGTCTGCACCGGCTGCCGGCTGGCGCAGATCCCGCCGCTGATCACCCCCGAGGAGACCTTCACCGAGTACGCCTACTTCTCCTCGTACTCGACCTCGTGGGTGGAGCACGCGCGGACCTTCGTGCACGGGGCGGTGGAACGGCTCGGGCTGGGGTCCGGCTCGTTCGTGGTGGAGGTGGCCAGCAACGACGGCTACCTGCTGCGGCACGTCGCCGATCTGGGCATCCGCTGCCTGGGCGTCGAGCCCTCCGAGAACGTCGGCCGGGCGGCGCGGCAGGCCGGGGTGCCCACCTGGACGGCGTTCCTCGACCCCGCGACCGGCGCCTCGGTGCGGGCCGGGCACGGCCCGGCCGACCTGGTGGTGGCCAACAACGTCTACGCCCACGTACCGGACGTGATCGGGTTCACCCGGGGGCTGCGCGCGCTCGTCGCCGACGACGGCTGGGTCTCGATCGAGGTGCAGTACCTGCCGACGCTGATGGCGGGCAACCAGTACGACACGATCTACCACGAGCACTTCCAGTACTACACGGTCGACTCGGCGCGCGCCGCCCTGGCCTCCGGCGGGCTCCGCCTGGTGGACGTCGAGCGGCTGCCCACCCACGGCGGGTCGATCCGGCTGTGGGCCAGGCCCGAGGAGGCCACCCGGGAGCAGGGGGAGCAGGGGGAGCCCGGGGAGCGGGTGGCCGCGCTGCTCGCCGAGGAGAAGGCCGCGGGCCTGCACGAGCTGTCCGGGTACGCCGAGTTCGGCGCGCGGGTCGCCCGGGTGCGGCGCGACCTGCTGGCCTTCCTGCTGGAGGCGGCCCGGCAGGGGAGGACGGTGGCCGGCTACGGCGCGCCCGGCAAGGGCAACACCCTGCTCAACCACTGCGGGATCCGGCCCGACCTGCTGCCCTTCACCGTGGACCGCAACCCGTACAAGCACGGCAGGTTCACCCCGGGGACGCGCATCCCGATCCTGCCGCCCGAGCGCCTGGCCGAGGAACGGCCCGACTACGTGCTGGTCCTGCCGTGGAACCTGCGCGAGGAGCTCGTCGGCCAGCTGTCCTACGTGCACGACTGGGGTGGCCGGCTGGTCCTCCCCATTCCCGAACTGGAGATCGTCGAGGTGAACCCGTGAAGGTCGTCCTCTTCTGCGGCGGATACGGCAGCAGGATGCGCACCGGCACCGCCGGCGACGTGCCCAAGCCCATGCAGCTCGTCGGGCCCAGGCCGCTCATCTGGCATGTGATGCGCTACTACGCGCACTTCGGGCACACCGAGTTCATCCTCTGCCTGGGCTACGGCGCCCACCACATCAAGGAGTTCTTCCTGGACTACCAGGAGACGACGTCCAACGACTTCGTGCTCCGCGGCGGCCGGGTCGAGCTGTTGTCCACCGACATCTCCGAGTGGTCGATCTCGTTCGTGCAGACCGGGATCACCTCGCCGATCGGCGAGCGGCTGCGCCGGGTCCGCGACCACCTGGACGGCGAGGAGATGTTCCTGGCCAACTACGCCGACGTGCTCACCGACGCCCCGCTGCCGGAGATCGTCGACCGGTTCGACGCGTCCGGCGCGGCCGCGTCGATGATGGTGGTGCCGCCCTCGGACACCTTCCACTGCATCGAGCTGGGGGAGCGCGGCACGGTCGGCGGCATCACGCCGGTCAGCGAGATGCCGCTCTGGGTCAACGGCGGCTACTTCGTGCTCCGCCAGGAGATCTTCGAGCACATCCCGGAGGGCGGCGACCTGGTCGGCGACGGCTGCGCCGAGCTGGCCAAGCGGGGCAGGCTGCTGGCCTACCCGCACCGCGGCTACTGGCGGCCGACCGACACGGTCAGGGAGC
Organism: Streptosporangium sp. NPDC050148; assembly: GCF_055586505.1. Taxonomy (NCBI): domain Bacteria; kingdom Bacillati; phylum Actinomycetota; class Actinomycetes; order Streptosporangiales; family Streptosporangiaceae; genus Streptosporangium; species Streptosporangium sp. NPDC050148. Next base: position 24,165 of record NZ_JBVJIA010000054.1, on the reverse strand, counting down.
GGGTCGCCCTGGACGAGGCGTACTCGCGCGGCGACCGCCCCTGGGCGCTGTGGGAACGCGGGCCCGCGGCGGTGACGGTCCCGTGATCGGTTTCCGGCCGGCCGCGACGGGCCGGATCGCGCTGCTGGCCGCGCACTGCGACGACCTCGCCATCGGGGCGGGCGGCACCCTGCTCACCCTGTGCTCCGCGCGTCCCGGCCTGACCGTGGAGGCCCTGGTGCTGTCCGGCGGCGGGACCGCGCGCGAGGACGAGGAACGCGCGGCGCTGGCCGACTTCTGCCCCGGGGCCGACCTGCGGCCGACCGTGCTCAAGCTGCCCGACGGGCGGCTGCCCGCGTATTGGGAGGAGGCGAAGGCGGCGGTGGAGGAGCTGCGCACGCGCGTCGACCCGGACCTGGTGTTCGCGCCGCACCGCGGCGACGCCCACCAGGACCACCGGGGCCTGGCCGAACTGGTGCCCACCGCCTTCCGCGACCACCAGGTGCTCGGCTACGAGATCGTCAAGTGGGACGGCGACCTCGGCCGCCCCAGCGCCTACCAGCCGCTCGCGCCCGAGGTCGCCGAGGCCAAGGCGGACCTGCTGGAGCGGCACTACCCCTCCCAGCACGGCCGCCCCTGGTACGACCGCGAGGTGTTCCTCGGGCTGGCCCGCCTGCGCGGCGTCGAGTGCCGCGCCCGCCACGCCGAGGCGTTCCACGTCGGCAAACTGACCTTCGACCTGGCTGGAGGGTGAACCCGATGCGCGTGCTGCTGACCGGGCACCAGGGATACCTGGGGAGCGTGATGGCCCCGGTGCTCACCGCCCGCGGGCACGAGGTGACCGGGCTGGACTCCGGCCTGTTCGCCGGGTGCGTGCTGGGCCCCGCGCCCGGCGACCCGCCCGGGCACCCCGTCGACCTGCGGGACGTCACCGCCGCCATGCTGGCCGGGACGGACGCGGTGGTGCACCTGGCCGCGCTGTCCAACGACCCGCTGGGCGCGCTGGCGCCCGAGCTGACCTACGACATCAACCACCGCGCCGCGGTGCGCCTGGCCCGGCTGGCCCGCGACGCGGGCGTGCGCCGGTTCCTGTACGCCTCCACCTGCTCGGTCTACGGCGCCTCGGGTGAGGACCTGGTCGACGAGGACGCGCCGCTGCGGCCGGTGACCCCGTACGCCGACTCCAAGGTCCGGGTCGAGGACGACCTGCTGGCGCTGGCCGACGACGACTTCAGCCCGGTGTTCCTGCGTAACGCCACCGCCTTCGGGTTCTCGCCCCGGCTGCGCGCGGACATCGTGCTGAACAACCTCGTCGGGCACGCGCTGCTGTCCGGGCAGGTGAAGGTGCTCTCCGACGGCACGCCGTGGCGTCCCCTGGTGCACGCCGCCGACATCGCGGACGCCTTCGCCCTGGCGCTGACCGCGCCGCGCGAGGCCGTGCACGCCAGGGCGTTCAACGTCGGTGACGAGGAGAACAACCTGACCGTCGCCCGGATCGCGGACGAGGTCGCCGAGGCGGTGCCCGGCGCGGAGGTCGTGATCACCGGTGAGACCGGGGCCGACCCGCGCTCCTACCGGGTCGACTTCTCCCGCGTGCGGGCCGCGCTGCCCGGCTACCGGACCCGCTGGACGGTCGGGGCGGGCGCGGCCGAGCTGGCCGACGCCTACCGGCGGTACGGCCTGACCTCGGACGACTTCCACCGCCGCTTCACCCGGCTGGCGCATCTGGCGGCCCGGCGCGAGGCCGGGACCGTCGACGGCGCGCTGCGCCCGCGCCGGGCGACGGCGGGGCGACCGGCGTGAGCGGGACGGACGGTGCGGACGGTGCGGGCGACGCTGGTGGCGCGGCCGGTGTGACCGGGGCGACCGGCGTGGCCGGGGCGGGCGGTGCCGGTGGCGCCGATGAGGGGCGCGAGATGCACGCCCTGGTGGAGCGGCTCTACCCGATCTGCCGGAGCATCACCGGCGACGGCGTGCGCCGCACCCTGGAGATCGTCGGGGAGTCCCTGCCGCTGCGGGTCAGCGAGGTGCCGACGGGCACCGAGGTCCTGGACTGGACCGTGCCCCAGGAGTGGAACATCCGCGACGCCTACGTCAAGGACCCCTCCGGCACCAGGGTCGTCGACTTCGCCGCGTCGAACCTGCACGTGGTCGGCTACAGCGTCCCGGTGTCGGCCGTCATGACCCTGGACGAGCTGCGCGGCCACCTGCACACGCTGCCCGAGCAGCCCGGCCTGGTCCCGTACCGGACGAGCTACTACGCGCGGACCTGGGGCTTCTGCCTGGCCCACGACACGCTGGAGGGCCTGCCCGACGGACCGTACGAGGTCATGATCGACTCCACGCTCGCCGACGGCCACCTGACCTACGGCGAGCACGTGGTGCCCGGCCGGGTCGCCGAGGAGGTGCTCGTCTCCTGCCACGTGTGCCACCCCTCGCTGGCCAACGACAACCTGGCGGGGATCGCCGTGGCCGTCCGGCTCGCGCGCCGGCTCGCCGGGAGCGACCCGTGGTACACCTACCGTTTCCTGTTCGCGCCGGGCACCATCGGCGCGATCACCTGGCTGGCGCGCAACCGCGAGCGCGTCGGGCGCGTCCGGCACGGCCTGGTGCTGGCCTGCGCGGGGGACCGCGGCCCGCTGACGTACAAGCGCAGCAGGCGGGGGGACGCCGTGATCGACCGTGCCGTGCGGCACGTCCTGCGCACCTCCGGGCGCGAGCACCGGGTCGTGGACTTCTCCCCGTACGGCTACGACGAGCGGCAGTTCTGCTCGCCCGGCTTCGACCTGCCGGTCGGCTCGCTCACCCGGACCCCCTACGCCGGATACCCGGAATATCACACCTCGGGGGACGATCCGGGCTTCGTCTCGCCCGAGGCCATGGCGGACACCCTGGAGACCTGCTGGGAGGTCACCCGGGTGCTGGAGGGCGACCGCCGCCACCTCAACCTCAGCCCGTACGGCGAGCCGCAGCTCGGCAGGCGCGGCCTGTACGGGTCGCTGGGCGGGCGGAGCGACACACAGGCGGCCCAGATGGCGATGCTGTGGGTGCTGAACCTCTCCGACGGGGAGCACGGCCTGCTGGACATCGCCGAACGCGCGGATCTTCCCTTCGGCACGGTGGCGGAGGCGGCACGCGCCCTGCGCGGGTCGGGACTTCTCAAGGAGTGTTCGGAATGACGGGGTCACGGGTCGTGACGGGTGCACCGGCTGCCGGGGTCCTCGGGCTCCGGGTCGGCGAGACGGTGGAGGTGCTCGGCGAGGCCGAGATCATGGCCACCCTGGACGAGCGGGGGGAGCTGGACGGGCTTCCCTTCATGCCGGAGATGCTGGCCTGGTGCGGGCGGCGGCTCACCGTGCACAAGGTGGCGCACAAGCTCTGCGACACGATCGGCGGCAGCGGCATGCGCCGGATGGAGCGGGCCGTCCACCTGACCGGGGCCCGCTGTGACGGCGCGGCGCACGGCGGCTGCCAGACGGCCTGCCAGTTCTACTGGAAGGAGGCGTGGCTCAGGCGGATCTCCCCGGCCGACCCCGGCTCCCCGACCGACCCCGTCTCCCCGGACGGTTCCGTCTCCCCGAACGGTTCCGGCTCCCCGGACGGCCGGGTCCCGTCGCGTGCCGAGGGCTCCCCGAACGGTTCCGGTGGTCCCGGTGGTCCGGGCCCGGGGCGCGACCTCGCCGCGGGCCGCGCGCTGCTGCCGATCCTGCAGGCCGCCACCCGCAAGGAGCCCGGCCCGGACGGCGAGGAGCGATTCTCCTGCCAGGCCACCGAGCTGCTGCGCGCCGCGCCCACCTGCCTGCCGCTCAAGGACGTCGGGCAGTACGTCGCCGACGTGCGCACCGGGAACGTGGGCGTGCCGTGGATGCTGCGCTCGCTCCTGGTCGGCCTGTTCAACCGCTACCAGCAGGCCGCCAAGCGCCTCCTGCCGAGGTGGCTGTGGATCAGGGGCGGGATGCGCTGGGGGTTCGTCAGGGGCGAGGCCGGGGCGAAGACCCCGACGCGGACCCTGGACCTGCGGCCGGGCGAGCTGGTCCGGGTCAGGTCCAAGGCGGAGATCCTGAAAACGCTCAACGGCGACCTGCTCAACCGCGGCATGGGGTTCGAGGAGGAGATGTCGCGCTACTGCGGGCACGTGGCGCGCGTCAGCGCCCGGGTCGAGCGGTGCCTGGACGAGAAGACCGGCCGGATGCTGCGGATGAAGAACTCCTGCATCGTCCTGGAGGGCGTCGTCTGCGCGGGCGCGTACAACGTCAGCTGCCCGCGCGAGTTCGTGCCGTTCTGGCGGGAGATCTGGCTCGAACGCGTCGAGGAACTCGGCTGACACCCACGAGGCGGCGGAAGGCACGGATGGACCAGCGGCAGGCACGGGACACCGGCGCGCACGACACGGGCGCGCACGGTCCTTCCGGCACGCCCGACCCCACCGCCGACGGCACGCCCGACCCCACTGCCGACGAGGCGCGCGATGCCAACACCGAGGGGACGCACGCCCCCACCGCCGACGAGCAGGTGGGGGCGATCGGCGCCAAGGCCGGGCGCGGGCTGCGCTGGAGCCTGCTGGGCAACGTGGGCACCAAGGCGACCACCTTCGTCATGGGCCTGGTGCTCGCCCGGCTCCTCGCGCCCGAGGACTTCGGCCTCTACGCCATCGCGCTCGCCGCGACCACCTTCGTCATGCACGTCAACGACGTCGGCATCATCGCGGCCACCGTGCAGTGGCGCGGCAGGGTCGAGGACATGGCGCCGACGGCGACGGTCATGGCGGTGGCGTTCAGCACCGGGATATACGGGATCTTCTGGGTGATCGCCCCGTACTTCGCCGAGCTGGCGGGCAGCGCGGAGGCCACGCCCGTGGTCCGGCTGCTCACCGCGGTCATCCTCATCGACGGCGTCACCGCGGTGCGGGCGGGCTCGCTGATGCGCGGGTTCGGGCACGACCGGCTGACCAGGGCCAACATCGCGGGCTCACTGGTCAACGCCGCGGTGGCGATCACCCTGGCCGCGAACGGCGCGGGCGCGTACAGCTTCGCCGCCGGGCAGGTCGCGGCCAACACCGTCACCGGCGTCCTGGTGCTCGCCTGGGCCGGGCTGCCGTTCCGGCTCGGCTTCGACCGGGAGGTCGCGGCCAGGCTGCTGCGCTTCGGCGCGCCGCTGGCCCTGGGGCTCGGCATCGAGGCGGTGCTGATGAACGCCGACTACGTCATCGTCGGGGCCGTGCTCGGCCCGGTCGCGCTCGGCTTCTACCTGCTGGCGTTCAACGTCTCCAGCTGGGTGCCCAGCGTGATCGGGACCGCGCTGCGCTACGTCACCGTGCCCAGCTTCTCCCGGCTGGCCGAGCAGCGGCCGGAGGCGCTCTCGCTGGGCGTGCAGCGGTCGGTGCCCCTGCTGGTCGCCTCCGTGCTGCCGGTCGCGGTGGTGACGGCCACGCTGGCACCGGAGATCGTGGCGTTCCTGTACGGCGCCACGTGGGCGCCCGCGGCCGGTGTCCTGGCGGTGCTCGCGGTGCTGATGGTCGTGCGGATGCTCACGTCCCTGGCCTTCGACGTCCTCACCTCGGCGGGCGCGACCCGGGCGACGGTGTGGATGAACCTGGTCTGGGCCGCGGCGCTGGTGCCCGCACTGTGGGCGGGGACGCACTGGTACGGGGTCCGCGGCGCCGCGATCGGGCACGCGCTGGCCGGAGTGCTGGTGGCCCTGCCGATGGCGGCGCTGGTGCTGAGCCGCGCGGGGGTGCGCCTGGCTCCGGTGCCACCGACCCTGGTGCGCCCGCTGCTGGGCTCCGCGCTCTCGGCCGCGGTCACGGTGGCGCTCGCCGGCGCGATCGCGGGGGTCGCGGGCGGGACGGACGGCGGCCCCGTGCTGCTGCGGCTCTGCCTGGCCGGGGGCGGCGGGCTGCTCGTCTACGTCCTGGTCGTCGTCCCCGCGGACCGGCTGCGCGCGCTCGGGCCGCTCCTGCGGCCCGGATGGCCACGACGGCTCGGACGAACAGGGCGTATCGGATGAACGGGGTGAGCGGGCCGACCGGAGACACCCCGAGAACCCCGGCGATCCCGGAGACCCGGGCGGCTCGGACGAACGGATGGAGAGGAAGGGACCGGATGCCGAACTCCGAGACGCTGGTGTCCATCGTGCTGCCCGTACGCAACGGGGCGGATCGGATCGAGGGCGCGGTCCGCTCGGTGCTCGCCCAGGACCACGAGAACCTCCAGCTGGTGATCTCCGACAACGCGTCCACCGACGGCACCGAGGAGATCTGCCGCGACCTGGCCGCGGGCGACCGCAGGATCCGCTACCGCAGGCACCCGGAGAACGTGGGCCTGTTCGACAACTTCGTCGGCACGGTCGCGCTGACCGAGGGGGCGTACTTCCGCTGGGTGGGCGACGACGACCGGCTGGAACCCGCGTGCGTCTCCCGGTCCCTGCGGGCGTTCGCCGAGGACGACCGGCTCGTGCTGGTCACCACGCAGGTCGCCTACACCGGCCCCGACGGGACGGTCGCCACCGCCCCCCTGGACCGGCCGGGGCTGGGCTCGGACGACCCGGTCGAGCGGTTCACCACGATGCTGCGGCTGCTCAACGAGAGCCACCTGCTCGTCGACCCGCTCTACGGTCTGCTCCGGCGCGACCCGACGGCCGGGATCCGCCGCAGGAACATGCTGCGCGAGGACGAGGTGTTCGCGGCGAAGCTGGCGCTGGCCGGGCCGTGGGGGCACGTCCCGGAGGTGCTGGCCCACCGCAACTGGAAGCACGACCCGCTGCCCGCCATCGCCCGCCGCCTGGACGTGCCGCCCTGGCGGGCCCGCTGCTCCACCGTCCTGCAGTGCGCCGAGCTGCTGCGCTGGCTGCGGGAGAGCGACCTCGGCCCGCGGCGCCGCCGTCGCGCCCGCGCGGCCGTACTGGCCATGTACGCGCGCCGCCACCGGCTCACCGCGGCCCGCCGGGGACGCAGGCTCGCCTCGGTCGCGTCCGGCCTTCTCGGCGCCGGGCGGTGACGGGCGTCCCCGATCCGCGCGTGTCCCGGCCGACCGGCCGTCCCAGTGACCTCAGTGAGGAGAACCACCGTGACCACCGTTTTCTCCAACAGCGGGGTGGACGACGACACCCGCAGGGAACTGCTCTACGACGGGCAGGTCTTCGTCCACTCGGCGACGTCCGCCTCCGGCCTGCTGGCCGCCTTCGCCCGCGAGCTGGTCGCCGAGGCGTTCGGCGGACGGGACCCGGAGACCGCCCAGTTCGACATGCCGGTCGAGGAGTTCGCCGAGCTGCTCGCGTCGCTCAAGCCGCGCTTCATCCACCACCCCCGGTGCAAGGAACTGCTGCCGGAGATCCTGCGGGAGCTGGGCTGCGACCTGGAGCGGACCTACTTCGACGTGCCCAGGCTGCGCACCTCCACCTCCCACGACTACCTGACCTCGGGCATCTCCTACGCCTTCCACCCGCACCGCGACTGCTGGTACTCGGCCCCGTTCAACCAGGTCAACTGGTGGATCCCGGTCTACGAGGTGGTCCCGGAGAACGTGATGGCCTTCCATCCCCAGTACTTCGGCACCCCGGTGCGCAACGGCAGCGCGCGCTACGACTACGCCGAGTGGAACCGGACCAGCAGGCTCACCGCCGCCAGGCACGTGCGCGGCGACACCAGGGAACAGCCCCGGCCCGAGGAGGAGGTGACGCTCGAACCGCAGGTCCGGGTGGTGCCGGAACCCGGCGGCGTGCTGGTCTTCTCCGGCGCGCAGCTGCACTCCACGGTGCCCAACACCTCGGGCAGGACCCGCTTCAGCATCGACTTCCGCACCGTGCACATCGACGACGTGCGCGCCCGCAGGGGCGCGCGCAACGTGGACGCGGCGTGCACCGGCACCACCCTGCGCGACTTCGTACGCTGCGCCGACCTCGCCCCGATGCCGGAGGAGCTCGCCCTGGAGTACGAGGCGGAGGCCCTGGCCAGGTCCTGACCGGTCCCGGCCGGGCCGCGAGCCGGACCAGGAGCCGGGCCGGGAGCCGGGCCGGGAGCGCGTCCCGATCGGGTTCCGAGCGGGTCCCGGGTGCGGCCGGGTGCGGGTCCCGGCCGCCACCCCGGTGCGATCCCCGTGACGCCACAGCGACGCCACAGTGACAAGGAGTTCGTGTGCCACCACCGATACCCACCCCGTCCGGGCCGTCCTGGACGTCCGGGAGAGCGGGGACGTAGTGGAGTTCTGGAAGACCCTCCTCGCCCTCTCCAGACGGAGGCGGGTCGGGTTCCCGCTGCTCGGCCTGGCGCTTCTCGCCGCCGCGGTCACCTTCGCGCTGGTGCCCGTACGCCACGTGTCGAGCGCGTCCATGGTGCTGACCACGCCTCCGGCCGGAGGGACGCTGGACCCGGTCAAGCCGCAGGGGCGCAGCAACCCGCTGCTGCAGTTCAGCGACGGCCTGCGGACCACGGCCGGGATCCTCATCCTGGCCATGAACACCAAGGCGGTCATGGCGGAGCTGGGCGTGACCGAGGACGGCCCCACCGAGGTCGTGATCAACGACGGCCGCAACGACCCCAGCATGATGGGCATCCTGACGAACGGCCCCTTCGTGTACGTGAAGGTCGAGAGCGGTTCCGCCGACACCGTCAGGGTCGTCATGTCCCAGGCGCAGGTGCGCCTGCGGAGCGAGCTGACCCGCAGGCAGGAGGTGCTCGGCGCCCCGGCGTCCACCTTCATCGGGCTCGTCGACGTGGTCCCGCCCGGCCCGCCGGAGACGAACCGGAGCGGCCCCGCGCGGGCCGCGGGCGGCGCGGCGTTCCTGGTCGTGCTCCTCGGTCTCGGCACCGCGTACACCGTGGAGCGCCGCAGGGTGTTCCGGCAGCGCTCGGGCGACGGCCGCGCCGGGGTGCCGCACCCGGCCGCGGGCAGGGCACCGGCGGACCCCGGCGACGCGGCGGGCACCGGCGGCCCGGAGGGTCCGGCCGGACCGGCGGGAGCGCAGGGGACACCTGGTCAGCGCGCGCAGGGGACACAGGGGACACGGGGTCAGGGCGGGACGGCGGAACGCGGCGACGGGGACGCCGACGGCCGGGGCGACCGGGAACCGCCCGCCGTCCTGCACCCGGAGCACCCGGAGCACCCGGCGCACCCGGCCGGCCGGGGCGCCGACGACCCGGAGAACGGTGGCCGCGGCGACCGGGAACCGGCCGTCGTCCATCCGGCGCAACCGGCGCACCCGGCGGGCCGGGGGACGGACGGCGCGGAGAGCGCCAGGGCCATGAGACGGCGCAGGCGCAGGGCGGCGGCGCGACGGGCGGACGGCACCAGGAGCGCGCGGCGCAGACGCTAGACGACCCGGCCACCGGACGGGGAGCCACGGTTCCCGGCCCGGCGGCCCCCATCGGACAAAAGGAAGGAGAGCGCGTGGACTTCTGGGGAACGGTGCTCATCGTGACGCGGCGCTGGTACGTCGCGCTGCCGGCCTTCCTGCTCTCCCTGGCCGCCGCGGTCGGCGTCTACGCGACGATCCCGACGCCCTACGTCTCGAACGCGGTGCTCGTGCTGACCATCCCGCCCACCGGCGGAAGCCTGCCGAGCGACCCTGCCCGCCCCAACGGCCTGACCAACCCCCTGCTCAACTTCGACCAGGGCCTGAGCATGTCCGCCTCCATGCTCATCCAGGTCATCGGCACGCCCGAGACGGCGCGGGCGCTCGGCGTGGTGCCCGACGGCGAGACCACCTTCACGGTCACCAACGGCGGCACCAACCCCGAGGCGATGGACGGCGGGCCGTTCGTCTACATCGAGGGCAGGAGCATGACCCCGGCCGGGGCGCGGGACATCGTGACGCGCGTCAGGGACCGCGCGAGGATCGAACTGGCCTCCCGGCAGAGACAGCTCGACGCGCCACCGGCGACCTACATCGCGATGAGCGAGATGGTGGCGCCGACCGAGCCGCTTCCCCAGCGCGGAGGCAAGTCCCGCGGGGCCGCCGCGGCACTGCTGCTGGGAGTGCTCGCGAGCCTGGCGTCGGTGTTCTCCCTGGAGAGCTTCCTGGACGCCCGCGCGCGCAGGCGGGGGAGCCGGGGACCGGCACCGTCCGCGCCCGGGCCCGCGGGCCGCCCGGCCGTCCGCGCCGCGCGGGTGAGGGCCCCGTGACCGTGTCCCCTGCCGTGTCCCCTGCCGTGTCCCCTGTCGCGTCCCTCGACCGCCCCGGCCTGCGCGCGGCCGACGGGGCCACCCTCGCGGCCACGTTCGCGGTGGTCCTGATGCTCTCGCCCGCACGGCTGGTCTTCCGGGGGCTGCCGTTCTCGCTCACCCCGGCCGACGCGCTGGGCCTGTTCGCCGCGCTGTGGTGGTTCTGCGCGCACCTCACCGTCACCCTCGGCGCCGCCAAGGGCCCCAGCCTCGTGCGCACCGCGCTGTTCGCGTACGGCGCCGCGATGCTGCTCACCTACGGGTACGCCGGCACCGCCTACCTGCCGCCCGACGAGCTCGACATGGCCGACCACGCCATCGTCCTCGTCGTGGCGATGGTGGGCATCGGGCTGGCCGCGTGCGACGGCGTCCGCGACAGGGAGCGGCTGGACTTCGTCCTGAAGTCCCTGGTGGTCGCCGGGGCGGCCGTCGGGGTCGTCGCGGCGCTGCAGTTCGTGTTCGAGTTCGACCTCACCAAGTACCTGGACTTCCCCGGGTTCCGGTTCACCGCCGAGCTGCCCGCGATCCTGGAGAGGAACACGCTGCGCCGGGTGGCGGCAACCACCGGGCATCCCATCGAGCTCGGCGTGGTCTGCGCGATGATCATGCCTCTCGCGCTGCACTACGCGTTCGGCGCCCGCGACCGGGGCGTCCCCGCCCTGCGGTGGTGGCTGTGCTGCGCGCTGATCGGCGCCGGGCTGATGTTCTCGGTGTCGCGGTCGGCGGTGCTCGGGATCGCCGTGGTCGCCGCGGTGCTGATGGCCGGATGGCCGGCGCGGCGGAGGCTCTGGGCGATGATCGGCGGCGCCGGTTTCCTGGCGATGACGAAGGTGGCCGTCCCCGGCCTGCTCAGCGTCTTCCTCGGCCTGTTCACCAGCCTGTCGAGCGATTCGAGCATCCGGTACCGGACCCACGACTACGCGGTGGCGGCCACCGAGATCGGGAACCACTTCTGGGTCGGCCGCGGGCTGGGCACCTGGTACGCACCAAAGCACCTGATCTTCGACAACCAGTACATCCTGTCGCTGGTGGAGACCGGCGTGATCGGCCTGGTCGCGTTCTCCGCGATCTTCCTGGCCGGGATCCGGGCGGCGCTGCGCGCCCGCCACCTCAGCTCCGACCCCGGGGTACGGGACCTGGGCCTGAGCCTGGCGGCCTGCCTGGTCGTGCCCCTCGTCGGAGCCGCCACGTTCGACCTGCGCTCGTTCGCCACCGTGGCCGGGCTGTCGTTCCTGATCATCGGTGTCACCGGCGCGCTGCTGCGCACCACCCGTCGGGCGCGCGCCCCCGCGTCCGTACCGGTGCCCGTACCCACCGGGCGTGCCGGTGACGACTCCGGAGAGCCGGGAGAGCCGGGAGAGCCGGGAGAGCCGGGAGAGCCGGGAGAGCCGGGAGAGCCGGGAGAGGAGGTCAACCGGCCGGACGGCCGAGCAGATCCGCCCAGGAGCCCGCCGCCAGATCGCGTTCGCTGATCGCGGTGACCGGCAGCGGCCAGTGGATGCCGAGATCGGGGTCGTCGTAGCGGACGGCGAGGTCCTCGGCCGGGTCGTGCTCCCGGTCGATCCGGTAGCAGACGTCCGCCTGATCGGTCAGCGCCTGATAGCCGTGCAACAAGCCAGGAGGAACGTAGAGATGAACGAACGCCTCATCGTCGAGGACGACCGACATCCGGCGGCCGAAGGTGGCCGAGTCCGGCCGGGCGTCGACGAGCACGTCGTGCACGGCGCCACGGGCGCACCGGACGAGCTTGGCCTCCCCCCGGCCTCCCCTGCCGTGCAGGGCCCGGATCGTCCCCCGGCGGGATCGCGACTGGCTGTCCTGGATGAAGGCGGCGGGCCGCAACCCGTGGGCTGCGGCGAGCGCGGCGTCGAAGGTGCGGGTGAACAGCCCGCGGTCGTCCCGGTGCGGGGTGGGAACGAACAACAGGACATCGTCGATCTCGGCGCGTTCGACTCTCATGGGCCCATCCTTCCGGTTCCCGGTGCCGCGGACCATGGGCGAGCGGCCTCCGGAACCCGGCAGAACGGCTCCTCGCGGCACGGGTCCGGACAGAACGGTTCCGCGCACGGCGGCTCTCGCTCGGGCGGTGCCCTGGAGAACGGGCCGGCATGGAAGGGGTTCCGCCAGAACGGCTCCTCCCGGCACGACTCCCCGGAGAACGGTTCACAGCCGACCGGGTCCCGCCGGAACGGCTCCGCGTGGAAGGAACCTGGCCGGAACGGCTCCGCGTGCACCGGGTCCCGGCAGAACGGATCCTCGACGGCCGGGCCGTCCGTTCCGACGCCTTCCCCCGTACCCGCGTCCCCGCCCGTCCCCCCGTGCGCACGCGTCCGGATCGGTGCCGTAGAGGTCATGGCCCTCACCGAGGCGGAGCTGCTGGACCGGGTGGCCGACGGATGGCGGAGCGGGCGGGGCGGCGCCATCGTCACCGCGAACGTCGACATCGTCCGCGCCGCCACCCGCGATCCCGCGCTGGCCGCCCTGGTCGGCCGTTCCGAGATCGTGGTCGCCGACGGCATGCCGGTGGTCTGGGCGGCGAGGCTCGCGGGCCTGCCCCTTCCCGGGCGGGTCACCGGGGCCTCGCTCGTCCACTCCCTGACCGGCCGGGCCGCCCGCGAGAACCGCTCGGTCTACCTGCTCGGCGGGGAACCCGGCGTACCCGAGGCCGCGGCGCGAGCCCTGGCCGCGCGCCGTCCCGGCCTGCGGGTGGCGGGCACCTGCTCGCCACCCTTCGGATTCGACGGGAGTCCCGGGGCGGTGCGCGAGGTGGTCGCCCGCGTACGTGCCGCGGAGCCGGACCTGGTCCTGGTCGGGCTGGGGTTCCCCAGGCAGGAAAGGATCATCGAGGCCCTCCGGGCGGAGTCACCGCGCGCCTGGTACCTCGGCTGCGGGGCCGGCATCCCGATGGCGGCCGGGCGGTTCCGACGGGCACCGGTACCGCTCCAGCGGATGGGGGCGGAGTGGCTGTACCGGCTCGCGCTGGAACCGCGCCGCCTGGCCCGCCGCTACCTGCGCGACGACGCGCCGTTCGCCCTCACCCTCCTCGCGGCCGCCCTGCGCGACCGCCTGACCTCCCGGAGCCGTCGATGACCCCCGAACGCCCCGACGGCACCGGCACGGCCGTTCCCGACCGGCCCCCGCTCGCCATAGTGATCGTCACCTACGCGAGCGGCCGGGTCGTCGAAGGATGCCTGCGCTCGCTGGAGGCGGCACTGGCCGGTGCCGGACCGGCGCGGGTCATCGTGGTGGACAACGCCTCGCCCGACGACACCGTCGAACGGGTACGCGGGGCCGCGCCCTGGGCGGAGGTGGTCCGGACCGGCCGCAACGGCGGTTTCGCCGCCGGCGTGAACGCGGGCGTCGCCGCGGCGGACGGCTGCGACGTGTTCGTGCTCAACCCCGACATCCGGCTCGCGCCCGGCTCGGTGCTCCCGCTCCGGCGGGCGCTGGCCGTACCGGGGACCGGGATCGCGGCCCCCCGCCTCACCTCCGAGACCGGGGAGCTCCACCTCTCCCTGCGCAGGCGCCCCACCGTGACGAGGGCACTGGGGGAGGCACTGCTCGGCGGGCACCGGGCCGGGCGGATCCCGGCACTGGGCGAGCTGGTCGTCGATCCGGCCGCCTACGACGGGCCGCGGACGGCCGACTGGGTGACCGGCGCGGCCTGGCTGGTCTCCCGCGCCTGCCTGGACGCCCTCGGCCCCCTGGACGAGCGCTACTTCCTGTACTCGGAGGAGACCGAGTACATGCTCAGGGCGGGACGGGCCGGGTTCGCGATCCGCTACGAGCCCGAATCCCGCGCCGTGCACCTCGGCGGGGAGCAGTCCGTCTCCAGCCGGCTGTGGGCGATCTCGGCGGCCAACCGGGTCCGGATGCACCGGGAGCTGCACGGCCGGCCGCGCGGGCTGCTGATGCGGCTGGCCGTCGGGCTCAACGAGCTGATCCGGGGGGTCGCCCGGGGCCGCGGGGGAGGGCGGCGGCACCGGGCCGCGCTGCGGGAACTGGTCGTGATGCGCGAGTGGCCGCGCCTGCCCGCCGAACCGAGCTCCGCGGGCTCCGCGGGCTCCGCGGGCTCCCGTGCCCTTCGAGCCGCCCGGCCCTTCCTGACCTCCCGGACCGCCCGTTCCCCCCGCTTCCCCCGGACGGCTCCGGAGAGCCTTGAGGCCGGTGACGCGCCGGGTTACATCTGCTTCTCGGCGCAGGACTGGTGGTACCACAACCGGGCGCACTCGGACTTCCAGCTCATGCGCTCGATCGCCGCCCGCCGCAAGGTCCTGGTGGTCAACAGCATCGGGATGCGCATGCCGCTGCCCGGCAGGTCCACCCAGGTGCTGCGGCGCGTCGGGCGCAAGCTGCGCAGCGTCGCGATGCTCGTCCGGCGGCCGTCGCCGGAGCTGCCCGGCTTCCACGTGATGTCCCCGCTGCCCCTGCCCTTCTACGGGTCCCCGGCCGCCCGGCGGGTGAACGCCCTGCTGGTCCGTACCCAGGTGCGGGTCGTGGCGTGGGCGCTGGGACTGCACCGGCCGGTGATCGTGGTGACCATCCCCACGGCGTGGGACGTGGTACGGCCGATGCGCAGGCGGGCGCTGGTCTTCAACCGCTCCGACAGGCACTCCTCGTTCCCCGAGTCCGACCGGAAGACCATCGAGACGCTGGAGCGGGGCCTGCTGGAGGGCGCCGACCACGTGCTCTACGCGAGCCGCGCGCTGATGCGCGAGGAGATCGGAATCACCGGCGACCGGGCGTACTTCCTGGACCACGGGGTGGACGTCGACCACTTCCGCAGGCACCCGGAGAGCGAGTGGCCCGCGGACCTCCGTGCCGTCCCCGGGCCGCGCGTGGGGTTCTTCGGCGCGCTGGACGACTACCTGGTCGACGTCGGCCTGCTCGAACGGCTCGCCGTCGAGCTGCCCGACGTCTCGCTGGTCCTGATCGGCGACGCGACCGTCCCGATGGAACGGCTGACCCGGCATCCGAACGTGCACTGGCTGGGGTTCAGGCCGTACGAGCGGATCCCCGCCTACGGGTCGGGATTCGACGTCGCGATCATGCCGTGGCTGGACACCCCGTGGATCAGGAACTCCAATCCGATCAAGCTCAAGGAGTACCTCGCGCTCGGCCTCCCGGTGGTCAGCACCCCCTTCGAGGAACTCACCGGGTACGCCGGCCGGGTGAGGATCGCCACCGGCGCGGACCTCTTCGTGGAAGCCGTACGCGCGTCACTGCGCGAGGGGGGCCCGCTACCGGCCGAGGCCCTGCGCGACTCCGTGCTCGGCGCGTCCTGGTCCTCCCGCGCCGAGCGGCTGACGGCCCTCGTCGAACCGCCCACCGGCCCGCCCGTCCGGCCGCCCGCCGAGCCGACGGCCGGACCCCCCGCCGAGCCGACGACCGCGTCGGCACATGAACCCGCGACCGGACCGGTGGCAGAACCGATGACCGAACCCACGACCGAACCCGCGGCCGAACCGATGACCGAGCCGCTCATCGAGCCGCTCGCCGGACCGGCGCCGGGCAGGGTCGCCTCATGAGCCCCCGAGAGCCGGGACGGACGCCGGGACGCGGACAGGCGACCCTACGCGGGACCGGACGGTCGCTCCCGGTCCTGGCCGGGGCGGGAGCGGTGACGCTGGCGATGCTCGGCTCCTGCGCGGTCGACGCACCGGCCGGCGGGGTCCGTTCCCCGTCCACCGGTGCCACGGGCACCTCTCCCGGGGGCGCGTCCCCCACGGACGCCCTCCCGCCGGACACCTCCCCCTCACCCGGCGCCCCCTCACCCGGCACCCTCCCGACCGGTACCCCTCCGACCGACGTTCTCCCGACCGGCGGCGGGTCGAAGGGCGGCACGTCGGCCGCCGGGCACGCCTGGTCTGCCGCGGGCCCTCCCGCGACGGCCGCGCGGGTGCCCTGGGAGGGCGGCCCCGCCTACTACGGGCGGTTCGCCGCTCCGGCCGCGGCGGGCTGGACGAGGCCGTCGTTCTTCCCGGTGGGCGTCTGGTTCGAGTCGGTGATCACCCAGGCCGACGTGGACAGGGACAGGGCGGCCGGGATCAACACCTACGTGGAGCTGACCGGCACCTCGAACATGGCGCTGGTACGCAAGAACGGCATGTCGGCGCTGACGAACGTCCCCCTGCCCGGCTACGGGAAGGAGACGGTGGGCTGGCTGCTCGACGACGAGGTCGACATGTGGGCGAAGGCCGGGGACGCGCCGTGGACGGGCAAGCACCCCGGCGAGGGGCCGCTGTGCATCCCCGAGAACAAGGGGTGCGGCTTCACCGTGCTGCGCACGCAGAAGAACCGGTTCCCCCGGGGGGACGGGAGGATGCACTACGCCAACTTCGGCAAGGGCGTGATGATGTGGGAGAGGGACGCGGACGCCGCGACGTTCGTCAACTACTTCACCGACGTCGTCTCGTCGGACGTCTACTGGTACACCAGCGCGAGCGTCTGCCTGGACGGCAAGAACTTCCTGTCCCTGCCGGAGTCCCGGTGCCGCCGGGCCGCCAACTACGGCGCCGTCATCGACCGTCAGCGCGAGCTGGACGCGCTGGACGGACGCCTGCAGCCGATCTACGGCTTCGTCGAGGTCGGCTGGCCCGCCGAGAACGACACCCGGGCGATCGAGCCGCAGCAGGTGACGGGCGCGGTGATGAGCTCACTGATCCACGAGGCCCGGGGCATCGTCTACTTCAACCACAACTTCGGCGGGCCGTGCCACTCCCAGCACGTCCTGCGCGAGAAGTGCGGGCAGAAGGTCAGGCCCGCGGTGGCCGAGATCAACCGCAGGATCGCGAAGCTGGCGCCCGTGCTGAACACCCAGTCCTACCGGCACCGCTTCGGCCCCGGCCTCGACACCATGCTGAAACACCACCGGGGCTCGTCCTACGTCTTCGCGATGCCCCGCGCCGCCACCGCCCCCGGCAGGCGCACGTTCACCCTGCCTCGGGGGATGCGGGCCTCACGGGCGGAGGTCCTCTTCGAGAACCGGTCCGTACGGATCGACCGCAAGGGCAGGTTCACCGACTCCTTCGCGGCCGAGCACTCCCACCACGTCTACCGGATCACCCCTTAGCGTGCCCCGCCTGAAACCCGTCACGAGGAGAGAAGGACACCGATGGGCCCGGCCGGTTCCGCGGAGGCGGCCGAAGAGACGAGTGTCCATCGAATCGATCAGAAAGCCGGAGAGAACGTGGACCCGCGCGACGAGTCGAAGGTCGTGACCTGACGCAGGGAGAGCAGGAGCGGATCCGGCCGGAGAAACCGCCTGGAGCCGGCTTTCAGGTGCCGGGAGCGTTCGTCGTCCACAGCACCGAGATGGGCGACATGCCAGGCCGTCGCCGAAGCTCAGTGGTTCCGTGCCGCAGTAGAGGACGAATCCCGCGCGGAACCGTGAGCCGAGTCGTCGTTGCATGAGTCTCAGGCCGCGGAAATCATCTGTCCGCACCGTCTCCGCGGCCTTGACCTCGATGCCGATGATCTGGCCGGAGTTGTCTTCGAGCACCGCGTCCACCCCCGGCGGCCCCGATGGATCAGCGGCTCTCGGTGGCCACGCGCAGGCTCAGGGCCACGAGGACCGTGCCGCTGACCGCGTCCAGCCGGCGCCGGATCACCGGGCGGCGGAACCACGCGCCGGCCCGCCCGACCGCGGCCGCCAGCGCCAGGTACAGGACGATCTCGATGGCCACCTGGAGCGCGGCGAGCAGCGCGGTCGTGGCGAACAGCGGCCGGTCGGCCGGTACGAACTGCGGATAGAACGCGATCATGAAGGCGGCGGCCTTCGGGTTGGCCAGCATCACCAGCGCCCCCTCACCGAACGCCTTCCACCAGGCCAGCGCCGACCCGGACGCCGGCTTCCCGGTCTCGACCTCCTCGACCTCCTCGGCCGCCCCGGTCGCTCCCCGGCTGCTCCACGCCGAGCGCCAGGCCCTGATCCCGAGGTAGAGCAGGAAGCCCGCCCCCACCACGCGCAGGACGAGGAAGGCCACCTCCGAGGCGGCCACCAGGGCGGCGAGCCCGGCTGCGGCGAGCAGCGCCCACAGGTACAGGCCGGCCTCCAGGC
Source organism: Streptosporangium sp. NPDC050148 (assembly GCF_055586505.1). Taxonomy (NCBI): domain Bacteria; kingdom Bacillati; phylum Actinomycetota; class Actinomycetes; order Streptosporangiales; family Streptosporangiaceae; genus Streptosporangium; species Streptosporangium sp. NPDC050148. Next base: position 5,970 of record NZ_JBVJIA010000054.1, on the reverse strand, counting down.
CCAGCACCGTGGGCACCGCGCCGGAGAAGCCGCGCAGGGCCGCGCGGCGCAGGATCAGCGCCATCGCCGGACCCGGCGAGGCGGAGATCAGCACCACGGCGAGGACGAAGGCGGGGATGGAGGAGAGGAGGTCCATGAACTTCATCATGGTGACGCACCTGCCATCTGTTCAACGCGTTTTGCACGGGCGGGTTCACCGGCTCCTTCGGGGTCGGGCACTCGCCCACGAGTGTCCGGTGATCCTCCATGTGGGCACAGATCGGCCCTGGTCGGCCCTTCGGGGCGAGGCGCCGGCCGTGCTTTGCAAGTCACTTCCAACCACGGTTGCGGTGGGTCACAAGTCATGACGGTCGCTTCCAGGCACGGTTGCGGTGGATCGCAAGTCGTGCTCGCCATCATCGCTTCACAGGGCCGCTGAGCGCGGCCCTGTGAAGCCGGAAAGGAGGTGAACGACATGCTGAGAATCGATGACCTTCCCGCCGGCGTCTCCCCGCTCGAGGGCGAGGAACTGGAGGTGGTCGCGGGCATGGAGCCCAACTGGAGCGTCTATGTGTGCACCGCCAGCAAGGGCGGCGACTGCTGGAAGGAATAAGCCGACCCCGATGACCGAGGTTCGGTGAACAACGGGGAGCCCTCGTCGGGCTCCCCGTTGTTGCGACTGCAAGGGACCAGACGAACCGTGTTATTGATCATCAGCAGCCACCGTGACGACTCGGTGCACGCCGTGCTGCCCAAACTGCAGGAGCGCGGCGTGCCGCTGCTGTGGTGGGACGAGGCCGACTATCCCGGGGCCTCCACCCTCACCACCAGCTGTCTCGACGGCCGCTGGTGCCAGACGCTGACCTACCGGGGCGAGACGCACGACCTGTCGAAGGTACGCGCCGTGTGGGACCGGCGCCCCGACCGGCCGGCCTCGACCGAGGTGCCGGAGCCGTCACAGCGCGCCTTCGCCGAGCACACGGCCACGGTCGCGATCGCCGGCGCGTACGACCTCATGGTCGACGCCCGGTGGATGCCCGCGCTGCGGCAGCACGCCGCGGCCGTCGACAACAAGCTGCTGCACCTGCACCGGGCCACCGAGCTCGGGCTGACCGTGGCCGACACGGTGGTGACCAACGATCCGGAGGTCCTGGTGCCGGCGTGGAACCGGGCCGGCGGACGGATGATCACCAAGACGCTCCAGTTCCGCCCGTTCGCACGGGACGGGGAGAACGGTCACCTGTACACCGCGATGGTTCCCAGGCGGCGGCTGACCGGGCGTCACCGGCTCCGCCACGGCCCGGCCATGCTGCAGCCGAACGTGCCCAAGGCGTACGAGTTGCGGGTGACCGTGGTGGGCGAGCGGGTGTTCGCCGCCCGCATCGACTCCCAGGCCTCACGGACGACCACCCTGGACTGGCGGCACTACCACGACGTCACGGTGGGCTACGCGGCCTACGACCTGCCGGGCGACATCAGCGACCGCTGTGTCCGCCTGGTGGCCGGGCTGGGCCTGAGTTTCGGCGCGCTGGACTTCATCGTGACCCCGGACGGCCGGTACGTCTTCCTGGAACTCAACGTCAACGGCCAGTGGGCCTTCGTCGAGCTGCGCACCGGCATGCCCATCAGCGACGCCATCGCCGACTGGCTCGCCACCGCCGCCGCCCGCCCCGATCTGAAGGATTCCGCCGATGCCCGCTGACCAGAGCACCCGTGACCCGGCAGCCGCCCCCACCCCTGCCGCGGCCCCGGCTCCCGCCGCCTTCGCCGACGACCTCGCCGGGGCGGTCACGCTCCTGCGGGGGCTGCCGACCGCGCGAGACGCGGTGGGCGAGGCGCGGCGGCGCGTGAGCGACTGGGCCGCCGCGCGGCCGTACCTGCGGGCCCAGCTGGCCGTCGACGAGCCGCACGGGACGACCCGGGTCGGGTACGACCTGCTCCTCGACCACCCCGAGGGCGGCACCGTCGCGGTCTCGGCCGAGGTGGACGACGGCATCCCCTGGCTGGTGGACCACTCCACCCACTGGGCGGCGGCCAACATCCTCAGCGTCGACGGGACCGGGCTGTCGATCGCGGCGGCGCTGTCCACCATCCGCGCCCTGGGCGTGCGCGACCGGCGGCTCCACGAGCGGCTCGTGGACCACCGCATCCTGCTCAACGAGCTGGAGAAGACGAACCAGACGCCGACCCCGGCCGAGATGCAGGCGGCCTCCGACGAGTTCCGCCGGCGCCGGGGGCTCACCGGTCGGGCGCAGACGCTGGAGTGGTTGGCCGAGGCCGGCATGTCGCCGGAGGTGTTCGAGACCCACGCCCGTACCCAGGCGCTCATCGCCCGCGTCCGCGACCGTTTCGCCGGCGAACCCGCCCGCCGACACCTGGCCGAACACCCGGAGGACTTCGCGGTACGGCGCGCGGTGTGGGCGACCGGGCCCGACGCCGACGGGCTCGGCGCCCTGCTGGAAGGTCCGGTGGAGGGCTTCCCCGCCCGGGCCCTGGCCGCACTCCAACGCCCGGCCGGGCCGTCCGGGCACAGGCTGCGGATGCACGCCGCCACCGCGCTCACCCCGAAGCTGCCCGAGCCCCTGCGGACGGTGGCCGCGGGGGCGGCGACCGGACCGGTTCCGCACGAGGGCGAGTATCTGGCCGGGGCCGTCCACGAGGTCCTTCCGCCCGACCCCGGCGCGCCGGAGGTGCTCGACGCCGCGCGGGACGCGGCCTTCCAGGCGTGGCTGGACGAGCGGCGGCGCACGGCGGAGATCCGGTGGTTCTGGCTGTGAGCGCGATCGGGCGGACGAGACGGTGAGGGAGATCAGGCGATTCCAGCAGGTCCGCCAGGCCGAGGAGGTGCGGCGGTGAAACGACGCCGCGTGCCGCTGCGGATGCAACTGGCCCGCAGTGACTGCGGCGCCGCGTGCCTGGCCATGGTGCTCAGCGCGCTGGGCCGCCGCACCGGCCTCGCGGAGGTGCGCGAGCACCTGACCGAGGGCGTGGACGGGGTGAGCCTGCGGGAGATGATCCAGGCCGGGGCCCGTTTCGGGCTGCGGCTGCGGGCCTGCCGCGCTCCCATCGACACCACCGGCGCGCTGCCCGCACCGTTCATCGCCGTGTGGGAGAACAACCACTTCGTCGTCGTCGAACAGGCCGGACCGCGCGGCGCCGTCGTGGTCGATCCCGCGCGGGGACGGCGGCGACTGTCGTGGCAGCAGTTCCAGGACGGGTACTGCGGCAAGGTCCTGCTGGCCGACGCCCCCGACGGGCTCACCCCCGGCGCCCGGCCCCGGCCCTGGCGCGTGCTGCGCCCGCTGCTGGCGCCCGCGCTGTCCGACCGGAAGCTCATCGCCGCGGTGCTGGTGGCCTCGCTGACGGTGCAACTGCTCGGGCTGGCCGTGCCGCTGTTCACCAAGCTCGTGGTGGACCGGCCGGTGGCGATGGACGTGACGACGCTGGTGGCCGCCGCGCTGTGCGTCGTGCTCGTGTACGGGCTGACGTCCTGGGTGCGCGCCCGGGTGCTGATCCGGCTGCAGACCTCGGTCGCGGCCGAGGGGATGCGCGCGCTCCTCGGCCACACCCTGTCGCTGCCGTACCGCTTCTTCCAGCGTCATTCCAGCGGCGACCTGCTGACCCGGCTCAGCGGGGTGGCCATGCTGCGCGACCTGCTCACCGAGCAGTCGCTGGCCTTCCTGTTCGACCTGGCCACGGCGGTGACGTACCTGACCCTGCTCATCATCGCCTCCCCCGAGCTCGGGCTCGTGGCGATCGTGGCGGCGGTGCTGCAGGCAGGCGTGGTACTGGCCACCGCCCGTCGCGGCATGCATCTGGCCTTCGCCGCCCTGCACACCAACGCCGTCACCCAGGCCACCATGGTCGACAGCCTGGCCGGCGTCGAGGCGATCAAGGCGTCCGGCGGGGAGGCGGCCGCCGTGGCCCGCTGGCGCAACCACCACGAGGAGGAACTGGCCACCGGGGCGGCCCGGGACCGGCACGTGGCCACCGTCCAGACCGTCACCGCCACCCTGCAGCTCGCCCTCCACCTGGGCCTGCTGGTGACCGTGTTCGCCTCGGCCGCCGGGACGCTGGGCGACCGGCTCGCCCTGGTGTCCCTCGCCATCGCCGCGACCGCGCCGCTCGCGTCGCTCCTGGGCATCGTCTACCAGCTGCAACTGGCCGCGGCGCACCTCGGCCGCATCGCCGACCTGATGGGCACGCCACCGGAGCGCACCGGCGGCGTCCGCCCGGAGAACGGGCTGAGCGGCAGCATCACCGTCACCAAGATCAGTGTTGGCTACGACGCCCGCACGCCGGTCCTGCGCGACCTCTCCCTGCGCATCCCGGCGGGCGCGCGGGTCGCCATCGTCGGCGCGTCGGGATCGGGCAAGACCACCCTGGGCCGTACCCTCATCGGCCTGACCGAGCCGACCGCCGGGCAGGTCCGCTTCGACGACACCCCGCTGCAGGAGATCGACCGGCGGTGGCTGCGGCAGCAGGTGGGCGTGGTCACCCAGCAGCCGCACCTGTTCTCGGGCACCATCGCCGCCAACATCGCGGGCTTCACCGACGTCAGCCGGCAGACGGTCGAGCACGCCGCCCGGCTGGCCGAACTCCACGACGAGATCACGCGTCTTCCGCAGGGCTACGACACCCACATCGGCGAGGGCGGCACGCGCCTGTCCGGCGGCCAGCGCCAGCGCCTGGCGCTGGCCCGCGCCCTGGTCCACCGCCCCCGCATCCTGCTGCTGGACGAGCCCACCGCGTCGCTGGACGCGGTCACCGAGGAACGCATCCGCCGCAACCTGCTCAAGCTCGGTCAGACGCAGATCATCATCGCCCACCGGCTGTCCACGATCCGGGACGCCGACCTGATCGTGGTGCTGCACCGCGGCCAGATCAGCGAGGCCGGCACCCACCGTCAGCTCATGGAGCACGGCGGCCACTACGCCCATCTGGTGAGCAACCAGCAGCGGACGCCCGACCCCGCACCGGTCCTCGCCCCCAGCTGAGAGCCGCCCGGTACGGCGACGACAGGTCGCCGCCGGGTGCCGATGCCCTAGGCCTCGGATCCACCGGGAGGGGGAAGGCGCCAGCGGGCCCAGACGGTCTTTCCGGGGCGGTCGGGCAGGGGGGTGACGCCGTGGTCGTGGGCGAGGGCGCCGACGATGGCCAGGCCACGGCCGTGGAGGGCCTCGATGTCGAGCGCGAGACGGCGGACGCGCCCGGATCCCCGGTCGGTGACCCGGACCTCGAGCCCGTCCGCCCCTGCGAGCAGGGTGAGCCTGACCACGGGCTCGCCGTGGACGATCGCGTTGGCGAGCAGCTCACCGGTCACCAGGACGACGTCGTCGGCCAGGTGGCGCAGCGCCCAGGCGGTGAGGGTCTCGCGCACCATGGCGCGGGCCTTGGCGACGATCGGCAGGTCGTGCGGCAGGTCCCAGCAGACGGCGCGCGGCTCGTCCGGGGAGCGCTGACCGGCCCCCCGCGGCGTGCCCGCGAACCGCGAGGCGTCCGGGGTCTCTGGCATGGTGGTCCCTCCTCGGGGTGAAGGTGTGCCGTGTCCGGCCTCGCGCGTCGGGTCGCGCCCGTTCACACGGTCGCTCCCTGCCGGTGAGGGACTCTGCCCGAGGGAGTACGGGCGTCCACGCCGGTACGGCACCGAGGAAGGCCGGCGGCCTCGTGCGCGTACGGGGGATGGCCGCGCCAGCGGCAGCCGAGCGGCATCGGCGGCCGGTCCGCGTGCCGACGCACCCGGATCGGCCTGGGGTTTCCTCTGGGGGCGTGCATCAAGTCGGACCTCCACAGTCCGGTCGAGGGGCCTGTCATGGCGTGCCGTGCCGTGGCAGGCCCCGATCTGTTCGTGGGGCGGGGGCATCGCGTCGGGCGCGTGCGTTTTTCCGTCGGACTTAGAGCGCCTAACAGAATGAGTTCTGCTGTGCTTTGATCTCTCGCTGTAGCGATGGTGAGAGGGGTGGGCGGGTGGCGCGGCTGAAGCCGTGGGAG
>NZ_JBVJIA010000053.1:0-42672 GCF_055586505.1 Streptosporangium sp. NPDC050148 | reverse complement strand
CCCCCCCCCCCCCCCCCCCCCCCCCCCCCCCCCCCCCCCCCCCCCCCCCCCCCCCCCCCCCCCCCCCCCCCCCCCCCCCCCCCCCCCCCCCCACGCCGCTTTCCGCGCCGTCCCCGCCGTTCCCGCCGTTCCGAACGTGGCGGTGGAGGCAGCGGCCGCCGTGTCCCCACGGCCACGACTGCGGCTACGGCTACGGCTACGGCTACGGCTACGGCTACGGCTACGGCGAGGCTCCCTGGGTGAGCCTCCCGTCCCGGATCCCGATGAACGATCCCCGGAACCGTGATTCCGAGCCCTCACGGCGGGGCGCCAAAAACACGAAATTCTGCGATTGATCCCTCCACTTCCCTCATTACCAGATATGCAACGAACAGATGCGCACATCGGTTCTCCGCGCATGTCGTATGACGGAAACGGCGCCACCCATCAGTAGGATCCGAATTAATTGCGCATCGTCGGCAATGCGCGTGGACGGGAAATATCAAGAGAAAAGAACAGAATCATGGTAGACAGAAGACCTTTCTTCTCCGTACCACGAAAGAGCCTGTCCCCCTGGCGGAACGGGACCGTCGCGATCATCGTCGCGATGGGAACCCTGGTGGCGGCACCGCACGCCGCGTACGCGGCGGAGCCGGTGGAGCTGGGGACGGCCGGCGCGTTCGCGGTCCTGGGCGGCAGCACGGTCACCAACACCGGCGCCACCGTGCTCACCGGCGATCTCGGGGTGAGCCCCGGCACGGCCATCACCGGTTTCCCGCCCGGCACCGTCAGCGGTACCGTCCACGCCGGTGACACGGCCGCCGCCCAGGCCCAGAGCGACCTCACCATCGCCTACGACGACGCCGCCGCCCAGCCCTCCGACGCCGTCATCCCCACCGAACTGGGCGGCACCACCGTCACCCCCGGCACCTACACCTCCGCCGCGGGCACCTTCGGCATCACCGGAGAGGTGATCCTCGACGCCCAGGGCGACCCGGACGCGGTCTTCATCTTCAAGGCCGCGTCCACCCTCATCACCGCCGCCGCCAGCACGGTGACCCTCACCGGCGGCGCGCAGGCGTGCAACGTGTTCTGGCTGGTGGGCAGCTCGGCCACGCTGGGCGCGAGCTCCGACCTCGCGGGCACCGTCCTCGCCCTGGCCTCGATCACCGCCGGCGCCGACGTGACCGTCGACGGCCGCCTGCTGGCCCGCAACGGAGCCGTCACCCTCGACTCCGACACCGTCACCGTGTCGCAGTGCGCGGTCGATCCGCCGAGGACGACCACCACCACGGTGAACTCGTCGTGCGCGATGACGCAGCAGGGCCCGATCACCTTCACCGCGACGGTGAGGTCCTCGAGCTCGGTCGTTCCCTCCGGGCCGGTCGAGTTCTTCGCCGACGGGGTCAGCCTCGGCACCGCCCAGCTCGACGCCACGGGTCACGCCGACCTGACCGTGAGCGGCCTCACCGAGGGCGCACGGCAGATCACGGCCGTCTTCCCGGGCACGGACGCGCTCGACCCGAGCACGTCGGCGGTGTTCACGCAGGACGTGGACGCCGACGGTTTCTGCCTGGTACCGGCGTGCGGGCAGGCGGTCCGCCGCGGCCTCCAGACGAGGTCGTCCGTTCCCCGACGGAACGTCTGACCGGGATCGACACGGCCCTGTCCGTGCGTCCGCCGCGGCTTCCGTGCCCCGGGCGAGCGCTCCGGTCCTGACCGGGACGACGCATTTCAAAGCCTCTGCGGGTGGCTCCCCGGTGGCCACCGATCAGGCATCGCGGACATCGTCTCCGCGAGCCGCCGAGCAACATGGAAACGAAATGAATTCTCATCGAGACAGATTCATCACGGGCTCGCGGCCCGGCAGGGGCGCTCGGCTCCTGGGCATCGCGGTCGCCGCGATCGGGGCCTTTCTCGCCGCACCGGAAACGGCGGCGGCGAACTCCTCCGGCGAAAAAGCGGGCATCATCGGTTTCGGCCGGTTCGACGGCTCCGGAAGAACGACCGCGGCGTGCGGGCGAGGATTCCACCCGTACCATCCTCAGGCGGTTGTGAAGGGCCACTGCCGGAAGCGGTGCTGTGGTTCTCGTCGATGCGGAAGAAAGTGCTGCGTGTGCGCACGCGGCCCGCGTGTCTGTGATTCATGCCGTCCGCGCCGGACGCCCGAACGACGTGGGCCACGATGCGAGACGGGCCCTGCGGGCCCCGTCGGCCCCGCGGGTTCGGACGGCTCGCCGGGGCCCGTGGGGCCTACCGGTCCGACGGGACCGGTCGGACCTGTCGGACCTGCCGGTCCCGTGGGCCCGGCAGGGCCGGAGGCTGCCCTGATGGGACCGCCGGGTCCGATGGGGCCCACCGGCCGTATGGGACCCACCGGTCGTATGGGTCCCACCGGTCCCTTGGGCAAGTCCGGACCTGCCGGCAGGACAGGACCGGCGGGCAGGATGATGCCGGGCGGTGGCGACCGGGGTGAGCGGGGCCACAGCGGCCCCATGGGTCCGGTCGGCCCGAAGGGGTCGGTGGGCACCATCGGTCCGACCGGTCCTGCCGGTCCTGCGGGACCGGCAGGTGCCACCGGCGCCACGGGTCTGCGAGACCCGGCGGGAGCGACGGGAGCGAGAGGTGCCACGGGTGCGACCGGGCCCATAGGTGCGACCGGACCCGCGGGCGCGACCGGTGCAACGGGACCGGCGGGCCTGCGAGGCCCGGTGGGAGCGACAGGACCCACCGGCCTGCGAGGCCCGGTGGGTGCCACGGGCGCGACCGGCTCGCAGGGCCCGGTGGGCGCCACCGGCCTCCAGGGGCCGAGGGGCCTGACCGGACCCGCGGGACCGACAGGAGCCACAGGCCTGACGGGAGCGACGGGACCGGCCGGTGCCACCGGCCTTCGGGGACCGATCGGCCTCACCGGACCCGTAGGACCCGAAGGAGCCACCGGCCCTCAAGGAGCGACCGGCCTGACCGGACCCATAGGACCCGAAGGACCGACCGGACCTGAAGGACCCGCAGGAGCCACCGGCCTCACCGGACCCGCAGGACCCGAAGGAGCCACCGGCCCCCAGGGAGCGACCGGCCTGACCGGGCCCGCGGGACCCGCGGGACCCATCGGCCCGGTGGGAGAGACGGTGTGCGCCGACGACACGTGGGGCATCATCGGTCGCGAGACGCTGGGGGACCCGAGCGCGGTCTACCGCACCGGCCCGTACGCCCGCACGGATCCCACCGTTTCCGCCGCCGACGTGCCACCGCCCTACGGCAGCGGCAGCATCGGCATCATCGTCGACGACGAACCCGACGAGATCGCCTTCGGGAACGAGACCGACTTCGCGGAGCTGCCGGTCGGGGACATCACCACCCTGAGCTACTGGGTGTTCGCGGGCACCGACTCCATGGCGGACGTGTCGCTGCCCTCCCTCACCATCGAGGCCGACCCCAACGTGGGGACGACGGACGTCACCAAGCTGATCTACCTGCCGGAGGCGTCCACCGCCCCGTCGGCACCGGCGACGCCGACGGTCAACACCTGGCAGCAGTACGACGCCGGTGCCGCCGGCAGCGCCTGGTACGCCACCGGAGCGACGGGCACCCTGATCGGCTGCACGCAGGCCACCCCGTGCACGTTCGACGAGCTCAAGGCCAGGCTGCCGGACGCGGTGATCACTTTCAGCCTGGGGTTCGCCAGCACGGACGGCCCCTTCATCGGGGCGATCGACGGGCTTCAGGTGAACAACACCGTCTACGACTTCGAGTTCCTCGGGACGCGCAAGACGGTCGCGGCGGATATGACGGCCATATGACGGAACGGTCGCCGGAACGGCCCGACAGGCTCACGGGCCGTTCCACCGCGCCGCTCCATGGGGCCGCTCCATCGGGCCGCTCCGTCGCACGCCCGCGGAGGACCGGCCCACCGCCCCGGGAGGACCCCGCAGACGGGCCCGGCGCACGAGGGGCGCCGAGAACGATCGCCCCGCGGGAAAGCGCCCGGACAGAGCCGTCCGCCGGACGGCACGCCGCCGGTGTGACGGTGCGATCGGGTGCTACAACGAGATCAACCGGGCTCCGCGGTCGTCGCAACCTTTCCCGGTGACGCCACTCGTGGGTGAGGGACGCATGAGGATTTCCGTCTCGGTGCCGCCGCGACGTACCGGCGCTTCGAGACCGACCGGGCTCCGCCCTCTCACCGGGGTGGTCCCGGCGCTGGTGATCGTGTTCCTGGTCCCCCTTCTGATCACGTTCGCCGCCGCGCGGCCCGGCCTGAGCGTCGCGGAGCCGGTGGAGCTGGGGACGGCCGGCGCGTTCGCGGTCCTGGGCGGCAGCACGGTCACCAACACCGGCGCCACCGTGCTCACCGGCGATCTCGGGGTGAGCCCGGGCACGGCCATCACCGGTTTCCCGCCCGGCACCGTCAGCGGTACCGTCCACGCCGGTGACACGGCCGCCGCCCAGGCCCGGAGCGACCTCACCGTCGCCTACGACGACGCCGCGGGTCAGGCCGTCGACGCCACCCTGCCCACCGAGCTGGGCGGCACCACCGTCACCCCGGGCACCTACGACTCCGCGGCCGGCACCTTCGGCATCACCGGGCAGCTCACCCTGGACGCCCAGGGCGACCCCGACGCGGTCTTCATCTTCAAGGCCGCGTCCACCCTCGTCACCGCCTCCGCCAGTACGGTCGACCTCGTCGGCGGCGCCCGGGCACGTAACGTGTTCTGGCTGGTGGGCAGCTCGGCCACGCTGGGCACCGGCTCGGACCTCGTGGGCACCGTCCTCGCGCTGACCTCGATCACCGCCACCACCGGCGTGACCGTCGACGGCCGCCTGCTGGCCCGCAACGGAGCCGTCACCCTCGACACCAACACCGTCACCGCCCCCACCGCCCCCGCCCCCGGCCCCCTGTCCATCAGCGTGCCCCCGGCCGCGGACCTGGGGTCCGTGACGGCCGGGGGAAGCGGCCTGTCGAACAACCTGGGCGAGGTGACCGTGACCGACGAGCGCGGCGCCTCGCCCGCCGCCTGGGTGGTGACCGTCGGCTCGACGGACTTCACCACCGGCGAGGGCACCGAGTCCGAGACCATCCCCGGGGAGCTCGTCGGCTACTCGCCGGGCCCGGCCACGCGGACCACCGGTGAGGCGACCTTCACCCCCGGGACCGCCGGTGACCTGGGCTCCGCGCGTGTGGCCTTCTCCGCCTCCGACGGCATCGGGAACAACTCGGCGACCTGGGACCCCACGATCACCGTGACGCCGCCGGTGGGGGTGGTCATCGGGATCTACACCGCCACCATCACCCACTCGGTGGCCTGAGGGACGGGAGTCACGCAGGGGCAGTGGGGGAATGTTCACCCGGTGTCGTCGTTCCGTTATGCATCATGCCCCCCGTCACGGGCATACGGCTTGCAGTCGATCAATGAGGAAGTGTGGACATGACAGTCACCGGCATCATCACCGCCATCGTCATCGGTGCCATCATCGGCATTCTGGGACGACTGGTCGTCCCCGGGAAGCAGAACATCCCGATCTGGCTGACCATCGTGATCGGTATCGTGGCGGCCCTGCTCGGGTCCTTCCTTGCCAACGCCCTGGGAGTCGGTGACACCAGGGGCATCGACTGGATCGAGATCATCATCCAGGTCGCCCTCGCCGCCGCCGGCGTCGCCCTCGTGGCCGGCATGTACGGCAGGCGCGGCGTCCGCTGACCGATCGGCGTACGTCCTGGAAGAATCCGGGGTCAACCGGAGGAATCCGGGGCGAGCGTGCGCCGGCATGCCGTGACGTGTGGCGGCCGTGGCCCGGATCCCGGGCCGCGGCCGCCTGCGGCATGGGGCGGAACGGCCGGTCGGCGGGGCCCGGCGGTCCCGCGGCCCGTCGCGGCTCTCAGCCGTCAGCGTAATAAACAGCGCAAGTCACGCGAAAGCCGTCTGCAAGCGGGTCCGGATAGATCTCTGCCCGTGCGCGGACACCTGGAAGACCACGGAAAACGAAGAAGCCCCGGCTCTTGCGAACCGGGGCCCTCTTTCGTCACTGTGGACCCACCCGTTTCACCGGTGGATCCTGGTGGGCGAGGAGGGATTTGAACCCTCACGTCCTTTCGGACACACGGACCTGAACCGTGCGCGTCTGCCGTTCCGCCACCCGCCCTTGTTGGGTGCGGTCGAAACATTAGCACGGATCAGCCGTTACCCATGAACCCGGATACGATCCTCCTAGATGCCAGAGCGGAGCGGCGGGTGCGAGAGAGCGAGGACGAGCCAACAAGCCCCCGAGCGACCGCGACCACATAGACGGATGAGGGGAGGTACCCGGTGGGAGTCCTTCAGCGTTTCGAGCGGAGGCTCGAAGGCTTGGTTGAAGGTGCCTTTGCGCGGGCGTTCAAATCTGACCTTCAGCCGGTAGAGGTCGCCAGTGCGGTCCAACGCGAGATGGACGAGCGGGCGGCGATCGTCGCCCAGGGGCGCACCCTGGTGCCCAACGACTTCGTGGTCGAGCTGTCCACGACCGACAGCGAGCGCCTGGAGGTCTACGCCGACAGCATCAGTCACGAGCTGGCCAACCTCGCCAGGGAGTACGCCAAGGAACAGGGCTACTCCTTCGTGGGGCCGGTCAGGGTCCGTTTCGAGATGGCCGACGACCTCGCGGTCGGCCTGTTCCGCATCCGCTCCGGCGTGATCCGCGGCGCGACGGTCGAGCAGGACGAGATCCGCACACCGGTGAGCGACGTGCCCCCCGGGAAGCGGCAGGCCTTCCAGGGTCGTCCCCGCCTGCTGGTCTCCACCCAGGACGACCCGCAGGGCCAGCGGTCCTTCGACCTCACGACCCCGGTGACCCTGCTCGGCAGGGGCACCGACTGTGATCTACGGCTGGTCGATCCGGGTGTGTCCCGGCACCACGCCGAGCTGCGAGTGGAGGGCCCCCAGGTCGCGCTGGTCGATCTCGGCTCCACGAACGGCACCTTCGTCAACGGCCAGCCGGTTCGCCGGGTCGAGCTCCAGAACGGCACTCGTGTCACGCTGGGGCGCACGACTCTGGTTTTCCGGCGCGATTAAAGGTAAACAGACGGTCCATGTCCGAGCTCACGCTGCTGCTGATCCGGCTCGCCTTCCTCGCGGTGCTGTGGTTCTTCGTGATTGCCGCGGTCGGTGTGATCCGGACAGACTTGTTCGGTTCGCGCACGGCCGTCGCCGTCCCCGCGCGCAAGGTCCCCAAGCCGGTGAAGCCCGCGGCCAAATCCAAGAAGGGGGAACCACGGCAGATGGTCGTCATCGGTGGTCCCCTCCAAGGCACCACCATCGATCTCACGGAGACGCCCATCACCATCGGCCGGGCGAACGACGCGACGCTGGTAGTCAGCGACGACTACGCCTCCAGCCGGCACGCCCGGCTCTTCCCCCAGGACGGTCAGTGGATCGTGGAAGATCTCGGCTCCACCAACGGCACGTATCTCGACCGCTCCAAAGTCACCCGTCCGACTCCGGTGCCGCTCGGTGTTCCGATCCGCATCGGTAAGACCGTCATCGAATTGCGCAAATGACCATCGCACTCCGTTACGCCGCCCGCTCAGACGTCGGCCTCCTCCGCGAAGGCAACGAGGACTCCGCCTACGCCAGCGGCCGCCTGCTCGCCGTCGCGGACGGCATGGGCGGCCACGCACACGGTGAGGTGGCCAGCTCGGTCGCCATCGCCGCGATGTCCTCGCTCGACGTGGACGCGCAGGGAGGTGACCTGCTCAGCGCCATCGAGGCGGCGGTACGCGACGCGAACCGCAGGCTGCACGAGATGGTGGGCCGGGATCCCAGCCTCAAGGGCATGGGCACCACCCTGACCGCCATGCTCTGGTCCGGTACGAGGGTCGCCCTGGTCCACGTCGGTGACTCCCGGGCCTACCTGCTGCGCGCGGGTGAGCTCTACCAGATCACCCACGACCACACCCTGGTGCAGTCGCTGGTGGACGACGGCCGGATCACCCAGGACGAGGCCGCCACCCACCCGCAGCGCTCGATCCTGCTGCGGGCGCTCGACGGCAGCGGCGAGGTCGACCCCGACCTGTCCCTGCGCGAGGCCCAGATCGGCGACCGCTACCTGCTGTGCTCCGACGGCCTGTCCGGGGTGGTGAGCGCGGAGACCCTGCACCACACGCTCTCCACGATCGACGATCCCGAGGGGGTGGTGCGGGCCCTGATCGACCTGGCCAACCGGGGCGGCGGTCCCGACAACATCACCTGTGTCGTGGCCGACGTGCTGGAGGTCGACGAGGGTTTCACGCCGCGTACCGAGGCCGCCGTGGTCGGCGCCGCCGGTTCCGGCGGGGCGCCGTCCGAACCGCCGGACACCCCGGCCGGCCGCGCCGCCGGGGCGGTCACCATGCCGCAACCGGTGATCTCCGACGACGACCCCGACGAGCCGGTCGTCAGGGCCGCGGCCCGACCCGTCCGACGCCGCCGGATGTGGCCCCTGCTGGCCGCGGCCGGCGGCGTCGTCGTGCTCGGGAGCGGCTTAGGCTGGTACTTCGGCAGCCAGTGGCTGGAGGACCAGTACTTCGTAGGGGCCAGGGGTAACGAGATCGTGGTTTTTCAGGGCGTGAAGACCAACGTCGGCCCCTTCGAGCTGTTCGACGTGGCCAAGAGCACCACGGAGTCGGTGTCGGCCCTTGGCGCGTTCCAGCAGGGTCAGGTGCGCGACGGCATCCCGGTGGCCGGGGTCGAGGCGGGCCTGAAGAAGATCGAGGAGCTCAAGACGACCGCCGCCGGATCCGGCGGCGCGAAGAAGCCGAGCGCCACACCCAGCGCCTCGGCCTCGCCCACACCCGTGAGAACCCCCGAATCCACGAGGTCACAGTAGAGACATGAGCACCCCTAGCGCCGAGCCCGTCCCGCTTCCCGCCAAACGGCGGGTGGCCCAGCTGGCGATGCTGGCGTTCGCGGTCGCCATCGTGATGCTGGCGTACGCCAATGTGGGGCTGGCGCTCGACAACCAGATCCCGTCGGGCATGCTCACCTACGGCCTGGGGCTGGGCGGCCTGATGCTCGCCGCCTACCTGGTGCTGGCGAGGTTCGCCCCCTGGGCGGACCCGCTGATCCTGCCGCTGGTGACGCTGATCAACGGCATCGGGCTGGTGATCATCTACCGGCTGGAGGCGTCCGGCATGAAGGGCGCCTCGGCCACCAACCAGCTGCTGTGGACGGCCGTCGGGGTCGTCATGTTCTCGCTGACGCTGATCGTGCTGCGCGACCACCGCGCGCTGCAGCGTCTGACGTACACGATGGGCGCGGTGGGCCTGGCCCTGCTGGTCGCGCCGCTGCTGCCGTTCATCGGTAGGGAGATCAACGGCGCCCGCATCTGGATCGGCGTCGGCGGCCTCACCCTCCAGCCGGCGGAGTTCACCAAGCTCGCCCTGGTCGTCTTCTTCGCCGGCTACCTGGTCGCCAAGCGCGACGTGCTGGCCCTGGCCGGGCGGCGGCTGCTCTTCATCGACCTGCCCCGGGCCCGTGACCTGGGCCCGGTCCTCATCACCTGGGGCCTCAGCCTGGGCGTGCTGATCCTGCAGAAGGACCTGGGCTCCTCGCTGCTGATCTTCGGCACGTTCATCGCGATGCTCTACATCGCCACCCAGCGCACCTCGTGGGTGCTCATCGGCATCCTGCTCTTCGTGGGCGGCGCGGTCCTGGCGGGGATGCTCTTCAACCACGTGCAGCAACGCTTCACGGTCTACCTCAACCCCGAGGACCCGGCGCTCTTCGACCAGGTCGGCGGCAGCGCGCAGCTCATGGAGGGCCTGTTCGCCATGGGCGAGGGCGGCATCCTCGGCACCGGTCTCGGCCAGGGCCACCCGTACGAGATCCCGCTGGCCTTCTCCGACTTCATCTTCCCCGCCGCCGGTGAGGAGCTGGGCCTGACCGGGCTGATGGCCCTGCTGATGGTCTACGCGCTGCTGGTGGAGCGCGGCCTGCGCACCTCGCTCACGGCCCGCGACCCGTTCTCCAAGCTGCTGGCCGGTGGACTGTCGTTCATCCTGGCCTGGCAGGTCTTCATCATCGTCGGCGGCGTGACCAACCTGATCCCGCTGACCGGTCTGGTCACCCCCTTCATGTCGCAGGGCGGATCCGCGTTGCTGGCCAACTGGATCCTCATCGCGCTGCTGGTACGCATGTCCGACACGGCGAGGAAGCCCCCGCCCCAGGCCATCCAGGACGAAGGAATGACGCAGGTGTTCCAGCGATGAACGGTCCCCTCAAGCGCGCCGCCTTCGCCTGCATGGTCATGTTCGGCCTGCTCATGATCAACGTGAACTACCTGCAGGCCGTGCGGGCGGACGACCTGCGCGCGAACGCGCGCAACGAGCGCAACTTCTACAAGCGGTACGAGGTCGAACGCGGCCGGATCACCGCGGGCGACAAGGTGCTGGCAGAGTCCTTCGACACCGGCGACCCCGAGTTCCGCTTCCAGCGGCGCTACCCCGAGGGCAAGATCTACGCGCCCATCACCGGGTTCTTCGCGCCGGAGAGCGCGCGCGACATGGAGGGCGCCAGGAACAGCCTGCTCGACGGCAGCAGCGCCGACCTGCTGATCCGGCGCAGCATCGACCTGTTCACCGCCAAGCAGTCCAAGGGGGCCAACGTCGACCTGACGATCGACCCCAGGGCGCAGGAGGCGGCCTACAAGGCGCTGGGCGACAGCGGCAAGAAGGGCGCGCTGGTCGCGATCGAGCCGGCGACCGGGGCGATCCTCGCCATGGTCTCGATCCCCACCTACGACCCGAACCCGCTGTCCAAGCCCGACAAGGTGGTCGTCAACAAGGCCTACACCAAGCTGGACAAGGACGAGGACAAGCCCCTGGTGAACCGGGCCATCGAGCGCACCTACCCGCCGGGCTCGACCTTCAAGGTGGTCACCATGGCGGCGTACCTGAACAGCGACGACACCCTGGGCCCGGACAGCCAGGTCGACGCCCCGCAGGTGCTCGACCTGCCCAACACCACCGCCGACCTGCCCAACTACGGCGGGGCGGCGTGCGGCGCCGGGCGCGTGACGCTCTCGTTCTCGCTGGAGAAGTCCTGCAACACCCCGTTCGGCAAGATCGCCATGGAGCTGGGCTACGACGCGCTGCGCGAGCAGGCGCTCAAGTTCGGCATCGGCGGCGAGCCGCTGGAGATCCCCCTGGCCGTCGCGGGCAGCAGCATCGGGCCCGAGGAGGACAAGGCCGCCCTCGCCCAGGCCTCGATCGGCCAGCGCAGCAACCAGATGACCCCGCTGCAGATGGCCATGATCGCCGCCGGGATCGCCAACAACGGCGTGGTCATGAAGCCGTACCTGGTGAAGAAGGTCGCGGACGCCGAGGGCAACGAGATCGAGGCCGCCGACCAGGACGTGCTCTCCACCGCGATGAGCGAGGACAACGCGCGCAAGCTCCAGGAGATGATGATCAACGTCGTCGACAAGGGCACCGCGAGCGCCGCGCAGATCCCCGGCATCAAGGTCGGCGGCAAGACCGGCACCGCCGAGACCGCCCAGGGCCGTGACCCGCACGCCTGGTTCATCTCCTTCGCCCCGGCCGAGAAGCCCAAGATCGCCGTCGCGCTGATCGTGGAGTCCGGGAGCGCCGGAAGCGACGCCTCCGGTGGTCAGACCGCCGCCCCGATCGCCAAGAGCGTGATGGAAGCGGTGCTGGGTAGATGACCGCGTTGCTCGGGGGCCGGTACCGCCCGCTGGGGCGTATCGCGTCGGGCGGCATGGGTGAGGTGTGGCGGGCCAGGGACGACCTGCTCGGCCGCGAGGTCGCGGTGAAGCTGCTGCGCGCGCACGTGGCCGAGGATCCTGAGTTCCGCAGGCGGTTCCGCTCGGAGGCGCGCATCGCGGCCGGGCTCTCCGACCCGGGCATCGCGCAGGTCTTCGACTACGGCGAGGCCGAGGGCGTCGCCTACCTGGTCATGGAGCTGGTTCCTGGCCAGTCGCTGGCGGGTATCCTGACCCGCGACGGCAGGCTGCCCCCCGAGGTCGCCCTCGACGTGGTGCACCAGACGGCCAGGGCGCTGCACGCGGCGCACAGCGGCGGGATCATCCACCGGGACATCAAGCCGGGCAACCTGCTGGTGACCGAGGCGGGCGTGATAAAGATCACAGATTTCGGCATCGCCCGGGTGCTGGAGGCCGCGCCGGTCACCCAGACCGGGATGCTGCTCGGCACCGCCCAGTACGTCAGCCCCGAGCAGGCGTCCGGTGAGCCGCTGACGCCCGCCACCGACATCTACTCCCTCGGCGTGGTCGCCTACGAGTGCCTGGCGGGACGGGCGCCGTTCACCGCCGACACGCAGGTGGCGATCGCCCTGATGCACATCGGCGAGCCGCCGCCCCCGCTTCCGGACGACGTGCCGCCGATGGTGCGCGACCTGGTCATGGCGTGCCTGTCCAAGGACCCGCTGCGACGGCCGGCCGGCGCCAGGGAGCTGTCGGAGCGGGCGGACGTGCTGCTCGACGCGCTGACCGCCTCCGGCACCACCGGCCTGGGCAGGCTCACCGACCCGGCGGGCTGGCGCGCAGAACCCGCCACCGAGTGGCCGCGCGAGGTCACCTCCTCGTCGCCCGCCGCCTCCACCGGCCCCGGGGTCCCTCCGGTGGTCCCCGGTGCGTACCAGGGGCCCGGTGCCGTCCAGGGGCCGGCGTCCGGGAACGCGTACCAGGGCCAGGGCTGGGGCGAGGGGCGGACCGGCTCCGGCGAGGCGCTGCCGGGCGCGTGGCGGCCGGCCACCGCCCCGGTCGCCCCGCCACCTGCGGGCGGGCGCCGTGGCAGGCGCAGGACGACGATGATCGTCGCCGTCGTGGCGGGGTGCGCCGCCGCGGTCGGACTGGGCACGCTGGCCGCCCGTGAGCTGGCGGACAGTCCCGGTGACAGCGAGCCGGGCCGGCCGGTCGTACGGTCGAGTCCGGCCACCGAGCCGTCCACGGCCCGGCCGGACAGGAGCACTCCCGCGGCGAGCAGACCGCCGGTCCCGCCGACGAAGTCGCGCCGACCCACGGTCACGCCGTCGGCTACGGTAAGCACATCGGCCACGCCCACCGCACGGCCGAGTACGTCGCCACCGTCCAGCCCGAGCCCGACGACTCCCACCGCCACGCCCACCGCCCCGACGGCGACACCGAGTGCAGAACCCAGTGCGACTCCCGACCCCGGCGACACGAACCCGCCGAATGAGGAGACGTGATGCGGCAACGGGTCGATGATGGACACCGGTGGCCCAAGAGCTCACCGGCACCCAAGATGAACGGTAAGGGACAGTGCAGGAAATGACTCAGCCCCGACGCCTCGGCGATCGCTACGAGCTTGACGGCGTCGTCGGGCGTGGCGGCATGGCCGAGGTCTATCGCGCCCGAGACATCCGGCTGGATCGGATCGTCGCCATCAAGACCCTCCGCGCGGACCTGGCCAGGGACCACATCTTCCAGGCGCGTTTCCGCCGGGAGGCGCAGTCCGCCGCGTCACTGAACCACCCGTCCATCGTCGCGGTCTACGACACCGGCGAGGACGTCTCCGAGGGCGCGCCGGTGCCCTACATCGTCATGGAGTACGTGGACGGGCGCACCCTGCGCGACCTGCTCCGGGCCGACCGGCGGCTGCTGCCCGAGCGCGCCGCCGAGCTGGTCGACGGGATCCTGCGGGCGCTGGACTACAGTCACCGCGGCGGCATCGTCCACCGCGACATCAAGCCGGCGAACATCATGATCACGCGCAACGGCGACGTCAAGGTCATGGACTTCGGCATCGCCCGCGCGATGGCCGACTCGGCCGCGACGATGACGCAGACCGCCCAGGTGATCGGGACCGCGCAGTACCTCTCGCCGGAGCAGGCCAGGGGCGAGCGGGTCGACGCCCGCAGCGACCTGTACTCCACCGGCTGCGTGCTGTACGAGCTGCTGACCGGGCAGCCGCCGTTCACCGGTGACTCGCCGGTCGCGATCGCCTACCAGCACGTGCGCGAGGACCCGATCCCGCCGTCGCAGATCGACCCCGACATCCCCCCGTGGGCCGACGCCATCGTGCTCAAGGCGATGGCCAAGGACCCGGCGCACCGCTACCAGAGCGCCGGGGAGATGCGGGCCGACATCCAGCGGGCGATGTCCGGCATCCCGACGGACGCCCAGACGACGACCATGGCCGCCGGGACCGCGGTGTACAACCCGGCCACCCGGACCATGCAGGCCCCGCCCCCCGGCGGCCCGGCCACCCAGCGCACCACGGCCGTCCCGGCGTACGAGTACGGCCCCGAAGGGGGCGGTCAGGGCGCGGCGGGCGGCGGGGAGCGCGGACGGCGCCGCCAGCAGTCCGGTGGCAACACCGCGGTGAAGACCGCGGCGTGGATCCTCATCCCGCTGCTGGTCATCGGTGCCTTCATCGGCGTGGGGTACATGTTCCTCAACTCGTCGGGAACCCCGGCCACCGGCGGCAAGGTGAAGATCCCCCCGCTGGCCTCGCAGAGCGCGGAGGTGGCGGCCAAGAGGCTCACCGACCTCCAGCTGACGGTGAAGACGGTCGAGGAGTTCGACGAGGAGGTCCCCGCCGGTGTCGTGATCGAGACCGATCCGGCCGCCGACACCGAGGTCGACAAGGGCGCCGAGGTGACGCTCAAGGTCTCCAAGGGCGTCGAGAAGCTCGAGGTGCCCGACGTGGTCGGCAAGACCGCCGAGGAGGCCCGGAGCATCCTCGAGGAGGCCGGCTTCGAGGTCACCCTGCAGTCCAAGGCCTCCAGCCGCAAGCAGGGGATCGTCTTCGAGACCGTGCCCGCGGCCGGGAAGAAGTACAACAAGGGGGGAAGCGTCCGGATCTACGTGCCCAAGGAGGCCGTGGAGGTGCCGGGGGTGACGAACCTCACGGTCAAGGACGCCAAGGAGACGCTCAAGCAGCTGGGCTTCAAGTGGAAGGTCGTCGAGCAGCCGAGCGACCTGCCCAAGGACACCGTGATCAGCCAGTCTCCCGAGCCCGGCGGCAAGTACCAGCCCGGTACGACGATCACGCTGGTGGTCTCCAGCGGTGAGCCGCCGCAGCCGACCGAGCAGCCGAGCCAGCCGACGGAGGAGCCGACCATCCCCGACGAGCCGACGGACCCGAACCCGGAGCCCACGGAGACCGACGACGGCACCATCCTCGACGAGGCGCCGCCGGACGGGAACTGACGTCCCGGCACCGATGACGAGGAGGACCCCCGCGCCCGCGCGGGGGTCCTCCTCGTTCACGGGGTACGGGCTCCGGAGAGGTCCGGGGGCGGGGATCGCGGAGTCGTTCACCGAGCGGGGGCCCGGAAACGGGGAAGAGCCCTTCCGCCACTCGGGGGCGATGGCGGAAGGGCTCTCACTGGTCAATCGTCCAGTAGGGGCCCCGCGTTACACCAATCTTTCGAGCCAGTTCCCGAGCAGCCGGTGACCGTGCTCGGAGATGACCGACTCCGGGTGGAACTGCACGCCCTCGACGGGCGCGGTGCGGTGCCGAAGGCCCATGACCACGCCGTCCTCGGTGACGGCGGTGACCTCCAGCGTCCGCGGGACCGTCCCGGCGAGCACCGTCAGCGAGTGGTAGCGCGTCATCGTCGCCGGTGAGGGCAGCCCGGCGAAGACACCGCGCCCGTCGTGCGTGATCGCGCTGGTACGGCCGTGCACGGGCTCGGGGGCCCGCGCCACGGTCGCGCCGTGGGCGACGGCGATGGCCTGATGTCCCAGGCAGACGCCGAGCAGCGGGATGCCGCGCTCCTCGCAGTGGCCGACCAGCGGGACGCTCACCCCCGCGTCCTCCGGCGTGCCGGGGCCGGGGCTGATCAGGACCCCGTCGAAACCGGAGGCGTCCTCGACCGCGACCCGGTCGCGCGGGCGCACGTCACAGGCCGCGCCGAGCTGCCTGAGGTACTGCACGATGGTGTGGACGAAGCTGTCGTGGTTGTCGACGACGAGGACGCGGCTCATCGGCCCACGACGGTCGGGTCGAGGGAGATGCGAGGTTCGATCCAGGGGAACACGAGGTACCAGAGTACGGCCGCGGCCAGCCCGGCCAGCACCACGGCGGTGAACACCCTGATCGCGAGGCTTCCGGGAAGCGCTCGCCAGATCCATCCGTACATGCGATTCCTTGTCCGGTTCTTGTGGGCCCGTCGTGCTTCGGGGCGTCCCGGCCGCCGGGTGGTCACGGTTCTCAGGTCATT
This sequence comes from Streptosporangium sp. NPDC050148, assembly GCF_055586505.1. Lineage (NCBI taxonomy): Bacteria > Bacillati > Actinomycetota > Actinomycetes > Streptosporangiales > Streptosporangiaceae > Streptosporangium > Streptosporangium sp. NPDC050148. The sequence continues at coordinate 26,515 of NZ_JBVJIA010000053.1, read as the reverse complement.
CGGGGCGTTCGAGGCGGTCCCTGCGCTCGTCCAGTTCGCCGAAGACGATCAGCCGCTGGGCCGCCGAGTACTCCGGATGGCAGGTGGAGAGCGTGATCATCGCCTTGGCCGGCTTCCGTCCCGGCCGCCCGGGAACCGGTGCGATGACGTCCACCTCGGTGGGGTCGACGATCCGCTTGTCGGTGACCCGGTAGGTGTAGCGGGCCTCGCGGGTGTCCACGATCAGTGGATCCCCCGGCTGGAGCTCGTCGATGCGGTTGAACGGCGCGGCATAGGTCGTCCGATGGCCAGAAAGTACGAAATTACCGATTTTTCCGGGCATTGCGGTTCCGGGGTAGTGGCCCGGCCCCATCCGCAGCCGGTCCGGGTCGACCCCCTCCACCACGGCGTACCGGTAGTCGTCACCGAGTCTGGGGATCTTCAGCATCGCCACCGCACCGCCCAGCCGGATCGGCCCGAGAGCCGCCTTCTCCTTGTGGACGAACTCCCGTTGCAGCAGGATCTGCTGCCGGGCGGTGTAGGAACCGGTGCCCCAGAGAAGGTAGGCGCAGAAGAGCAGGACGACCAGGCCCGCGGTGATGCTCAGATCGCCCGCGACCCTCAGCATGGCTCTCATGGGGGCAGGTTAATCACGGCGATACCGTCCCGGCCGCGCCTGATCGCCGCCTCGGCGCAACATTTGCCACAGGATGGTGCCCCGCGGAATCGCCATGGCCCGTGCGCGCGGACTATCCTTACACGGAACTTCACCCACCAGCGACCACGCTGACCGACACGGCCTGCGCACGATCCGGATCGCGCAGGGTTGACGCAGGAGAAGAACCCCAGTGCCCAAGCCCAAGACTCGCAAGAAGCCGGTTTACACCCCGCCGCAGGCCTCGCAGCAGATCAAGGTCAGTCCGCGCTGGCTGGCGCCGGTCATGGTGACCTGCTGGATCGTCGGCATCCTGTGGATCGCCGTCTACTACGTGGCCCCCACCGCGCCGCTGTTCGGCACCCTGCAGAACTGGAACCTGCTGGTCGGATTCGCCTTCATCATCCTCGGCGTGATCCTGTCGACCCGCTGGCGTTGACGTTTTCCACAGGCGCCGTCCACACCCTGGGGAAGCATCAGGGTGTGGATCATCCCATGATCCCGAGCTCGGCCTGCACCGCGAACGGCGGCAGCCCGACGACCAGCGCCACCAGCACGACCAGGATCACCGCGCAGCCTCCCCACTGGACGGCGTTGCGGTTCCTGGCCGGGGCGAAGGCGAGGACGGCGGCCACCAGGGCGCCGGTGACCAGGCCGCCGAGGTGTCCCTGCCAGCTGATGCCGGGGATCACGAAGGTGAGCGCCGCGTTGATGCCGATCAGCCAGAGCACACCGCGGACGTCGTAGCCGAGCTTCCTGCCGAGCACGAACAGCGCGCCGAACAGGCCGTAGATCGCGCCTGACGCCCCGACCGCGGCGATGCCGAACAGGTAGATCGCGACGGATCCGCCGAGGGCGGCGAGCAGGTAGAGGGTCAGGAACCTGGCCGCTCCCAGGCGTCGCTCCAGCTCGGGGCCGATGGCGTACAGGGCCCACATGTTGAACAGGATGTGGGTCAGCGACAGGCCGCCCCGCCCCGGCGGCATGTGCAGGAAGGCGCCGGTGATCATCCTCCACCACTCGCCGCTGTAGGCGACCTCGTAGGAGTTCATCGCGAAGGCGGTCAGCACCTGGTCGGTCCGCACGATCTCCGCGACGTACGCCAGCACGTTGAGGATCAGCAGCGCCCAGGTGACCCTGGGCGTGGTGACCGCCCTGCCGCCGAACACGGCCTGCGCCTGGCGCATCCCCTTGCCGCCCTCGGCCACGCACTCGGGGCACTGGAAGCCCACCGCGGCGTCGCGCATGCAGTCGGGGCAGATGGGACGGTCACAGCGCTGGCAGCGGACGTAGGTCTCACGTCCCGGGTGGCGGTAGCAGGTGGGGACGACGGTGCCGGGCTCGTCGGACGGCTGGGTGGTCATGATGTGCGGCTGGCCCCTTCGAGCGTTCTGTCATCCACAGACTGCCAGCCTATGCAGGATGGCGGGCACCCGTGCGCCCGGTGGCGGACGCGTGTTCCCGGGAACGCCGGGAGCCCCGCCGCTGTTCCCCGGACCGGGCGGGCGGGCGGCGCTCCGGGACCGGGTGGGCGCCGCTCCCGGCACCGCACCGGGACCGGGCGGGCGCCGCTCCCGGCGACGGGCGGGCCCGGCCGCGGGAACGCGAACGGCGGCCTCCGGGGAGGCCGCCGGACGATGGATCAGCCCTGTACGCGCTCGATGGTCACCGACTCCAGCACCACCGGCTCGCTGGGACGGTCACGGGCGTCGGTCTCGGTCTTGGCGATGGCGTCGACGACGTCCTGGCCCTCGACGACCTCACCGAAGATGGTGTGCTTGCCGTTCAGGTGAGGGGTGGGCACCACGGTGATGAAGAACTGCGAGCCGTTGGTGCCGCGGCCGAACTGGACGCCGGCGTTGGCCATGGCGAGCAGGTACGGGCGGTTGAAGAAGAGGTCCGGGTGGATCTCGTCGTCGAACTTGTAGCCCGGGCCGCCGACACCCTGGCCCAGCGGGTCACCGCCCTGGATCATGAAGCCGGAGATGACGCGGTGGAAGATCGTGCCGTCGTACAGCTTGGCGGTGGACTTCTCGCCGGTCTCCGGGTGCACCCACTCGCGGGTGCCCTCGGCCAGCTCGACGAAGTTGCGCACGGTCTTGGGCGCGTGATCCGGGAAAAGCTGGACCTTCACGCTACCGCGGTTGGTATTGAGGTTCGCGATCAACTTCTCAGCCATGATCGGACTGCCCCCTTCAGGTCGTTGGCAATGCCTATGCAACGTATTGCTTTTGTGGCGCTTTGACGATTTCGGCCGCGACCGCAGGCCCGCAACCATCCTCCCATGGGTCGTCATGATTGAGGTGCCTTCGAGCGGGAAGGGGTGGCGGCGGGGCCCCAACGAATGGGGAGGTTGATTGTGCCTCTAGCAGTGTTTGGAAAGCGCCAGATGAAGATCGTGGCACCGGAAAGGTCGCTGCGCCACGTGAAGGCTCAGGCTGTCCGAGCCGCGGACCGGGTCGGCCCGATGGCCGACCAGGCCCGCGAAGCGGCGAGTCATGCCCGTGACGCGGCCAGCGAAAAGATCATCGTCGCCCGTGGGTGGGCGGCGCCGAGGCTCGACGCCGCCGCGCACTCGATCGAGGAGCAGCTCGCGCCGAGGATCAGCGCCGCGCTGTCCCAGGCCGCGGCGAGGATCGATCCCGCTCCCGCGAAGTCCAGGAAGTGGCCGATGCTCCTTCTGGTCACGGGCGTCGCGCTCGGAGCGGCGGGTTACGCGCTGTATCGCAAGAACGCCGACCAGTGGGCGGACACGCTCAAGGAGAGCGCCTCCGACGCGTCCCAGTGGGTGGGACAGAAGACGGAGGCGGCGGCGGCCGCGGTCCCCGAGGTGACGAGTGACGCCACCTCGAAGACCGGCGAGTCCAGCGGTACGAACGACTCCAGGGCGGAGCACACCTCCAAGACACAGCCCTGACGGTCGCGTACGCCGCAGCCCGAACGCGGCGTACGGCACGTCCGTGACGTACGGCCCGCACCATCACGATGGTGCGGGCCGTACTTCGTGCCGGGCCTCGCGCGGCCGGGCGTGCTCGGGACGGAGGGCGGGTCGCCTCGCGCCCGTGAATCCCGCGCCCATGCCCCGCCCCCCCGCGCATCCCGAATACGCGGGGCCCGCCGGACGTCGCGACGCCCCGCGGGGGTTCGCAGGGATCCGCGGGGTCACGGATGCGGACCGCGGGCCGGCCGGGTCACTCCCGCACGGATCTCACCGGCCGGCCCGCGGAGTCCTTCCGGAGTCGGCCCCCGTGGCCCTCCGGACGTCGGTGCGAGGTCACTTCTTCGTCGCGCAGGTGATGAGGGGCCCGTCACCGGAGAGGGCGATGTGGGTCTCGCTCTTCCCGTGCGCGACGCCGTCCTCGCCCGGAACCGGCGCGGCCTCCGCGAGCACGAAGTGCTCCCCCTTCTTGAGGGGTCCGGCCTCACCGGGCTCGGGCGTGGCCACGTGCGTCCTCTCCGGCCCCCTGCCCTTCTCCACCTTGTCGACCTTGTCGACCTTGTCCGGACGGACCATGACCGTGACGTCGGCCCCCTCGGGCACGGCCTTCGGGTCCACCGGCTTCGGGTCCCCCGGCTTCAGGTCCCCGGGCCTGAGGTCCTGCGACTTCATGGTCCCCGGCTTCGGGACGGCCCGGACGACCCCGTCGTCCCCGCGGCCCTCGGTGACTCCGCCGGTCCCGGTCCCGGGCCGGGCCGGAAGGGCGGGGACGGCGGGTATCTTCCCCGCCTTCTTCATCTCCTCGATCTCGGCCTCGGTGAACGCCTTCACCCTCACGGCCACCGCGCCGCCCCCCTCGCACGTGACGAGGACGGCGCCGTCCCCGGGGTCCGGCGTGCCGTCGGCGCTGGCGGCCCCGGTGAGGGTGGCCATCAGGGCTCCCGTCGTCACCAGGGTGGTGGCGAGCATACGGATACGCATGGGTCTCTCCTCATCGAGCGGGTCTGGAGACCACAGGTTCCCGTGCGCCACCTGAACCCAGGCTGAAGGCCGCGGAACGCGTCTTCAGGTTGGCTTTAGGTGGCATGCGGCACGCTGAGCGACATGCGCGTGCTGCTGGTCGAGGACGAGAAACGCCTGGCCCATCTGCTCAAGGAGGGACTGGCGGGCGAGGGCTTCGCCGTCGACGTCGCCCACGACGGCCGCGACGGGCTGTGGATGGCGACCGAGAACCCGTACGACGTGATCGTGCTCGACGTCATGCTGCCCCGGATGAACGGCTACACCCTGTGCGCCCGGCTCCGCGACGCGGGGAACTGGACGCCGATCCTGATGCTCACCGCCAAGGACGGGGTGCACGACGAGGCCGAGGCGCTCGACACCGGGGCGGACGACTTCCTGTCCAAGCCCTTCTCGTACGTGGTGCTGCTGGCCCGGCTGCGCGCGCTGGTACGGCGGGGCGGCACGGCCAGGCCGGTGTCCATCACGGTCGGCGACCTGACCGTGGACCCCGCGGGGCTGCGCTGCCGCCGGGGAGAGGTGGACATCCCGCTGACCCCCAAGGAGTTCGCGGTCCTGCACGGCCTGGCCCGCAGGCAGGGCGAGGTGGTCTCCAAGAGGGAGCTGCTGGCCCAGGCGTGGGACTTCTCCTACGACGGCGATCCGAACATCGTGGAGGTCTACGTGAGCGCGCTCCGCCGCAAGATCGACTCTCCGTTCGGCCGATCGTCGCTGGTGACGGTCCGCGGCGCCGGCTACCGGCTGGAGGCCTGAGATGGCGTCGCACCTGTCGGTACGGCTCCGGGCGACGCTCGCCGCCACCGCCATCGTCGCGATCGCGCTCGGCGTGGCCGCGGCGGTGCTCGTCGGGGTGCTGACCGGGAACCTGACCCGCAGCGCCGCCGGGGAGGCCGCCCGCCGCGCCGGTGCCACCGCCGACGTGCTCGCCACCGGTTCCGTGCGGGGCGACCTCGTGATGAGCGGCACCATCGGGTCCGCCGAACCGGCCGTCCTCGACCCCGACATCAAGGTCTTCGCGAAGGCCGTACGGCCGGGCCCGGTCCTCTCCACCCGCATGTCGGACGGCGTCCCGCCCCCCGGAGCGAAGGGCGGGACCTTCACGACCCTCGTGGAGAGGGTCGTCCCGGCCGAGAAGGACGAGATGACGCGGTGGGCGCCCGGCGAGTCCTTCGCCGTGGCCACGATGCCGGTGGACACCGCCGAGGGCGTGCTGCTCGTACAGGCACGGGCGTCGCTGGAGCCGGCCGAGAACGCCCTGGGGGCCCTGCGCGGCCTGCTGATCCCCGGCATCCCCGCGCTGCTGCTGCTGGTCGCCGCCCTCACCTGGCTGGCCGTCGGCCGGGCGCTGGCGCCGGTCTCGGCCATCCGCGCGGAGATGGCCGACATCACCGCCAGCGACCTGCACCGCAGGGTCCCGGTGCCGCGGGCGCGCGACGAGGTCACCCGCCTGGCCGAGACCATGAACCGCACGCTCGACCGCCTCGAAGTGGCCGTCGGGCGGCACAAGCGCTTCGTCGCCGACGCCGCCCACGAGCTGCGCAGCCCGCTGGCCGTCCTGCGGACCCGCCTGGAGCTGGCCCCGCCGGGACCGCTGGCGGCCGAGGCGCTGACCGACGTGGAACGGATCCAGGCGCTCACCTCCGACCTGCTGCTGCTCGCCCGCCTGGACGCCGGCGAGCCGGTCCACGCCGAGGAGGTCGACGCCGGCCAGGTCGTCGCCGAGGAGGCGGCGCGGGCGCGGCCCAGGCCGGAGATCGAGGTCGGGCTGGAGGTCGCGGCCGACGCGGTGGTGCTCGGCTCCGCGGGACAGCTGCGCCGGCTGGTCGCCAACCTGGTGGACAACGCGGTGCGCCACGCGGCCTCGGCCGTCGTCGTCCGGCTGGCCGCCGAGGGGGACGAGGTGGTGCTCGACGTGCGCGACGACGGTCCCGGCATCCCCGCCGAGCACCGCGAGGCGGTCTTCGACCGGTTCACCCGCCTGGACGAGGCCAGGGACAGGGACGCGGGCGGCTCCGGCCTCGGGCTGGCCATCGCCAGGGACATCGCGGTACGGCACGGCGGCGGCCTGCGCGTGGTCGCCGGATCCCCCGGGGCGTGGCTCCAGGCCCGGTTCCCGGCGAGGGAACCGGGCCCGCCCCGCTGAGCGGGGCCGTACTCCCGCGCGGGGCCGTACTCCCGCGCGGGATCGGAACACCCGCTCTTCGCACGACCCCGCACGGATCGGCCCGTACGGGATCACGCCCCCGAGGGGGTCAGAGCAGGCGCGCGGGGCAGCCCAGCTCGTCGCCGATCCGCCGGAGCCCGTCGGCGAACCCGGCGCGGGTGTCCCGCCGGAACCCGACGAAGAAACGGTTGGCGAGCGGGACGCCCCATCTCCAGCGGTTCGCCACGTTGCGGACCCGGTGGGTGACGAGGGTCCCCTCCGGGTGCGGGGCGACGGTGTACTCACCGCGGTACCACCAGCCGCCCTGGACGGCGATGGTGTCCCCGCCGTTCCCGGTCACCTCGACGGTCATGGCGTGTGCCGGCGTGCTGAGGGTGAACCGCTCCGGCCCGCCCGAGACGACGCCGCCGTGCGCGGTGAGCAGCCAGAGGTTGTCCCGGCCGACCGGTCCGGGACGCACGGTCAGCAGCAGCCGTCCCACCTCGCCGGGCGGGGCCCCGACCACCCCGGCCGCCTCGAACAGCGGGGCGGGCCTCACGGCGAGGTCCGGCGGGTGTTCTGGAAGGAGGTGAACCTCCAGGCGTCGTCGCGTACGGCGACCAGGGTGACGATCGAGTCCCGGGCGGGGTCGGGCGGGGCGTCGGCCCCCGCCAGGGCGCCGGTGGAGATCACCACGGCGACGTCGGGCCGTACCCGCCTGACGTCGGCTCCGCCCTCTCCCGAGGAGAGGCCCGTCAGGCGCGAGCCCTTGAGCGGTCCCTCGAACAGGGCGCGGTGCGCCTCGGTGACGGCCTGGCGGCCCGTCAGGCGGAGCCCGAAGAAGGTGATGTAGTCGGCGTCCTCGGTGAACAGGTCGCCGTAGGCGTCGGCGTCGCCCGCGTTCCAGGCCGCGGTCAGGCGGTCGAGCAGATCGCGGATCTCGGCGTCGGCGGATGTGGGGGTGGGCATGGGTCTTCTCCTCGCGATGGGCGAGGGGCCTATCCTTGGAGTTCTGGAGTCCGGGACGGCCGCCTCGCGGTCGGTTCGGTGTCTTCTCCGCCGGCCGGGTGTTGGCGCACCCGGCCGGCGCTCACGGCCGCGGGTCGGCGGCCCTTTCGTTCACGTGCGGTCTTTCCGGTCGTCGGTACGCGCGTTCCGTTCCCCTTTCCCGGTTTCCGGTTCCCGTTCCGGTACGCGGGACCGGCCGGGCTCCCCGCCGGAGCCGTGGGACCCGGTCGGTCCCGCGTCCACGCCGGTCCGGCCGAGCAGCTCGCGGTTGCCGGGGTCGTCCCAGGTGATCTCGCCCGACTCCAGCCGGGCCAGGAGGCCGCGTACCCAGCCGAGCTCGGCCGCGCGCAGGGCGCGCTCGTACTCGACCTCCAGCAGCAGCACGGGCGGCAGCCCGCTCCCGGTCAGCCCCCGCAGGCTCTCGTCGGCCGTGACCACCCTGCCCTCCAGGGTGGCGGCCCTGCCGCGCAGCGCCCGTTCCACCTCGATCGGGGGCAGGCATCCCGCCATGGAGAGCGCCGCGGTGAAGGCGAGGCCGTCCGGCCCCACCTCCTCCAGCGACCGGCGCAGGCGGGTGGCCAGCTCGGCCCTGCCCTCGCCGGTCAGCTCGTAGACGGTGCGCTCGGGCCGCCGCCCCTCCCTGCCGGTGCTGACGGGCACGATCAGCTCGTCCCTGACCAGCCGGTCGACCGCGTGGTAGAGGCTGCGCGGCAGGCCGGTCAGGTAGTCCTTGTGCGTGTCCACCACGAACCGGTGCATCTCGTAGGGATGGCTCGGTCTGACCGAGAGCAGCGCGAGCACGGTCAGCCCGGCCAGATCCGCTCCCCGTGCCATGACCGCTCCCGTCGACACTCTAGTGCGAAATTCCTTATGGCGTTTTGCACTATAGCAACATGCCTGTGAGCCGTACAAGACAGGAGTCTCGTACGACTCACAGGACGGATCCGGTCGCCCCCGGGCGGACGGTCAGCGGGTGGTGAAGTCCGGTTCCCAGGTCTTGTCCGCCACCTGGTTGTTCTCCCGGTAGCCGGACAGGGGCACGGCCTCGCCGCCGTTCAGGCCGACCAGGAGCAGCCGGTTGCGGAACTCGCCGCCCACGCAGTCGTTCTCGCCCTTCCTCTCGCAGGCCCAGACGATGAGACGCTCGTCGTCCGCCCACGCCACGGCCTGTTCGATCCAGTACCCGGGGGCCGCGTTGAACGGGACCGTGCTCCCCGTGGTCAGGTCCCGGACGCCGACGATCGCGCTCCGGTCGGGACCGTCGACGGCCAGGCGCCTGCCGCCCGGCGAGAGGCCGGCCTGCTGGTAGGTGTGGGCCTCCTCTGACGGCGCGGCCTGGGCGTTGCCCCGCAGGTCGTAGTACCTCTTCATCGGGGACCCGCTGGAACTGTGCTCCCAGACGAGCGTGCCGTCGTCCGCCCAGGAGAGATCGCTACGGGTACCCATCTCGTCGGGATGATGCGGCAGGCCCTGGAAGGTGGACCGGCCTTCCGCCAGCTCGACGACGGTGAAGCCGATGCGGCTGGGTGCCGACGTCTGCTGCGTGCCTTCCTCGACGACGTAGGACTCGTCGGGGTTCGCGGAGTAGTTCGTGAGCAGCAGCCTGGTCGCGTCCGGAGACCAGTACACGGACGCGGCGGGACGATCCAGGGTGATCCAGTGGACCTCGGTCCCGCGCCCGGTGAGAACCCCCACCCGGCTCGCGGGCACCGTCTCCAGGAACGCCGCCGCCCTTCCCCCCCTGGCGACGTCGAGCCAGGCCCACGGGGTGGGCTCGTAGCGGCCCAGCTCCCGGTCGTAGCGGTGCCAGGTCATCTTCCTGACCTGGCGGTCCTCGGAGATCTTCTCCTCGGCCCAGGTGTAGTAGGAGTAGGCCGCCGCCCTGCCCGCGGCGACCAGGGTCTCGGGGGGCGAGGAGTCCGGGTCCGCGGCGGTCTCGGTGGACGGGTCCGGCTCGGCGACCACGACCGTTCCCCCCCTCCGGTCGTCCCGCGGCTCCTCTCCCCGGACCAGTGCCGGGACGGTGACCGCCGCCACGACGACGCTCGCGGCCGCCCCCGCGGCCACCGCGAACGTCCGCGTCCGGGCCCACCGCCGCCGCCGGAGAGCGGATCCGGCCAGGTCGCCGGACGGCACCCGGGCCTGCTCCGCCCACTCCCTGAAGGTCTGCCTCACCAGTTCGTCGATGGTCATCTCGTCACTTCCCCGAAGATCGTGTGCGGCCCCTTCAACTCGGGTGCGAGGTGGCGCAGGCGGGCCAGGGAGCGGTGGGTCGTGCTGCGGACCGTGCCGACCGAGCAGCCGAGGATTCCGGCCACCTCCGCCTCCGGGAGGTCCTCGTAGTAACGCAGCACCAGTACCGCCCGCTGCCGGGGTGTGAGCCTGGCCAGGGCCTCGCGCATGACGATGCGCAGATCCGTCCCCCGCGTGCCGTCCTCCACGGCTCCCTCCGGCAGGTCGGCGACCACGGTCTCACCGCGCCGCCGCCACCACGACACCTGCTGGCGGTACATCACCTGCCGGACGTACGCCTCGGGCGTCTCCACCCGTTTCCACCGGGCGACCGTCCTGACCAGCGCGGTCTGCAGGAGATCCTCGGCCGCGTGCTGGTCGCCCCCGGTCAGCAGGAAGGCCAGGCGCATCAGCGCGGGAGAGCGCGCCGAGACGAACTCGCGGAAACGTCGCTCCTCTGCGGCGTCCACGATCACCTCCACTTCGTGTCGTCCCCCTGTAGACGCGCCGGGAGGGTCGCCGCTATGCCTCCCCGCGCGAACGACCTTCCCCGGGGAGCGTCTTCCGCGCGGACGGCCTTCGTACGGACGGCCTTTCGCGCGGACGGCCTTCCGTGTCGGCGGCCTTCGTACGGACGGCCTTTCGTGTCGGCGGCCTTCGTACGGACGGGACGGACGAGAGGGGCGGCGGGCCGGACGATATCCGGATGCGCCCCCACGAAGCGGGAGGAAGAATGCGGGGTGGCGGGGCGGGGCACCCCGCTCGCCGCGAGACCGCCCCACGGGAAGGACACCGGACACGGTGCGGAACATCGTCGCGCGCCCCTACGAGGGCCCCGCCGACCTGCGCAGGATGCAGGATCTCGTACGGGCCGCCTGGCACCCCGCCGCCAGGCCGCACGTCGGCGGTCTCGCGTGGAGCCGGTTCCAGCACGTGGGCCGGGAGGCGGAGTGGCCGACCGTGCTCTGGGAACGCGGCGACGAGACGCTGGCCTGGGGGTGGGCGACGCCTCCGGGCGAGCTGGAGCTGTTCGTGCATCCCGGGCACGCCGAGCTGGCCGGCGAGGTGCTCGCCTGGTTCCACGGGGTGGTCTCCCGGAGCGGGACGACCGGGACGGCCGTGACGATCCTCGCGGGCGAGGAGGAGCTCGCCGCGACCCTGGTCCGGCACGGATACCGGCCCGGACCGGCGGACGCGCCCTTCCTGCTGCGCATGGCGCGCGACCTGCGCGACCTGCCGGAGCCGGAGGTGCCGGCCGGTTTCACCGCGCGGCACGTGCGCGGCGAGGAGGACGTGGCCGGGAGGGTGGCCGTCCACCGGTCGGCGTTCGCCCCCTCGTCGGTCACCGAGGAGAGCTACCGGAACGTCATGCGCGCGTGGCCGTACCGGCCGGAGCTGGACTGCGTCATCGAGGCGCCGGACGGCCGCCTGGCCGCGTACTGCCTGATCTGGCCGGACGAGGTCAACGGTGTCGGGGAGCTGGAGCCGGTCGGCACGCACCGGGACTTCCGGCGGATGGGACTGGCCCGCGCGGTCTGCCTGCACGCGCTGCACCGGCTCGGGCGGACGGGGGCGGGAAGCGCGATCGTCCACCCCCGGGGGGACGCGGGCCATCCGGTGCCCGCCCGGCTGTACGAGACGCTCGGCTTCCGGGCCGTCGACCGGACGGTCCGCTACACGCGGCTTCGATAAAGCGCGTGCGCCTTTCTCGATACGACATATCCCCCTTGTATTGAAAATTCCCCTACGGCGATCATGAGATCGCACGCGGCCTTATAACTCTTACTTACTGGCAAGCGGCATTACAGGGTTGATCTCACCTGGCAGCGGATAGACGTCACATATGCGAAGCACCATCCACCGCTGTCTGATCGCCGGCTCGGCCTTCACCCTGGTCACGGCCCTGTGCTGCGGCACCGCGGGCGCCATGGTCGATCCGTCCCCGAATTTCCGGCGCGTTCCGCTGCCGGACCAGTTCACCGCCATCAGGGAGGGCAACAGGGGAATCGAAGTATATAACGTGAAAAAAAGACTTAAGCGACTTGGCTTTTCTCCGGGAAATCTCACCCTCACGTACGACCCCGCCCTCCGCATGACCGTCTGGGCCTTTCAGAAGGCCAACGGGCTGAGACCGGTCAACAGGATCGACCCGCCGACCTGGCGTGCCTTGCTGCACCCCCGGCCCATCAGGCCCCTGGTGAGGAACGGCGAGTCCGAGCGGACCGAGATCGACCTGCGGCGCCAGCTCCTCACGGTCTGGAGCCGCGGGCGGCCGGTGCTGGTCAGCCACATCTCCACCGGCGCGGGCAGGTCGTACTGCGAGAAGGGGCACTGCGGCTTCGCCGAGACCCCGGTCGGGGACTTCCGGGCCGGGCAGCGGGCACCGGGCTGGTCCACCGGGGTCCTGGGGTCGATGTTCCACCCGGTGTACTTCAACGGCGGCATCGCCGTCCACGGCTCCACCCTCGTCCCCCGCTACCCGGCCTCGCACGGCTGCGTCCGGGTCCCGCTGCACAACGCCGTCGACCTCTACCGGCTGCTCCGCCCCGGCCACCCCGTCCACGTCCGGCGCTCCCACCTGCGCGAGGGGCACCGCCCGGAGTCCGGCCGGGAGCCGAACCTGCGCACTCCCGGCGAACGACGCGGGACCTCGCGCGATCCCGGTCCCGCTCTCCGGCCCGCCTACTGAGGGTCCCGCTGAGCACGGTCCGCTGAGCACGGTCCGGGGAGGGCGTCCCGGGAAGGATCAGGCGTCGAACAGCGCGCTGACCGACTCGCCGTCGTGGATCCGGCGCATGGCCTCGGCGAGCGCGGGGGCGATCGACAGCACCGTCAGCCTGGAGTCGGGCTTGACGTCGGGGACGGGCACCGTGTTGGTGCAGACGACCTCCTCGACCTCGGCCCGGTCGGCGAGGCGGTCCACGGCCCCGTCGGCGAAGAGGCCGTGCGTGCAGGCGACGCGTACCGAACGGACCCCGCGCTCGCGCAGGCGGTCGAGGAGTTCGATCACCGTCGTGCCCCGGGCGATCTCGTCGTCCAGGATGATGACGTCCTTGCCCTCGACGTCGCCGATCACCGAGCTGATGACGACGCGGTCGTCGCTCAGCCGCTGCTTGGCCCCCATCGCGACCCCCACGCCGAGCATCCGCGCGAACGTCGCCGCCTCCTTGGCGTTGCCCAGGTCGGGGGAGACGATGACGGTCTCGGAGAGGTCGTACCGGCGGAAGTGGGCCGCCAGCTCGCGCAGGGCGTGCAGGTGATCGACCGGGACGCTGAAGAAACCGTGGACCTGGGGCGAGTGCAGGGTCATGGTGAGCACCCGGCCCGCGCCCGCCGCCACCAGGAGATCGGCCACCAGGCGGGCGCCGATGGAGATGCGGGGGGCGTCCTTCTTGTCCGAGCGGGCGTAGGCGTAGTGCGGCATCACCACGGTCGTCCTGGCCGCCGAGGCCCCCCTGGCGGCGTCCAGCATGAGCAGCAGCTCGACCAGGTTCTCCTGGACCGGGGGGACGAGCGGCTGGATCAGGAACACGTCCCGTTCCCGGCAGTTGGCCTGGAGCTGCACCTCCATGCAGTCGTTGGCGAAGCGCTTGACCCGGACCGGATGCAGCGGGGTCCCGAGGTGGGCGCAGATCTCCGCCGCCAGCTCGGGGTGGGCACTACCGCTGAACACGGTGATGTCTCGCACGAGGCGCTCCTTGCCTGTGTGGTGGTCCGGACCGGCCGGTCCCGCGGCCGTGTCACCGGCGGACCCCGGGCCGGACTCCGGTGTCGCTTCCAAGCATCTCGGACGACCCGGCGGAACGATCGGAGGGGGTCCGGGACAGGCCGGAACGACGATCGTCTCCGGAGTGCCGTACCGGCACGTCGGGAGAGGGGAACGCGAAAGGGCGGTGGGAGGGCGGGCCGGTACGGACGAGCCGGTGCGTCGCGGGAGGGCGGTCGGCGGGCCGGTGCGTCAGAGGAGGGCGGCGGGCAGACTGGGCGCATGCGAACCCGCGTCGCCGTGGTCGTCCTGCTCGCCGCCCTCCAGGGCGCGGCCGGATGCTCGTCCGGCGAGTCCCCGGCACGGCCGCGCAGCGCGTCCCCGTCCTCCCCGCCACCACCGTCGGCCTCCCCGTCCTCCCCGTCCTCCCCGCCCTCCCCGCCATCCACGGCGGCCCCGCGAGGCTCGACGGACTCCGTGGTCATGGAGTGCGACGGCATGGTCGCCGCCGAACGCGCCCCCTCCGCGGACCTGGACGTCGTCGGCGGTGCCGTGGCCCTGCCGACGAGCAGGACGCACGAGCGGGCCCTGCAGGTGTCCAGAACGAGGCTGCCCGACGGGAGCGAGGGCCTGTTCGCCAAGCAGGGCCTCATGGTGCGGCGCGGACGGCACGTCGAGCTGGCCGTGCCGGAGAGGGTGACCGACCGTTTCTGGCTGAAATGGGGGCGTCAGGGCCCGACCGGCATGCGCGTGGTGAATCGCTGCGACGCCGGGAACGAGTGGATCGCCTTCGTCGGCGGATACCTCGCCCGGAAGGCCGGCTGCCTTCCGCTCCTGGTCAGCGTGGACGGGCGCGCCTTCCGGGAGGTCCTCATCGGCGTCGGAGCACCGTGCCCGGGTCAGCGGCCCGCCCCCGACCTCTGAACCGCGCACCGGCCGCACCGACCGCACCGACCGGGCCGACCGGGCCGGACACCGTTCCCGTGAAATCCCGCGGACGCCGGCGGAGGTCGTCCGCGTGCTCCTCGGCCCACGGGCGGGACGTCCGCGCCGATCGCCCGAGCAGGCGTTCCGCGGTGTCGGTCACCCGCTCGGGCGAGGCCACGAACGACTCCCACGCCCTCGGCCCGGCCTCTGCGAAGGCCGCGCTCTCCGGCCGCCGTCGACCGCTCGCGGGCCGTCTCCGGCGCACTGCCGGTCGCACCGGTCACCGGAACCCTGCTCATGACCGTGGAACCAGGGGGTGCGTCCACGTCATACCACCGGCACGCCCAGAACGCCCGGCACGATCGGGGCCGGTTCCGTGCCGGGCGATGAGTTCGGCGGTCGCCGCGGGTTGTACCGGCGACACCACGCCGAACAAGACGGAGATTGGTCATGCCGATACCGCACATGCCCTACCTGCCGAGCCGGGAGGTGGCCGGCACCGGCCCGGCCCCGTCGTCGCCGACCGGCGCGCCCGGCGACGCGACCGCGTCCGCCGGAGCCGCCGACACCACCCCGGCCACCCCCGGCATCCCGGTCACCTCGGCCGACCCGATCACCCCGATCGCCCCGATCGTCGGACGGTCCGGTGAACGCCCCGGTCACCGGCGCCACCCCGGTCCGCGAGCCTGCGGGGCGGCGCCGTGATGTGCGCGGTCCTCACCACCGCCGCGGCGCTGATGGTACTGGCCGGACTCCGGGACGTGCCGGCCGGCCACGCCGGGACGCACTGAGGACGCGGGCCGCGGCCGGCCCCTCATGGAGCACGTCCGACCTGGTCCGGCCTGGTCCGGGCGCGTCCCCGGTCGTTCACAGGGAGGCCGCGGCCGCCGCCCGTTCCATGAGCAGGGTGCGCTCGCGTGCCGTCGGCGCCAGGGCGGCCGCCCGTTCCAGCTCCTCGGCCGCCTCGGCGTGCCGGCCCAGGCGCAGCAGGACGTCGCCGCGCACGGCGCCGAACAGGTGGTAGCGGGCCATCCGCGGATCGGCGCGGACCGCGTCGAGCGCCTCCAGCGCGACCTGGGGCCCGTCCGCGTGAACCAGCGCGACCGCGCGGTTGAGCTCCACGACGGGTGAGGGCGCGAGCTGGACGAGGGCGTCGTACAGGGAGACGACGGCCTCCCAGTCGGTGTCCTCGAAGCGGGGGGCGCGGGCGTGGCAGGCGGCGATGGCCGCCTGCACGGTGTACGGCCCCAGCGGCCCGCCCGTTCTCCTGGCGCGCGCGAGACAGGACAGGCCGTGCGCCACCAGGGTGCGGTCCCAGCGGGAACGGTCCTGATCCTGGAGCAGGACCGGCTCGCCGTCCGGGCCGGTACGGGCCCGGAAGCGGGACGCCTGCAGCTCCATCAGCGCCACGAGCCCGTGCACCTCGGGTTCGCGGGGCAGCAGGCCGGCCAGGATCCGGCCGAGGCGCATGGCCTCCTCGGCGAGGTCCCGGCGCACCCACTCCTGTCCCGACGTGCCCGAGTAGCCCTCGTTGAAGACGAGGTAGACGACCTCCAGCACCGCCGACAGCCGCGCCGTCAGCTCCCCGTCGCCGGGCACCTCGAACGGCACCTGCGCCTCGGCCAGCGTGCGCTTGGCCCGGGAGATCCGCTGCCCCATGGTGGCGGAGGGCACCAGGAACGCGCGGGCGATCTCCTCGGTGCCCAGCCCGGCGACCAGCCGCAGGGCCAGCGCCGCGCGGGACTCGCGGGACAGGACCGGGTGACAGGCGACGAAGATCAGCGACAGCAGCTCCGAGTCCGCCGCGGCACCGGTCCCGGGTCCCGACTCCAGGAGGCCGTTGGCCAGGTCGGCGTACTTGCGGTCCCGCATGCGCTCGCGGCGGATCAGGTCGATCGCCCGGCGCCTGGCCACGGTGGTCAGCCAGGCGCCGGGATTGTCCGGGACGCCCTGTCGCGGCCACTGTTCGAGGGCCGAGGCGAACGCATCCTGTGCGATCTCCTCGGCGAGCCCGATGTCCTGGACCACCCTGGCCAGGAAGGCCACCAGATGCGCGGACTCGATCCGCCACACCGCCTCGACCGTGCGCCGTACGTCCATCAGGTCCTCCTCCCGGACACCGGGGACGTCCTCAGCCCCGCGCTCCCGCGGCCTCCGGGTCCCCCTCCTCGTGGACGGGCCGCACCTCCAGGACCTCCCGTGCCCCGTCCGGGTGGACGGGGCACTGCCGGGCCCACTCGACGGCCTCCTCCACGGAGGAGACCTGCCAGATCCAGAAGCCGACGACGATCTCCTTGCTCTCGGTGAACGGGCCGTCGACGACCGAGGTCGTCCCCCCTTCGAAGACGACCTGCGCCCCGCCGGAGCTCGACCCCAGACCTGTGCCGTCGAGCATGATGCCCGCCTTCGTCAGCTTCTCGTTGTAGGCGTCCATGGCCGCCGCCATCTCCGGCGTCATAGTGATCCCGGCCTCGTCGGCACCGTTGATCTTGATCATGACCATGACCTTCATGACGTGTCCTTCCTCGGTGGTGGCCGCCCGTCCCGTTCCGCCGAGCGGCCCTTTCTCACCTGTACGTCGAACGAGGAGCGGGCCGTTTCTACACCGCGACCCCGGATCCCTGACTTTCAGAGAAAACGGGAGCTGCGGACTCGGCCAGGGCGAGACCCGTGCCGCGGACCGACGTGCGGGAGGCGGCGAGGGCACACGGTCTCGGCGACCTTCTTGACGTACCGATTCCGGGCCTCGATCAGCTCGGCCATGTAGCGGCGGAGAACCAGCCTCTCGGCGATACCTCCGACGGGTCCGAAAGGCGCGGCGAACTCGATGACGTCGCTCATCGCCGTGCCGCCGCGGCCGTCGGGCCGGAAACGGTGGACGTGGTGCCAGCGCTCGAAAGGGCCTGACACCTGCTCGTCCACGAAAAGGTCAGGGCGATCGTAGGCGCTGATCACGGACGTCATCCGCCAGTTGACGCCGAAGTGCCGTGCCCGCCACGTGACGGTGTCGCCCAGCCTCAGGGCACCGGCGGTCACACCTCCGACCGCCTGCTCAGAGGATCCCGCCATCGACGCCGCGTGAACGTCCACGTCCAACGAGACGTCGAAGACCCGCTCCGGCGGCGCCATGACATGCGTGACGATCTCAAAGCCCGTCATGCGGCCAAGCCTAAGAAAGTGTTGGGTAACCGGGCAATCACTCCTGATTGAGGTCTTCGGCGAGGCGTCGAGCCGCTTCGGTCTCGATCGGACCGTGCGGTTCGACCTCCTCCCCGGCCAGCCGGGCGGCCGTCAACCGGATCATGGCCACCTTGATCATCGCTTCGCCGGTTCCGCCGGTGACGTCCAGCCGGGCGGTGACCTCGCCGTCCGGACGGCCGCAGTTCGTCCGGTCGCACCGAGGCGCGCCGTGGAAGGCGCGCGGGTTCGCCAGGACCGTACGCAGCGTGGCGCGGACGCACTCGTCCGCGGGCGCGCCCGTGGTGAGGTCGTGACCGGCGAAGCGGACCCGGGAGAAGACGGCGCCGGGGAAGCGCCGGGCCACCTCGGCGGGCGTGGTGGTGTCGAACCTGGTCGGCCACGCCGGCACCGGTCAGCGGGACGGTCCGCCACCTCCGGATCCGGCCCGTCGCACAGGAGGGAGCGACGGGCACTTCAAAAGGACATATGCATTACGGATCCCTTTGTATGACATTAAGCGCCGCGTCCCGCTACGGATGTCACATATGGGAGATCCCTTAATCCCTCAACGATCGCCACGGGCTCAGGCTCCGGGGAAGATGACGGATGCCCCTTCGCAGCCTTGGTGGTGATCGATCATGAATTCGTGGACCGAGGAGGAACTGGCGCACGGCTGGCACAGCGCGTCCCACCTACGGCAGTCCTTGCTGGCCGGGCACCCGGTGCCTCGGCTTCCACCACAGACCGTACGGCTTCTCCCCGGCGAGATCCTGCACGGAGACACCCAGCTGCGCCACGAGGTGTGGTACGGCATGGACGTCACCTACACGCACTCGACGTTCGCCTTCGGCGGGCCCGTGATGTTCGCCGCCGGCCTGCTGGCGAGCGCCGCCGGAAACGCGCACCGGAAACGCCAGGCCGAGGCCATGGCGGCTCAGCAATGGCGGTTCCACGGTCACAACCGCACCATGCTGACGAGCCATCGGATCATGGCGTTCGCCTCGGACCGGTGGGTCACCTGGGAACACCGGGCCGTCGTGGAGTTGTGGCCCGCACCGCAGGACTTCACCTTCACCCTGGTCTTCAACGGCATCGACCCGCTCCGCCTCACGGGTCCCGGCGCGCCATGGTTCAGCGTTCTCCTCGCATTCCAGCTCTACGGCCCCGCGTTCCTCGCAGAACGCCCGGAATTTCACAGCATGGGAACCCACGTACCGTCACATGGGCATGGGCGGGTGATCGAAGGAGCGCGGGAGCGCGAACCCTGGGGCGACTCGGCAGGAGGGACCTGAACGGCCATGGCCACCGTACTCACGCCCGAACGCGAAGGCCTGTTCCTGTCGTCGGCCGCGGAGCTCGAAGTCCTGCCCCTGCCACCGGCCGAGGAGCTCGAAGGCGTGCTCCTGCCACCGGCTGAGGAGACGGCCGCCTCCGCGCAGCCGGAGCGATGTCGGCACCCGACCGGCGACCGGCCCGGACGCTCGGCGGTGGGCACTGACACGACCGGTGCGCCCCGGCACTCCGATCGCCACCCACGGGACGGTCGAGACGCGCCGCGCACCGTGGTCCCATGAACGGTCTTGATCGCCAACTCACCTACTGGGACACCGTCGGCGCCGAGAAGACCTTCACCCACCCCGTCGATCCCGGCTGGACGACGATCATGGGCCGGGAGGCTCGAATCCTGGACTACGGCTGCGGCTACGGCCGTGTCATCGCCGAGCTGAGCCGCCGGGGCTTCTCCGACGTGTCGGGAGTGGACCTGTCCTCCGCTCTGATCGCGCGGGGCCGCCGGTTGCACCCCGACCTGCGCCTCGCGGTACTGGAGTCCCCGCCACACCTGCCGTACCCGCCGACGAGCTTCGACGTCGTGCTGTTGTTCGCGGTGCTGACGTGCATTCCCGACGACGACGCGCAGCGGGCGCTCATCGCCGAACTCGTCCGCGTCCTGGCACCCGGCGGGCTTCTCTACATCAGTGACATGGTGCTGCAGGACGACGAACGAAGCCGGGACCGCTACGCCGCCTACGCCCGGCGATTCGGCACCCCGTACGGGGTGTTCGCCACCGACGACGGTGCGGTGGTGCGACACCACGACACGGCCGGCCTGTACGCCCTGCTGCCTGAATTCGATCTCATGGAGGAACGCCGGATCTCCGTCGTCACGATGAACGGCCACCCGGCGCGAGCAGTGCAACTGCTGGCCCGCAAACGGTGACCCGGTGACCCGCGCCGAGGAACGAGGCACGGATGCCAGGCCACGGGCAGGCGCCGGCCGTCCCCCGGCGATCCGATCGCAGGACCGTATCGGCTCGACGGCTTCCCGCCCGCAGACCGGCCCCGCCACCGGGACGACCGGCTGCGAACCGAGCCGCTGCGACAGCAGGAAGAGGTGGCCTCGAGAATGCCGCGTCGATCACGAAAGGGAGAACCCGTGAGCCCCACCAATCCACGCCCGACGCCCCGTCACGAGAACATCGTGAGAGCCGGCCGGGAGATCGCACGAGGACTGAATCACGATCACGTCGGCGTCGAGCACCTGTTCCTCGCCATAGTCCGGGACCCCCATTCCCTCCCGACGCAGGTTCTCGCTTCGTCAGGTGTCCACATCGCGGATCTGGAACGGAATTTGCCGGCCATCATGGATTCCGACTCGTACAAAGGAATCCCGGGCAAGGGCGACTGACCGGCGCACCTCTTCGACCCCGGCACCGGCGCGACCGGGTACCGGGCCTTCGGTCTCGGCCGATCACGGCTCTGTGATCGGCAGCCGCACTCATCCCGGAGCGGAGTCCCCCGCCGGAGACATCGGCTTCGAAAGAGCCGGATGAGCACGACGGCCATCACCACGGGGATGACGACCGCCGCCACGAATACCGGAAGACCGACGCCCATTCCGCACGCCCGGCCGGCGGACGGCGGGCCGTGCGGCGACGCGGAGCGCCGGTGCCTTGGCACCTATGGGACTGTGACTCATTTCGCAACCGGTCGCTGACCATGACACGGATGCCTTCCCGCTTCGATGCGAAAGGAGGGCCGTCGTCTCCTGAGCGACTCTCCGACCTGGACGTTCTCTCACCGGTACCCCTAGCTGTACCTCCGTTCGGGTGTACGTGGGAATGACCGGGAGGGCCCGTGCCTGGTGTGCTGATGGCTGTCGGTGAATCCCTCTGAGGAGATGGCGAAATGGCAGTCAACAGCCAACCGGATGTCGAGCAGTATCCGAGCCGGACCGGGCTTCGAGGCATCATCCGTCGCAGTCCGCTGATCAGTTTCTTCGTGCTGGCCAACCTGATGAGCTGGATCGCCTGGATTCCCTACATTCTTTCGTCCACCGGCCTGGGGGTCTGGGATTTCACGTTCCCCACGCGGTTCGGCGGCTCGCAGATCCTCGGGGTTCTCCCCGGCGCCTACCTCGGCCCCATCCTCGCCGCGTTCATCGTGACCGCGGTCGCGGACGGCAGGGAAGGCGTCCGTCGGTGGGCCAGGCGAATGACGAAGTGGCGGGTCAGCTGGATCTGGTACCTCGTGACCCTCCTCGGTGTTCCCGCCGCCATCATCCTCTCCGGTCTCGCGGTGTCCGGCGGAGACATCCGTCTGCCGCCTGCCATCGTGCTGGTGGCCTACCTGCCGAGCCTGATGATCCAGATGGTCACCACCGGTCTGGCGGAAGAGCCCGGCTGGCGTGACTTCGCCCTGCCTCGCATGCAGCGCAGATTCGGTCCGCTGGGCGGCACCTTCATCCTCGGCCCGCTGTGGGGTCTGTGGCACCTGCCGCTCTTCCTGAGCGAGTGGGGCGGTTGGCCGGCCGTCACGTGGATGAGGGTCGGTGAGTTCATCGCCTTCTGCTGCGTCTTCAGCGTGGTCGTCACCTGGGTGTTCAACAGGACCGGCCAGAGCCTGCCGCTCGTCATGCTGCTGCACGTCGGCGTCAACAACTTCATGTCGCTCGCCTACTCGGACATGTTCCCCTCGATCGCCGACGCCGAGCAGGCGTCCCGGGTCACCCTGCTCGCGGGCACCGTGGCGGCGATCGCGGTGATCGCCGCGACCCGTGGCCGTCTTGGTTACCGTCCGGAGGAGGAACCCACCTCGGAGGTCGCACATCAGAACTGAGCGACATGTCACAACATGTCGGCACCCCGACCAGGCTCAGCCGCTCATGTCGGCCGGGCCCGGTCGGGGTGCCGTCGACCGTCGCCAGAGTCATGATCTTCCTGAGGCGGACAGGCCGCGGGCTCTTCTCGGGCATGGGCGAGTCTCCGACATGCGCCGGCCGACGACTCGGATCCCGGTGCACGGTCAGGAGCCGATTCCGTCGTCCTCGTCCTCCTCCTCTTCCTCTTCGGGCCTGAACGGTTCCAGCGGACGGACACCGAGCACCCATCCGGCTGCGACACGCGGAAGACACGCCTGCACTCCGTTGAGCTCCTCCCGTCCGATCGACCAGTCCATGACCGGCGATTCCTCGCCGAGGATGACCGCCTCCATGAATTCGTTCCAGCGCCCGTACGAGCTGAGCAGGACGACCTCGTCCGGCACGTCCAGGTCGAGCACCACATAGCGGGCGTACTCCTCCGGGGTCTGTGGACACAGGAGCGCTTCCGCCACGAGCGCCACGCGGTTGTCGCGGGTGTCCGGCCCGGCCCACGCCCACACCGGTGGCCGGTCTCCACCGACGAGGCCGCGCCGTGCCATCTCCGCCACCATCTCCTGGTAGCAGGCCCGGTAGTTTCGGACCATGATCCGGTCCCAGTCCCCGAGCAGCTCACCGGCATCCTCCAGCGACTCGAGAACCGCTCGATGCTGCACCGTCCACAAACGCATCGGACGATTGTGCCGGCGCCGGGACAGAGCGATCCACACGATTGTCCGGGCGGGAAGCCGATCCGGGTGAACGGGTGAGAGCAGGTGATGACCCACCTTGCCACCCGAGCCTCGAGGAATTGCGCATGAGTGAACAGTGCCGGAGATGACGACGGGATGGAGCGTGGAGACCGAGCGGATCTGTGACGCGACCATCATCGAGCGGTCCCGTCATGAGCCCGACCGGTTCGCCGACCTGTACGACAGGCACGCGGAGGAGATACATCGATACGTCACGCGCCCCCATGCGCTGGCCCTGGGCCGTGACCGGCTGCTCACCGCCGCGCGCACGAGCACGACCAGGACACCTCGCCGGTGGCCGCGGCTCGCGGTCACCGGCACGCTCGCCCTCACCATGGCCGTCGGGCTGATCGCTGTGAACGTAGCGAAGGAGGTGGCCATGTACCTCGCCGGGTTGCTGTCCAACCCCGTACTCCCCCCGGACCTGCGGCCCGCGGCCTACCGGGCGCTGGCAAAAGTGCCCGGGACACGAGTGCTTCAGGACGTCCTGGACGTGACGGATCACCGAGGGCTGGGCATCGCGTGGGAACCCGTGTCGGAGCTCGGCGGCTCGGAGATGGTCCTCATCCTCGACCCTCACACCTTCGCCTATCTCGGTACCCGTCACACCTACGTAGAGGACGTCGGCCGCGACGGCGTCGCCGAGGGTGACAAGATCGTCGATTGGGTCGCGCAGCTGGCGGCCGGCGTGACGGACACCGCGGGCGCGCAGCCATAGGGAATTCACCTGGCCGAGTACGAGGTGACCCGGGTATCCCCGTAGCCGCCCAGTGGTTGATCTTTAGCCTCGGTTCTCCGGTGAACCGGCACCGTATGGCTGACGTTCAATGAACGTGACGCGTAAACGCTGGGTCGTTCTCATCGCCTCCGCCTCCGTGCCGGGATCTGGCGCTCCGGTGGACCGCAACCGAAACGGCCGGCGGCTCGATGGGCCCACGCGGGAGGCTCTTGAGCGCTAGTGGCAGCGCAACACCGTCAACGCTGCTTCCAGCAGCTCAAGGCCTTGCCCGGTCGGGCCACCCGCTACGACGAAGCTCCAGAAGGCCACGAGGCCGGGATCTACCTCCGAGGCTCGATCGTGTGGCTGAAGCTCCTCACCTCAACCACATGATCCGAACTCTGAACAGCTCCTAACGGCCTTTTGCAGCTATTTAATATCCGCGCTTCCAGGGCGAACAGTTCGCGGTACCTGAGCCGGCACACACCCTGAGTTGATCGATGCTGCCACCGTCGGCCGGCCGCTCCGATCCACAGCCGTCAGCGGACCCGTTGCCGTCACCGACGGAGTCGCGTAGTCCCTTGGCGGTGATGTACTCCGTACGTATGCCGAGATTGTCGGCCCTGACGTCGCAGGCTCGAACCGTGGTGCTGTTGTTGTATGACGTGCCGGAGCCAGCTTTGGCTCCATTGACGTACACGACTACCGTTACGTCCGCCGCGCTCGCCGGAGCCGCGGAGAAAAGCATTCCCAGTGCCGCCGCTGCGGTGAGCCACATTACGCGCACAGACTTGCCCATATTTCCTCCTCACATCAAGCAGCGAACACCTCGCCGAAATCACTTGTGATGGATCCGCTGCGTTCTCGTCAAGTAGGAACATCGCAAACATCGGAGGACATGTCATTGACTATGCGCGCCAAGTCCTTGCCTTCCAGCGCCCCGTCTCCGCCGACGGCACCATCATGGTCGTCGGCCAGAAGGGCCCGGTCGCGTCCGGATGAGGTCGGACAGGCGGGCCGGGGTGTGGTTGGACGACGGAATCGAGGCACGATGAGACAGCAACAAGGCTCCGGTGAAGCATCAGATCTTGATTGACCGCTGTCCTACCGGGAGCCTCCTCTTGTCCGCCACCTCTCCGAGCCATCCCATTGCGACCTGCGCCGTCAGGATGGAAAGAGCTCAGTGGCTCGGACTGTTCGGGATCGCCCGACAACCTGCCCGGCGGCGACCTGAGTGTTCGCATCTACCGATTCACCCGCTTCGATCTACGAAACAAGATGAAGAGCCCATACAGGAATAAAGTTATCATCACTTCAGCATAAGCAATATTTCCGGCTTATCTGAAAAAGTGGTTATTTATTCTTATTTACCAATATTTGCCATCGATGACGTGCGGCCCTGGGGAACCAAAGTCAAGGAATGGGCGTTTCTCCTTCAGGTCAGAACGTACTGCATCTGAGCGACGGGCAGGAACTGCTGCGCACGCTGCCCACCCCCCTTACCGGTGATGAGGTGATGGGGCGGCCCGTCTGCGTGATGCCCGCCCCGCCGGACCCGCACCCCGACCGGCCACCGAGCAGGTGCGGGTGCAGCGGAGGGTCAGCAGCCGCGGCTGGACCGCCATCGCCGGACAACGCATCGGCGTCGGCATCGCTCATGCCGGAACGACTGTGATCGTCGAAGAAGCCGACGCGACCTTCCGCATCACCCGCGCCGGCCAGGTCGTCTCCGAGGTCGCTCGCACAACCACCGAATCGATCGCCCGTTTCAAGGTCCGCAGACCACAAAAGACCACGTGGGTCGGTGAACGCGACGATCCGAGCCCGTTGTTCAGGACGGCCGAACCGCCGGTCCAGATGGGGTGGACAGGCCGGACGGCCGGGCCGTGATGCCCGGCTTCAGTACCGTTGGCGGATGCCCCCCTCATCGTTTGATCGCCACCGTTTCACGGCTCTTGCCTATTGCTGCCAGTTCTATCTGCAGGATCTTGAGGCGCATGGTGTGTGGATGAGATCGCATGCCGAGGACGACCAGCATCCTCCTGCCGGGTGGACCGAGGAGGCCGTCTACGTCCACCGCATCGGCGTGCAGCCGCACTCGATCGCCATCGGAACCGCTCGAAGCGACATGGTGGAGACGACGCTGCTGTTCCCCCCCCACCGCCCCCATGGCAAGTCTCGAAGAAGCCGATCACGTCGTTGAGGCCGGCATCGAGCTACCCACCGGTGACCTGGCGGTCTACGGCCCAGCCGACGGTCCCGGCCAAGAACGGCACGTCAACGTCGCAGCCGGGCGCTGCCGGGTGCGCGTGTCTTACACGCCTTCTGCTCCTCCGGCATCCGAACACGACGATTCCGAACCCGGCGACCACCTCCACTACCGCATCGACATCTGGCCGACCGGCAGTCCCGCAGCCCTCGCCGTGCTGAAGCAAGGCCAACGCCTCTGGGCCGGCTGACTTCCTCGGATCGGCCGATCCCTGACCGCACTCTGTCCCCGGCACGCCGGCCACGATACTGTCGCCAAGACATACCAAAGATCATCTAGTTGGGGTGTCGCCCTCCTCCTGCGCCGGATATGTCGCACGGGTCCTGAGCCCTGAGACCCCGGCCAGCGCGTATGCCGACCTTCGAGGTGCATCTGCTGGAGGCGCGAACGATCAAAGCCAAAGAGTGCGCCAAGAGGCATCATTGACCGTAAGGCTGATCATCCAGCGGGACTCAACTCCAGGAACAGCAGTGCTTTCGACCCGCCTCGCGTCCGAGCGTCTTTGAGCACCCTTTCCTCATGCGGATCCATGGGTCCAACGGACTCAACGAACTCCATCCCATAAAGCGACAGTCGCACATATTCTCGTTGACTCGACTCCATGGTGACTGATTCAGGAAGTTGCTGATCTATGATCGACCACCCGTGCTCTTGTAGGAGACCACTCGCCCTGCTCAGCGCCTGCCGGGAACCGGGGCTTCCGACGTCGATCACCAGGACCTCGCTGACCAGGGTCAGGCCGTCCCAGGTGACCTCGTCCTTAGAGCTGCTAACGCAATGAGTTGAGGCGACGCCAGCAGATCAGGGCACAGCCGAGGCTGAGGAAGGCTTCGTGGATGTCGTCGCGGACTTC
>NZ_JBVJIA010000052.1:10233-43077 GCF_055586505.1 Streptosporangium sp. NPDC050148 | reverse complement strand
GGTGAGTTCTCCACGCGCCATGGCGATGGCCTACCAGGACGGCAAGCCACCGCGCAGGCGAATCCCCCTGATCTCAACTCCGTACAGGCCCTAGGGTTGGCCCGTGTTACATCTACGCGTGATCACCCCGGCGGAGCTGTCGGACGGGGTGCTGAAGGTGCTCGACGAGTGCGTCGGCGTCGTCAACATCGTCGTGTTCCCCGGCGCCGCGCGCTCCCCCGCCGGTGACCTCGTGCAGTTCGACATCGCCAGGGAGTCGGCCAACGAGGTGATCGACCGGCTGCAGGAGCTGGGCCTGCACGCCGAGGGGTCGATCGCGGCCGAGCAGATCGACCTGTCCATCTCCGAGGTGGCCGACCGCGCCCGGGAGGAGGCGCCCGGTGACGGGGACGACGCCGTGGTCTGGGCCGAGTTCGCCCAGCGGCTGGAGGAGGACATCCAGCTCACCTGGGCCTTCATGGCGTTCCTGACGATCGCCACGCTGCTCGCCGCGATCGGCGTGATCGTCAACTCGCCGATCCTCATCATCGGCGCGATGGTGATGGGGCCGGAGTTCGGCGCGGTCGCGGCGATCTGCTTCGGCCTGATCCGCGTCGACCGCGATCTGATCGGCCGCGCGCTCCGCACCCTGGTCCTGGGCTTCGCCATCGCCCTGGCGATCGCCCTGGTCTTCGCGCTGGCCGGACGCTGGCTCGGCTGGATCGGCGCCGGCTCGCTGGACGGGCACGAGGAGATCGAGTTCATCGTCAAGCCCGATCGATGGTCGTTCATGGTGGCGCTGCTCGCCGGGGCGGCCGGGGTGCTCTCGGTCACCGCGGGCAAGTCCTCGGCCCTGGTCGGCGTCTTCATCTCGGTCACCACGGTCCCCGCCGCCGGCTACTTCGCGGTCGCCGCCGCGCTCTCCCGCTGGGACGACATGGCCGGCTCCGCCCTCCAGCTCGGGGTGAACATCGCGGGCATGGTCATCTCCGGCGTGGTGACGCTCCTGATCCAGAAGGCCTACTGGTCCCGGTTCGGCATGCGGCTCCCGGCACGCCCCGGCCCCGGCTGACGACCGGCCCGCCGGGCCCCGCCCGTGACGACCGGCCCGTGACGACCGGCCCCCGTGCCGGGCCCGGGCGCCGGGCCCGTGGTCCCGCCCGGGTCCCGTCCGCCGGGTCGGCACCGGGCCTGCGGTCCCGCCCAGACCCGGGTCTGCGCTCCCACCCAGGTCCCGGCCGCCGGCCCCGGCGCTGCCCTTTCGGACGAGGGACGACTCGTTCGTATGGCCGAGGTGCCCCTCCCATCCCGGCCGATAAGGTCCGACCATGACTATCCTCGCCACCGAGGGACTGACCAGACGTTTCCCCCGGGTGACGGCGCTCGACCGGCTCACCGTCACCGTCGGCCCCGGCGTGACCGGCCTGGTGGGCGCCAACGGCGCGGGCAAATCCACGCTGATCAAGATCCTGCTCGGCCTGCTCGACCCCAGCGAGGGCGGCGCCCAGGTGCTCGGCATGGACGTGACGACCCACGGCGCCGAGATCCGCCGGGTCGTGGGGTACATGCCCGAGCACGACTGCCTGCCCCCCGACCTGTCGGCCACCGAGTTCACCGTGCACATGGCCCAGATGTCCGGCCTGCCGCGCACCGCCGCCCGCGAGCGCGCCGCCGACGTGCTGCGCCATGTGGGGCTGTACGAGGAGCGCTACCGGGCGATGGGCGGCTACTCCACCGGCATGAAGCAGCGCGTCAAGCTGGCCCAGGCCCTGGTGCACGACCCGCGCCTGGTGCTGCTGGACGAGCCGACCAACGGCCTCGACCCGGCCGGCCGCGACGAGATGCTCGCGCTGATCCGCAGGATCGGCTCGGACTTCGGCATCAGCGTGCTGGTCACCTCGCACCTGCTGGGCGAGCTGGAGCGGGTCTGCGACCACGTCATCGTGATCGACGGGGGCAAGCTGCTGCGCTCCTCGGCCATCGGCGAGTTCACCCAGCGCACCCAGACCGTCTCCGTCGAGGTGGAGGAGGGCCAGGACGCATTGGCGGCCCGGCTGACCGAGCTCGGCGAGACCGTCACCGCGCACGGCAGGACGCTGCTCGTCCACGTCCGCGCGCCGGAGACGTTCGACACGCTCCGCGACGCCGTCTGCGAGCTCGACCTCAGCCTGATCCGCGTGGAACAGGGCCGCCAGCGCATCGAGGACGTCTTCAGGGAGCCCGCCAGTGTCTGAGCCCACGGGTGTCATCCACGACATCGGATACCGCCACTACGAGGGGGCGCGGCTCGGACGCGGCCACGCCACCGCCGCGCTGACCGTGCACACCCTGCGCGGGATCTTCGGGCTCGGCCGTACCGTCCGCTCGAAGATCATTCCGTTCCTGCTGGTGGGCGTCATGATGCTGCCCGCGGTCGTCTCCATCGCGATCATGGCGCTGGCCAAGCAGGAGGGGATGCGCTACACCGAGTACGCGGTCGTCATGCAGGCGGTGCTCGCGATCTTCCTGGCCTCGCAGTCGCCGTACGCGGTCGCGCCGGACCTGCGCTTCCGGGTGCTGCCGCTCTACCTGTCGCGCCCGGTGACGCTGTGGGACTACGTCGGGGCGAAGCTCGCGGCGATGACGGCGGCCATGTTCCTGCTGCTGGCGGTGCCGCTCACGGTGCTGTTCATCGGCGAGGTGGTCATCGACCTGCCCGGGGAGACCCACACCGGCGCGTACCTCACCGCCATGGCCGGCGCGGTCTGCTACGCGGTGCTGCTGTCCTGCCTGGGCGTGGCCATCGCCTCGTTCACCCCGCGGCGGGGGCTGGGCGTCGCCTCGATCATCGCCTTCTACCTGCTCGCCTCCGCGGTCTCGACCGTGCTGTACGCGACGCTGGAGTCGATGGGCGACGACGCCATGGCCTCCTGGGCCTGGCTGATCAACCCGTTCTTCATGGTCGACGCCGCCGTGCACGTCGGGATCTTCGACGCGCCCCCGGCCTCCAGCGTCATCTACCCCTCCGGCGCCGGGCCCCTGGTCGCCGGAGCGCTCGTGCTCGTGCTGATCGTCCTGTCCGTGACGGCCCTGGTCGCGCGCTACCGTAAGGCGGCCTCCCGATGAACATCGAACTGTCCCAGGTCTCCCGCTGGTACGGCAACGTGGTCGCCGTCAACGACATCACCATGACCATCGGCCC
Organism: Streptosporangium sp. NPDC050148; assembly: GCF_055586505.1. NCBI lineage: Bacteria > Bacillati > Actinomycetota > Actinomycetes > Streptosporangiales > Streptosporangiaceae > Streptosporangium > Streptosporangium sp. NPDC050148. Next base: position 39,917 of record NZ_JBVJIA010000052.1, on the reverse strand, counting down.
CGGCGTCACCGGCCTGCTCGGCCCCAACGGGGCGGGCAAGTCCACGCTGCTGCACATGATGGCCGGGTTCCTGGCCCCCTCGGGCGGCACCGCGACCCTGGACGGCGCCCCGATCTGGCGCAACCACCAGATCTACCGCTCCATCGGCCTGGTCCCCGAGCGGGAGGCCGTCTACGGCTTCCTCACCGGCTGGCAGTTCGTGCTCTCCAGCGCCAGGCTGCACCGCCTGCCCAACCCCGACGACGCCGCCCGCAAGGCGCTCGCCCTGGTGGAGATGGAGAGCGCCAAGGACCGCAGGATCGAGACGTACTCCAAGGGCATGCGCCAGCGCGTCAAGGTGGCCGCCGCCCTGGTGCACGACCCGCAGGTCCTGCTGCTCGACGAGCCGTTCAACGGCATGGACCCGCGCCAGCGCCTGCACCTGATGGACCTGGTCCGCGCCATGGGCACCGCGGGCAAGACCATCCTGTTCAGTTCGCACATCCTGGAGGAGGTCGAGCGGGTCGCCCAGCACATCGAGGTGCTGGTGGCCGGCCGTCACGCCGCCTCCGGCGACTTCCGGGAGATCCGCCGCCGGATGACCGACCGGCCGCACCTGTTCCGGGTCCGCTCCAGCGACGACCGCCGCCTGGCGTCCGCGCTGATCGCCGACCCCTCCTCGGGCGCGGTGTCGCTGACCGAGGCGGGCCTGGAGGTGCAGGCCGTCGACTTCCGGCGCTTCACCCGGCTGCTGCCCAGGGTCGCCAAGGACGCGGGCGTACGCCTCTGGCAGGTCTCCCCTTCCGACGAAGACCTGGAGAGCGTCTTCTCCTACCTGATCAACAGGAGCAGCTGACCATGAACGGTGTCATCGCCGGACTCTCCTACCGGGCGCTCCTGGGCCGCCGCCGGATCTGGCTGCTGATCATGCTGCCGGTGGCGCTGATCGCCATGGCCGTCCTGCTGCGGTTCCTCGGTGCCGACGACGAGCGCAGCGCGGTCACGCTCATGCAGACCTTCGCCATCGGCACCATGCTCCCGCTGCTGGGCCTGATCGCGGGAACGGGGGTGATCGCTCCCGAGATCGACGACGGCACGATCATCCACCTGCTCTCCAAGCCGATCTCCCGGCCGGTGATCGCGCAGACCAAGTTCGTGGTCGCCGCCTCCCTGCTCGCGCTGTTCGGCACCGTGCCGACCTTCGTCGCGGCCTACCTGCTGGTGGGCACCGAGTCCGGGATCGCCTCCGGGTTCGCGCTCGGCTCGCTGGTCGGCGGGGTCGCCTACGCCGCGGTGTTCATGCTGCTGGGCGTGCTGACCCGGCACGCGGTGACGATCGGCATCGTCTACGCGCTCGTCTGGGAGGGCGTGGTCGGCAACTTCGTGCCCGGTGCCCGCCGCTTCTCCATCCAGCAGTGGGCCCAGACGGTCGCCGACCAGCTGTCCTCCTCGGCGTTCTTCTCCACCGAGATCGCCCTCGGCTTCGCCGTCCCGGCGCTCGCGATCGTCACCGTCGGCGCGGTCCTGTGGGCGGGCAGGCGCCTGCGGAGCTTCTCCCTCACCGGCGACGAGTAGGTCTCCCCGCGTCGTGCGCCCTGCACCGGGGCGCACGACGTACCGGCCTGCGACGGGAAAAGGGCCGGACACGACGAGAGCACGGCCCGCACCGGAGTGCGGGCCGTGCTCTCGTCGTTCAGACGCAGGCGGTACGGACGACGTCGGCCAGGCGGCCGGCCAGCGACTCGGCCTGCTCGGCCGAGGCCGCCTCGACCATGACGCGGATCATCGGCTCGGTGCCGCTCGGCCGGATCAGCACCCGGCCGCTCTCGCCCAGCTCCGACTCCGCGGCGGTGACCGCCGCCGACAGCTCCGGGACCGAGGCCTTGGTCCGGTCCACGCCCTTGACGTTCACCAGTACCTGCGGCAGCCGGGTCATCACCGAGGCCAGCTCCGCCAGCGACCGCTTCTGCCGCGCGACCACCGCCAGCAGGTGAAGCGAGGTCAGCAGCCCGTCGCCGGTGGTGGCGTGGTCGAGCATCAGGACGTGGCCCGACTGCTCCCCGCCCAGGTTGTAGCCGCCCGCCCTCATGGCCTCCAGGACGTAACGGTCGCCCACGGCGGTCTCGACGACGTCGATGCCGGCGTTCTTCAGAGCGATCTTGAAGCCCAGGTTGGACATGACGGTGGCCACCACGGTGTCACCCGCCAGCGTGCCCTCGGCGTGCATGGCCATGGCCAGCACCGCCATGATCTGGTCGCCGTCGATGATCTCACCGGTGTGCGACACGGCCAGGCAGCGGTCGGCGTCGCCGTCGTAGGCGATCCCGACGTCGGCGTTGCGGGAGACCACGATCTGCTGGAGCTTCTCCAGGTGGGTGGAGCCCACCCCGGCGTTGATGTTGAGACCGTCGGGGCGCGCCCCGATCGTCTCCACGGTGGCCCCGGCCCGCAGCAGCGCCTCGGGGGCCACCATGTGGGCGGCTCCGTGGGCGCAGTCGAGGACCACGCTGAGACCGTCGAGACGGCCGTCCACCGTGGACAGCACGTGGGACACGTAACGGTCGGCCTCGCCGTACGCCTCGCGTACGCGGCCGACCGAGGCACCGACAGGGCGCTCCCACTTCTCGCCGAGCCGCTGCTCGATCTCGTTCTCCACCGCGTCGGGCAGCTTGTATCCGCCGCGGGTGAGGAACTTGATCCCGTTGTCGGGAGCGGGGTTGTGGGAGGCGGAGATCATCACGCCCATGTCGGCTCTGAGAGCCGTGGTCAGGTAAGCGACCGCCGGGGTGGGCAGCACGCCGAGCCGGAGAACGTCCACGCCGGACGACGCCAGGCCGGCGACCACCGCGGCCTCCAGGAACTCTCCTGAAGCGCGGGGGTCCCGGCCCACGACGGCGACGGGACGGTCTCGCCGCCCGCCGCCGTTGAACGCCCCGGCATCGCCGAGGACATGAGCCGCGGCCACGGACAGGTCCATGGCGAGCTCGGCCGTGAGGTCGCGACCGGCGACCCCACGTACCCCGTCGGTGCCGAAGAGGCGACCCAACTTAACGCTTGCTGTACTGGGGGGCCTTACGGGCCTTCTTGAGACCGTACTTCTTGCGCTCGGTGGCGCGGGCGTCACGGGTCAGGAAGCCGGCCTTCTTCAGCGGCGCCCGGTTGACCTCGACGTCCAGCGCGGTCAGCGCGCGGGACAGGCCCATGCGCAGGGCACCGGCCTGGCCGGTGACGCCGCCGCCGTTGATGCGGGCGATGACGTCGAACTGCTCCTCGGCACCGAGCACCACGAAGGGCTCGTTGACGATCTGCTGGTGCACCTTGTTCGGGAAGTAGTTCTCCAGCGTGCGGCCGTTGATCGTCCACTTGCCGGTGCCCGGCACGATGCGCACCCGGGCGACGGATTCCTTGCGGCGGCCCGTGCCGTAGGAGTTACCGGTGGTGATGGGCTTGCGGACGGCGGCGTCAGTGCCGCCGGCAGTGGACTCGGAGGTGTACTCGGAGGGGAACTCCTCCGCGGAGTACGCTTCCTGATCGCCCTCGACGGGCGTCTCGACACCGGTGGGCTCAGCCACGGTTCTCCTCTAACTTTCCTACTCGGCGCCGGCCCTCGGCCGACGCTGCTGGCGACAAGCGGCTAGCGACTACTGGGCGATCTGGGTGAGCTCGAAGGGCACCGGCTGCTGCGCCTGGTGCGGGTGCTCGGAACCGGCGTAGACCTTGAGCTTCTTGATCATCTTCCGGCCCAGGGCGTTCTTCGGCAGCATGCCCTTCACGGCCTTCTCGACGGCGCGGTCGGGACGCTTGTCCATCAGCTCGCCGTAGGTCATGGAGCGCAGCCCGCCCGGGTAGCCCGAGTGGCGGTACGCCTTCTTCTGCTCAAGCTTGTTGCCGGTCAGCGCGATCTTGTCGGCGTTGATGACGATGACGAAGTCACCGGTGTCGACATGGTTGGCGAAGGTCGGCTTGTGCTTACCGCGAAGCAGGATCGCGACGTGGCTGGCCAGCCGGCCGAGCACGATGTCGGTGGCGTCGATGATGTGCCACTGACGCTCGACTTCGGCAGGCTTGGGTGTGTACGTGCGCACGGTCGTATGCCTTCTTTGGTCGCGTCGTCGGCGCTGTCGGAGGTGACAGCAACATGGTCGGTAGGTGCGGGCACACGACAGCCCGGACCTTCCGTCTCCAAGGAAAAGAGGAGATGACGCCGGACGCGCCGCGTATCGGTCTGCAGAGGAGACCAATTCGCACACAACGAACTAGCAGAATACCGGTGCGGATGAGCGCTGGTCAAAACGACGGGCTCCACACCGGTACCCGGGCAGTCTACCCGGGCCCGGCCGGTGCCCGGGGCCGCCGCGCCGCGATCCGTCGGGCCCCGGCCGGGCCCTTCTCACGGAACGGTTTTGATTCGTTCTCAATATTCCCTTCTTCATCACCCCGAACATCCCTATCTTTGATAGCGGTATGTGGCAGCTTCCTCACGCCCGGCGTACCCAGCGAGCGCGGTTGCGTCGCATGGGGATGTTCGCGTGCCTGGCCGCCGTCCTGCTGGCCGGCTTCTTCATCGGCCGCAACAGCCGCGAGGGCACGGCCGTCGACCAGATCTACCTGGACAACGCAGGCCCCGCCAGGGCCACGCCGACCGACGGAGCGGCGGCGGGCCGGGCGGACGAGCAGCCGGACGAGCAGCGCGCCCCGCTGGCCCGGGCCGTCCGCCCCACCGCCTCCCAGAACCGGCGCCCGCGTCCCTCCGGGGCCGCCACCCCGTCCACCGGCGACCGCACCGGCCCGGGCGGCCCCTCCCGCTACCTGCTCAACGGCGACGACGCCGCCAGCTCCGCCCTCGCGGCGATGGAGCGGGAGGTCGTCCGCCTGATCAACGTCGAGCGCAGGCGGGCCGGGTGCGGGCCGCTCCGGATGGACAGGAGACTGGCCAGGTCGGCCGGGAGGCACTCGGCCGAGATGGCGGCCCGCGGAGCCCTCTCCCACACCTCCCCCGACGGCACCTCGCCCTGGGAGCGGATGGAGGCGGCCGGCTACCGGGACGGCGGCGCCGAGAACATCGGCCGCGGCTACACCTCACCGGACGAGGCGGTGGCCAACTGGATGAAGACCTCCGGGCACCGCCGCAACATCCTCAACTGCGAGCTCAGGGCCACCGGCGTCGGAGCCGTCCAGGGGGTCGACGGGCCCTGGTGGACCCAGGACTTCGGATACTCCTGAGGCCCGTGGCCCCGATACCGGGCTACCCTCGGCGCATGGGTTTTCCCGTGGAGCCGCCGCGCCGCCGGCCTTACAACCGGCCCGACGCACCGCCCGACCGGCCCGACGCACCGCCGCCCGCGCAGGACCGGCACTGGTTCGACCCCTCGGCACGCGACCGCCCCTCCGGACCTCCCGGCGCCCCGGGTCCTTCCGGGCCTCCCGGCGCCCCAGGTCCTTCCCGGGCTCCCGGCGCCCGAGGCCCTTCCGGTGCTCCCGGCGACTCCGGCCGTCCCGGCGCTCCCGGAGCCTTCGGCGCTCCGGGGCCTTTCGGTGCCCCCGGCTCCTTCGGCGATCCCGGGACCACCGATGCCCGCGGACCCTTCGGGGCCACCGACGCCCCCGGAGCCTTCGGGCCGCCCGGGGCGCCCGAGGACCCTCGCGCCGCCGAGACGGTCGAGGGCAGGCGGAGCGGGCGGGGCTCGCGAGGTTCGCGGGGCTCCGCGCCGCCCGCCGGATCCCCCCGCTCGCAGAAGACCCCGAAGGAACGGCCGCCCCAGCGGATGTGGAGCCCTTACGACGAGGGCCCCCGTTCGTACCGCCCGATCTTCATCGCGGCCGGGGCGTTCGCCCTCCTGGTCGCCGGGGGCGTCGGCCTGGCCATGCTGGCCCGGTCCGACCCCGCGCCGGGCCCCGGCTCGGCGAGCCCGGCGGCGGAGAACCCCGCCGCGCCGACCGTCGAGATCCCCAGCGGCGAGTTCGGCTTCGCCTCCTCCCGCGCCAAGGACCCGCATCCCCTGACCCTGAAGGAGCTGTTCGGGCGCGAGAAGGTACGGGCCGGCGACCAGACCTATCTGATGACCACCCGCAGGCTCGACAAGAAGTGCGAGGAGGCAGTGGTGGGGACCAAGCTGAAGAAGGCGCTCACCGCCGCCAAGTGCACCCAGCTGCTGCGCGCCAGCTTCCGGGACTCCTCCGGGAAGATCATCGGCACCGTGGGGGTCGCCAACCTCAAGACCTCGGCCGGGGCGACCAAGGTGATCGCCGTCAAGTCGGACAAGAAGCAGGAGGAGTACCTCAAGGCGCTGCCCGGCAAGGACAAGGTCACCAAGCTTCTCGGCGCGGGACAGGCGTCGGTCGGCTACTGGACCCACGGCCACTACGCGATCCTGGTCTGGTTCCAGTACAAGGACGGCCACCTGCCCAAGAAGACCGAGGCCAAGAAGCTGAGCCGGACGGCGTACGCCGTGGTGGACGCGACCGTCACCCCCGCGCTGGACTCGCGTTCCCTGACCGGCAAGCGGCCCTGACCAAGGAGCCATACCACCGTTTTCGGGCATGAATCCGGCAGACGATACGGCCATACCCGCATGGCGATCTCCGGCTGTCGCTAGGCTTCGGCGTATGCGTGGCCAGGAATCCGGGTCCGATCAGCACCGTGACACCGAGGGTTCGGCGGCACCGGCGACGCCACCGCCGAGTTTCGGCCGACCCTCGCCACACGTGCTGCGGGCCGAAGTCGCAGGTGAAGAGCAGTCTCCCAGCCCCTCCGCGTGGCCGGAGCCGGCCCCGGGAGCGGCTTCGCCATGGACGGTTCCCGTGGACGACGGGGTCCCCTACGACTGGTACGCCCAGCCGGAGGAGGACCCGCCTCCGGGCTGGTCCGACCCGCCGTCACAGCCTCCCGCGCCTCCGGCCGACCCGCACGCCGGGCCCGCCTGGACCGGCCTGCCCCGAGAGGCCGCCGGGCCGGGCTCCCCGGCTCCCGGTCTCCCTGCTCCGGGATCTTCGTCCCCGGGTTCTCCGGTCCCGGGCGGCCCCTCGGTTCCGGGCGGTCCTTCGGGCTTCGGCCCCTCGGGTCCCCTCGGCCCCCCGGGCCCCGCTCCCGCGGCTCCCGGCTCCCCGGGTGCCGGCCCGTCGGGTCCGTCCGGTTCGGGTCCGTCGGGCTCGGGACCGTCGGGTTCCGGGCCGCTGGGCCCGCTCGGTCCTCTCGGGCCCTCGGGCTCCGGCGTCCCGGGCACCTTCGGCCTCTCGGACCCCGCCGTCCCCGGCTCCGGCGCGTCCGGCTCCGGCCTGCCCGGCTCCGGCCCCTCCGGCCCGCTCGGTCCTCAGGGTCTTCAAGGTCCTCAGGGTTCTCAGGGTTCTCAGGGCCCCGGCCCTTCGGATCCCGGTGCCTCGGGCTCCGGTCCTTCAGGCTCCGGCCCTTCGGGGTCCGGCCTCTCGGATCCCCTGAACGCTCCGGCACCCGGCCTCCAGGCCCACGGCCCCTCGGGGTCGGGTCCCCTGGGCCCGCTCGACGCTCCGGCTCCCGGCCTCATGGCTCCCCGCCCCGCGACCTTCGATGCCCCGAGCCCCGGTGCCCCGGGCCCCGGTCTGCCCGGCTCCGGTCTGCCCGGCTCCGGTCTGCCGGGGTCCGGGCCTGCCGACCTTCTCGACCCCTCCGATCCCGGTCACCCGGTTCACGGTCGTGACCCCGCGGGACCCGCGGGACCCCCCTGGAACGACTTCTCCCGGCCCGAGCCGGCTCCCCCTGCGTGGATCAACTCCCCCACGCCCCCCGAGCCCGGCCGCCCCGCCTGGCCCGTACGGCCCGAGGGCTTCCCGCACGACCCCCTGGGCTCGTCACCGCAGGGTTCCCCGGCGTCGCCCGGTCCCGCGGGTTCGCCCTCGTCCGACGTCCTGAGCTCGTCGCCCGGTCCGGTGAGCCCGCCGGGCGATCGGACGCTCCCCGAGGGGCCCGTCGTCCCCGGGGCCCCGCCGTGGCAGCCGCCCCCGGCCTTCACCGCAGCCGCCGCGGGCATGCAGGTCTGGCCCGCCGCCGGACAGGAGTCCTCTCCCTGGCCCGCCGCCACCGGCGAGCCGGTCTGGTCCGATCCCGAGGAGTCGCCCGGCCGTCCCGGGGAGCCCGGGGACGTCGCCGTCTGGCCACCGGACGCCGTCTCGGCCGGCGAGACCGGCGAGACCACCGCCGATGTCCGGGGCGCCGTACCCGGCGCTTCCGGCAGGACGGGATCCCCGGCACCCGCGGCACCCGCCGAGTTCGGGCGGGCGGGAGCGCGAGCGCCCGGCACGCCCGACGCGGTGGAGTCTCCGGCGCCCCCCGCTCCCGAGGGGGCGGGACGGCAGGCGCCCGGCACCTTCGAGGAACCCGGACGGACGGGAGCGTGGGTCCCCGGTCACGCCGCCCCCGCCGACCAGGGCGCGTCGGCCCTGCACGGCCCGGCCCCGCGCCAGGAGCCACCGGCCGCCCCGCCCCTGCCTCCCGGCCCCCTCGCGCCCGCACCTCTCGCGCCCTCCGCGCCCGTCGGGTCGCCCGTGGGATCACCCGGCGCGTCCTCCGCGCCCGTGGTGCCGCCGGTGACCCCGCCGGTGAGGGGGCCGAGCGCGCAGTCGCCCGTGCCGCCCCTCGAGGAGTCCGACGAGCACGACACCGAGCAGGTCACACGTCCCCGGACGGCCCGTTCCTCCCTGCCCGTCCCACCCCCGCCTCCGGTGGACGAGGCGACCCCGCCGGGCGGCATCCCGATCTTCCCGGCCCTGCCTGCGGTCCCCGCGCAGGCGGGCGGTCCGCAGGCGGGTACCGCATCGAGCGATCCGGCGACGGCGCGTGGCCCGTTCACGCCACTGTCGGAGTTCACCCCCGAACCGCCGCCCGCCCCCCCGGCGCCGTCCCGCAGCCGGGCGAGCACGCTGTTGCTGGCGGCCGTGGTCTCGGTCGTGGTGATCGGCATCGGCATCGGCGCCTTCTTCGCCTACCGCTCCTTCAGCGCCGACCAGTCCGCGACCGCGGCGAACCCGATCCCCACCCCGGGAGAGGTGGACACCGGTGACGAACTGAACATCACCTCCGAGCCGGAGCCGGTCAACACCACGGTGCTCAACTCCGAGAAGACCGATCCGGGCACGGTGAAGGTGTCCGACGCCTTCGTCAAGAAGGTCACCCTGGCCGGGACCACGTTCACCCGGGTCAAGACCGACGTCACCGAGCGGTGCCACAAGGCCGCGGCCGGCAGGTTCGCCGACACCCTGCGCGACCAGGACTGCCGCCGGGTGCTGCGGGCGACGTACGTGGACGGCAAGCGCAGGTACGCCGTGACCACCGGGATCGCCGTGCTGCCCACCCGCGAGTCCGCGATCGCGGCCGACCGGGCCAAGAAGCTGGACGACAACCTGTGGTTCCGCGGCCTGCCCGCCGCGGCCGGCAGCGGGGCCGAGCGGGTGCACATCGCCGGCGGCTACGCGGCCGGGATGGTGTGGGGCCGCTACATCGTGTTCAGCTACGCCACCTTCAGCGACGGCCACACCCCGACCGCCAAGGAGAAGACCCTCGCCAAGGTCAGCGGGGCGTTCCGCGACCAGACCGCGAAGGTCGTCGAGCGGCGCGTCACGAGCTGAGCGTCCCCGGTCCTGGGCGTCCCGGACGTCACGGGCTCGGGCCTCACAGGCGGGTGGCCCGGACGTCATGGCCCGGACGTCACAGGCCTGCCATGGGCCCGGACGTCACGGGCCGGGCGTCAGGGGCCGAGCGTCCGCACCCGGCGGGTCTCCGCGGCCCGCCGGGCGAGCTCGGGGGCGCCGGGGTAGCGCACCTCCTCCAGGCAGAGCCCGAGCGCGGGCGCGACGTGCACCCCGGAGTCCCGTACGGCCCGGGCCAGCACCCCGGCCGGCCAGTCGACCCCGAGCCGCCCCTCGCCCACCGGCAGCAGGGACCCCACGAGCGCGCGGACCATGGAGTGGCAGAAGGCGTCGGCCACCACGGTCGCGACGACGAGACCGTCCTGCCGGGCCCAGTCCAGCCGCTGCAGCTCGCGGATCGTGGTCGCGCCCTCGCGTTTCCTGCAGAAGGCCGCGAAGTCGTGCTCGCCGAGGAGCGCGGCGGCGGCCGCGTTCAGCCTCGGCACGTCCAGGGGGCGGGCGTACCAGAGGACCTCACGGCGGCGGAGCGGGTCGGGCCCGCCCGGGGCGTCGGAGACCCGGTAGGCGTACCGCCGCGACAGGGCGGAGAAGCGGGCGTCGAAGCCCTCAGGAGCCACGGTGACGCGATGCACCCGTACGTCCGGGGGCAGGACCCCGGCCAGCCTCCTGCCGAGCGCAGAGAGCCGCTCATCGAGTTCGGCCTCGGCGCCGGGCTCCTCGGGGGCGCCGTCCGCCGGGCCGTCCCGCTCCGGGCCCTTCCGGCGGGAGCGGCCGTCCAGTGTGCCGAGCGTGGCGGCGTCCAGGTCGACGTGGGCCACCTGGCCGCGGGCGTGCACGCCGGCGTCGGTCCGTCCGGCCACGGTCAGCGCGGGGGGCTCGGGGAGGCGGAGGATCCTGCCGAGCGCCTCCTCGATCTCCCCCTGGACCGTGCGCCGCCCCGGCTGCTTGGCCCAGCCGGAGAAGTCGGTGCCGTCATAGCCGAGATCCAGCCGAAGCCGTACCACGATGTTCCTTCCTGCGCCTGGCCGGACCCCTCGGGAACGAGAACGGGCCCGGCACCCCCGCTGGGAGGGTGCCGGGCCCGTTCACCGGACCTGAGGGATCAGGCGTCGTCCTTCTTGGCCTCGGTGGCGGGAGTCTCGTTCGTCTCCGCGCCCTCCTCGGAGGCCTTCGGCTCCTGGGCGGTCCCGGCCTCGGTCGCCTCGGCCTGCTCGGCCTTGGTCTCCTCGGTCTCGGCCTTGGGGGCCTCCTCCGCCGCGGGCTTCGGCGCCGCGGCCGGCCTGGCGGCGGGCTGGGTCTGGCCGACCCGGACCTGGTTCAGCGGCTCGGACACCAGCTCGATCACTGCCATGGGGGCGGCGTCGCCCTTACGGAGACCGATCTTGGTGATCCGGGTGTAGCCACCGGGACGCTCGGCGAAGGTCGGGGCGATCTCGGTGAAGAGGTGGTGAACCACGCCCTTGTCCTTGACGACGGTCAGGACCTGGCGACGGTTGTGCATGTCGCCCCGCTTGGCCTTGGTGATCAGCTTCTCCGCCAGCGGGCGCAGACGCCTCGCCTTGGCCACGGTGGTCTTGATCCGGCCGTGCTGGAACAGCTGGGTGGCGAGGTTCGCCAGGATCAGCCGCTCGTGGGCCGGGCTGCCGCCGAGACGGGCACCCTTGGTGGGCCTGGGCATAACGTTCTCCTTGGGAGTGAAACCGCCCCGGCCGTACGAGGTACCGGGGTCGGGCCGGGGGCCGGAGGGCCCCCGTCATCGTGAAACGCGCGTAACCCGCGCATCCGCCGGACCCGTGCGGGCACCGGTCCGGCGGGGCGTGAGGCTCTAGTACTGCTCGGTCTCGACGTAGGCGCTGTCGTCGTCGTCGTAACCGCCGCCGGCCACCGCGCTCGGGTCGAACCCGGGCGGGGAGTCCTTGAGGGCGAGCGTCATCTCGTGCAGCTTCTGCTTGACCTCTTCGATGGACTTGGCGCCGAAGTTCCTTATATCGAGAAGGTCCTGCTCGCTGCGGGCCACGAGCTCACCCACGGTGTGGATGCCCTCGCGCTTGAGGCAGTTGTAGGAGCGGACCGTGAGGTTCAGCTCCTCGATCGGCAGCGCCAGGTCGGCGGCCAGGGCCGCGTCCGTCGGCGACGGGCCGATGTCGATGCCCTCGGCCTCGACGTTCAGCTCGCGGGCCAGGCCGAACAGCTCGACCAGGGTCTTGCCGGCGGAGGCCACCGCGTCGCGGGGCTTCATGCACGGCTTGGTCTCGACGTCCAGGATCAGGCGGTCGAAGTCGGTGCGCTGCTCGACACGGGTCGCCTCGACCTTGTAGGTGACCTTGAGGACCGGCGAGTAGATGGAGTCGATCGGGATGCGGCCGATCTCCTGGCCGGGCTGCTTGTTCTGGGCGGCGGAGACGTAGCCGCGACCGCGCTCGACGGTCAGCTCCATCTCCAGCTTCGCCTTGCCGTTCAGGGTGGCGATGCGCAGCTCGGGGTTGTGCACCTCGACACCGGCCGGGGGCGCGATGTCGGCGGCGGTGACGTCACCGGGGCCCTGCTTGCGCAGGTACATCACCACGGGCTCGTCGTGCTCGGAGGAGACGACCAGGTCCTTGAGGTTCAGGATGATGTCGGTGACATCCTCCTTGACGCCCGGCACGGTGGTGAACTCGTGCAGCACGCCCTCGATGCGGATGCTGGTCACGGCCGCGCCCGGGATGGACGACAGCAGCGTGCGCCGCAGCGAGTTGCCGATGGTGTAGCCGAAACCCGGCTCCAGCGGCTCGATCATGAACTTGGACCGGGTCTCCTCGATGGACTCCTCGAGGAGGGAGGGGCGCTGAGCGATCAGCATGTGGGATCTCCCTTGCGTGGCGGCGCCCGCTATTTGACGCCGCTCGAACAACAGCATAGGTGCCGTGCGGCACAGGGCCGCACGGCACCGACGGAGCCGCTACTTGGAGTAGAGCTCGACGATCAACTGCTCCTGGACCTGGGTGTCGATCTGCTGACGGACCGGGAGCTGGTGGACCAGGACGCGGAGCGCGTCCGGGATGACACCCAGCCACGCCGGGTACGTCTTGTCACCGGCGGTGGCGCGGGCCACCTCGTAGGGCAGGAGGTTGCGCGACTTCTCGCGGACCTCGACGATGTCGTGCTCGCGCACCCGGTACGACGGGATGTCGACCTTCTTGCCGTTCACCAGGATGTGCCCGTGACGGACCTGCTGGCGGGCGGCGTCGCGCGACTCGGCGAAACCGGCGCGGTAGACCACGTTGTCGAGACGGCTCTCCAGGATCTGGAGGAGGTTCTCGCCGGTCTTGCCGGTCTTGCGGTTGGCTTCCTCGTAGTAGTTGTGGAACTGCTTCTCGAGGACGCCGTAGATGCGGCGGGTCTTCTGCTTCTCCCGGAGCTGGAGCTGGTACTCCGACTCCTTGGGACGAGCGCGGCCGTGCTCACCCGGCGGGTAAGGACGGATCTCGATGGGGCACTTGGCGGACTCGCACTTCTTACCCTTGAGGAAGAGCTTGGTCTTCTCCCTCCGGCAGAGCTTGCAGTCCGCACCCGTGTAACGAGCCATTTTCTATCTTCTCCTGGGCGTCAGACGCGACGGCGCTTGGGCGGACGGCAACCGTTGTGCGGCACCGGGGTGACGTCCTGGATGGATCCGACCTCGAGCCCGGTCGCCTGAAGCGAGCGGATCGCGGTCTCACGGCCGGAGCCGGGACCCTTGACGAAGACGTCGACCTTGCGCATGCCGTGCTCCATCGCGCGGCGGGCGGCGTTCTCCGCGGCCATCTGCGCGGCGAACGGGGTGGACTTACGGGAGCCCTTGAACCCGACGTGGCCGGCGCTGGCCCAGGAGATCACGTTCCCACTCGGGTCGGTGATCGAGACGATCGTGTTGTTGAACGTGCTCTTGATGTGGGCGTGCCCGTGAGCGACGTTCTTCTTTTCCTTGCGGCGCACCTTCTTGGGTGCACCCTGGCGGCTCTTAGGAGGCATTCTGTGCCTTCACTCCTGAGGTGGTCGGTCCTGCGGCTACGCGGACTACTTCTTACCGGGCTTCTTCTTGCCGGCCACGGTCTTCTTCTTGCCCTTGCGGGTACGCGCGTTGGTCTGCGTGCGCTGACCGTGCACGGGAAGGCCACGGCGGTGCCGGATGCCCTGGTAGCACTGAATCTCGATCTTGCGGCGGATGTCGGCCTGAACTTCGCGACGGAGGTCACCCTCGATCTTGTAGTTCGCCTCGATGTAGTCACGCAGCGGGACGAGTTCCTCGTCCGTGAGCTGGTGGACACGGAGGTCGCCGTTCACGCCGGTGGCCTTGAGGGTCTCGAGCGCACGGGTGCGGCCGATTCCGAAGATGTAGGTGAGAGCGATCTCCAGCCGCTTGTCGCGGGGGAGGTCCACACCAGCAAGGCGAGCCATGGTGGGGCATTCTCCTTCGTTGTGACGGAGGTCTTACGCCTCACTTCCCCTCCCCATGCCCGGGGTGAGGGCCCCGGCCTCCGACCGGGGGTCTCCTGCGGGGTACGACCGAAGCCGCCGGCGCAGGTGTGAGACGCATTTACGGTGTCGGCCCGACATGGGTCGAGTCCGCCACGTGGAGCGGACTCTTGCGGGGCCTGGTGGAGCGAATCAGCCCTGGCGCTGCTTGTGGCGCAGGTTGTCGCAGATCACCATGACGCGACCGTGCCGGCGAATCACCTTGCACTTGTCGCAGATCTTCTTGACGCTCGGCTTGACCTTCATAGTCCTATTCGTCCCTCAGACGCTTACTTGTATCGGTAGACGATCCGCCCACGACTGAGGTCGTAGGGGCTCAGTTCGACGACAACCCTGTCGTCAGGAAGGATCCGGATGTAGTGCATCCGCATCCTCCCGCTGATGTGGGCCAGGACCTTATGGCCGTTGTCGAGTTGCACCCTGAACATCGCGTTCGGGAGCGACTCAACCACAGTGCCCTCGATCTCGATGGCGCCGTCTTTCTTGGCCATGTCCCTCGCGTTTCACTGATCGGTCGTCTGAGGCTTCGGAACACTACGCAGCCGCGACCCAGCGCTTCGATGAGAGCGACGGTTGCGAAACCGCCGATGCGCAATGGTCATAGTGAACCGAAAAAGGAGTGTACGGCACCGGGCGAGGAAAGGCGAAACACACGGCCGGTGCCTTGACACAACCGCTACATAGGATACCGCAGATCCCGCAAGGGACGGACGGCGCGGCTCGGCGCGCGTGTACCCGCGCCCTCATTGTGGCACGTCCGGCCTGGTCAGACCAGCACCCGGCCGCTCCTGCGCGGATGCGGGGAGCCCTCCGGCGCCGCGACACCGGCCCCGGCGCCCCCACGCCTCCCATGCCTTCCGGCGCGCACGTCCCGCCCCGGAGCCTCCCCTCCCACGCGAGGAGCCCCCCGGTGGCCTGTCACCGGGGGGCTCCTCGCGATCGTCTCCTGGACGAAAGGTCCCCCGCGCCGTGGCGGGGGCCCGTCGTGGGCGGGTCACCTTCTCAGAAGGC
Organism: Streptosporangium sp. NPDC050148; assembly: GCF_055586505.1. Taxonomy (NCBI): domain Bacteria; kingdom Bacillati; phylum Actinomycetota; class Actinomycetes; order Streptosporangiales; family Streptosporangiaceae; genus Streptosporangium; species Streptosporangium sp. NPDC050148. The sequence goes on along the minus strand of NZ_JBVJIA010000052.1, from coordinate 24,812 downwards.
GTCGCCCCAGCGGCCGCAGTCGTCGAACTTGTCGTCGCCCTCGCAGACCCGGATCTTGAAGTCGTCGAAGCCGTTGCTCTTCTTGAAGCCGCCGAACCTGTGGAAGTGCGAGCGGCCGGAGGTCTTGAAGACCTTGGTGTGCGAGCCGAAGCGGTCGTGCCACTTGAACCACACGTAGCTGCGGTCGCGGTCGCGGTCACGGTCGAACAGGTCGCCGTAGAACCAGTAGCGGCCGCCGTCCTTGGTCCAGTAGCCCTTGAAGTAGGAGCGCTTGCCGAAGCTCTCGCCCCGGCCGAAGCCGGAGTGGTAGGGGCCGAAGAAGTGCCTGCCCGACGCCTGGGCCTCCTGGACCACGGCGGCCGAGGCCGTCGAGGCCGGGGCCGCGGAGGCCGCCGAAGCCGGGACCGCGGCCACACCCGCGGCCAGCGAACCGGCCAGCGTGGCACCGACGAGAGCGGTACGGATCATGCTCATGGTCTCTTCCTCCTGTGGAGCGGGGGTCCTGCCGTTCGGACACCGCTCACGTTAGGAAGATTCGCCGCCCTCTTCTGCGGAGGAATGCACACTCAAGCCGCAGAGTGCACTATTACGGCTTTTCCGGCTTTTTCGACTGTCCCGCACCGGAGGCGAGGGTGGACACCAGCAACACCACGCCCCAGGGACCCATCACCCACAGCGGCCAGGGGTAAGGGAAGTCGAGCCCGGAGGTCACGCCGACGATCAGCCAGATCATCCAGTTGATGCCGCTGGCCGTCGCCCAGACGGCCCAGGCGGCCCCCAGGCCCTTGTCCGGCGCCGCCGCGCCCGTGGCCCCGGTGGCACGCTGCGGGGCCTTGGAAGGGGTCTCGGGGAGGCTGCGCAGATCGACGTCGGGAAGGTCGTAGGTCAGCGTGGCCAGTTCCCCGTAGGTCTTGCTGGTGTAGAGCTGCTCCAGGCGCTCGTCGAACTCCTCGGTGGTCAGGCGCCCCTGGGCGTAGTGCTCCCGCAGGACCGAGGCGACCTTGTCGCGGTCCCCGTCGGAGGCCCGCATCTCAGGACCGGACGGCATGTCAACCACATCCACTCAGCACCGGGCCCGAACTAGCCCGCGTCTCCCAACAGGTCGGCAAGCCGCTCTTTACCCCCGTCAAGCGCGGTCAGTACCCAAGGACCATTATGTGTCACGGCGACGCTGTGCTCGAAGTGCGCGGACATCTTCCCGTCGACCGTGACCACGGTCCAGTCGTCGGCCAGCACCTTGGTCCGGTCCGTCCCCAGGTTGACCATGGGCTCGACCGCGAAGCACATGCCCTCCTCGAACTTCGGCCCGCGACCGGGCCTGCCGTGGTTGGCCACCCACGGGTCCATGTGCATCTCGGTGCCGATGCCGTGCCCGCCGTACTCCTGCGGGATGCCGTAGCGCCCCTGGGAGCGGACGTACCGCTCCACCTCGTGGCCGATGTCGGAGAGGTGACGGCCCACGGTGAGCGCGGCGATGCCCCGCCACATGGCCTCCTCGGTGACCCGCATGAGCTCGGTCAGCTCGGGGGCCACCTCGCCGACCGGCACGGTCACGGCCGAGTCGCCGTGCCAGCCGTCCAGGATGGCGCCGCAGTCGATCGAGATGATGTCGCCCTCGCGCAGCTTGCGGCGATCACTCGGGATGCCGTGCACGACCTCGTGGTTGACCGAGGCGCAGATCGTGGCGGGGAAACCCTGGTAGCCCTTGAACGAGGGGATCGCCCCCTCGTCGCGGATGGCCTTCTCGGCGATGGCGTCGAGGTCCAGGGGCGTCATGCCGGGCTGGACGCATCCGCGCAGCAGGTTCAGGGTACGGCCGACCACCAGGCCGGCCGCCCGCATCCTGTCGAGCTGCTCGGGCGTCTTGATCTGGATTCCGTGCTTGTTCTTCTTGAACACCTGCACACCCCCTGGGGTGACTCAACGGACGGACCGGGACGCCAATTCCCCCGATTCTGCCCTAAATGGCAGTACGCCACCCATGGGAACCCATGGGTGGCGTACAGGGCGTATATGACCGCTTCGTCAGCCGGCGTAGGGGCTCAGGGCCTCCATCGCACGCCGGGTGACCTCCTCCACCGGACCGGTGGCGTCCACGCCGACCAGGATGCCCTCGCCGGCGTAGAAGGAGACCAGGGGGGCGGTCTGCTCCTGGTAGACCTCCAGGCGGTGCCTGACGGTCTCCTCCTTGTCGTCGTCGCGCTGGTAGAGCCTCCCGTTGCAGGCGTCGCAGACGTCGTCCTTCTTGTCGTCGAAGTCGACGTGCCAGATACGGCCGCACTGGCTGCAGGTACGGCGGCCCGCGAGCCTGCGCACGACCTCCTCGTCGTCGACCACGAGCTCCAGGACGAGGTCCAGCCCGGCCCCGAACTCGGCGAGGATCTTCTTCAGGATCTCGGCCTGGGGCACGTTCCTGGGGAAGCCGTCGAGCAGGAAACCGTCCTGCGCGTCCTTCTCGGCGAGACGGTCGCGGACCATCGCGATGGTGACCTCGTCGGGTACGAGGTCGCCGCGGTCCATGTATTCCTTGGCAAGCTTGCCGAGCTCCGTGCCGCCCGAGACGTTGGCGCGGAAGATGTCACCTGTCGAAATCTTCGGGATCGACAGGTTCGATGCGACGAACTGGGCCTGTGTCCCCTTACCCGCTCCGGGGGGCCCGACCAGGACGAGGCGCACTACTTCAGGAAGCCTTCATAGTTGCGCTGCTGCAGCTGGCTCTCGATCTGCTTCACGGTGTCAAGGCCGACACCAACCATGATCAGAATGCTCGTCCCTCCGAACGGGAAGTTCTGACTCGCGCCGACGAGCGCCAGCGCGACGATCGGCACCATGGAGATCAGGCCCAGATACAGCGCGCCGGGAGCGGTGAGTCGCGTGAGCACGAAGTTCAAGTACTCAGCCGTCGGGCGCCCCGGGCGGATGCCCGGGATGAACCCACCGTACTTCTTCATGTTGTCGGCGACCTCAACGGGGTTGAAGGTAATCGACACGTAGAAGTACGTGAAGAAGACGATCAACAGGAAGAACGTGATCATGTACGTCGGGGTGGTGCCGCCGCCGCCGAACTCCTGGGAGATCCACTGGATGATCGGGTGGGGCTCCGACTGGGTGTTCGTGAAGAGCGTGGTGATCAGCTGCGGCAGGTACAGCAGCGACGAGGCGAAGATGACCGGGATGATGCCGGCCTGGTTGACCTTGAGCGGGATGTAGGTGGAGGTCCCCCCGTACATCCGGCGGCCGACCATGCGCTTGGCGTACTGCACCGGGATGCGGCGCTGTGCCTGCTCCACCATCACGACCAGGGCGATCATCGCGATACCGACGACGATGACCACGGCGAAGACGAAGGCGCCCTTCTGGCGGGCGATGTTCATCAGCTCGGACGGGAAGACCGCGATGACCTGCGTGAAGATCAGGATCGACATGCCGTTGCCGATGCCGCGGTCGGTGATCAGCTCACCCAGCCACATGACAACGGCGGTGCCGGCGGTCATGGTCAGCACCATCGTGACGATGGCGAAGACGTTGTCCTTGTCGAGCAGGATCTCCTCGCGGCACTGCGGGAACAGCTGCCCGGTGCGCGCCAGCGCCACGAAGGCGGTCGACTGGAGAACGGCCAGCCCGACCGTCAGGTAACGGGTGTACTGCGTGATCTTGGTCTGCCCGGCCTGGCCCTCCTTCTTGAGGGCCTCCAGCCTCGGAATCACCACGACGAGCAGCTGAAGAATGATGCTCGCGGTGATGTAGGGCATGATGCCCAGGGCGAAGACTGAAAGTTTCAGAAGCGCGCCGCCGCTGAACAGCTGCACCATTCCGTAGATGTTGCCCGCGTCCCCCGCTTGCGCCTGGGTGAGACAACGGCTGATGTTCTCGGTATGCACACCCGGGGTCGGCAGAACCGATCCAAGTCGGAACAGCGCGATGATGCCCAAGGTGAAGAGCAACTTCTTACGCAGGTCCGGCGTACGGAACGCTCGGGTAAATGCGGTCAGCACGGTCCCTCCTGCGCGCCTGAAAGGCGAGGTCGGTCAGCGATGGTGCGGGGGTGTTCCATCTTTGCCATATCCAGTCAATGAGCCCGAGGAAATGAGTCGAGGCCCACTGTCCAGCGAACTCTAACGCACTACGGGCGCGGGAGCCCATTGCTGAGCCCCCGCGCCACGTGATGATGACACCTACAGCTCGGAGACGGAGCCCCCGGCAGCGGCGATCTTGTCCTTGGCGGCCGAGGAGAACGCGTGCGCCTCCACGTTCAACGCCACGGACAGCTCGCCGGTTCCCAGAACCTTGACGAGCTGGTTCTTGCGGACCGCGCCCTTGGCGACGAGCGCCTCCACGGTGACGTCGCCACCGTCGGGGAACAGCTCACCGAGCCGGTCGAGGTTGACGACCTGGTAGGTCGTCTTGAAGAGGGCGTTGGAGAAGCCCTTCATCTTGGGCAGGCGCCGCTGCAGCGGGACCTGTCCGCCTTCGAAGCCCAGGGGAACCTTGTTCCTGGCCCTCGTGCCCTTGGTGCCACGACCCGAGGTCTTGCCCTTGGACGCCTCGCCACGGCCCTTGCGGACCTTGGACTTGTTGGCGCCGGGGGCCGGACGCAGGTGGTGGATGCGGAGCGGAGTGTTCTCTGCCATGTCTAGTCGACCTCTTCCACGGTGACGAGGTGCGTCACCACGGTGACCATGCCGCGGATCTCCGGGCGGTCCTCCTTGACGACGACGTCACCGATTCGCTTCAGACCGAGCGAGCGCAGCGAGTCACGCTGGTTCTGCTTGCCACCGATCTTCGAGCGGACCTGGGTGATCTTCAGGCGTGCCATCGGTCAGCTCACCGCCTTCGCGGCCGCGGCCTCGGCGAGACCCTCGGCGCGAGCCTTGAGCATCGCCTTGGGCGCGACGTCCTCGATCGGCAGGCCACGGCGGGCGGCGATCTCCTCGGGCCTGCTGAGGCCCTTCAGAGCCGCCACGGTGGCGTGCACGATGTTGATCGGGTTGTCCGAGCCGAGCGACTTGGACAGCACGTCGTGGATGCCGGCGCACTCCAGCACGGCGCGCACCGGGCCACCGGCGATGACGCCGGTACCGGGCGAGGCCGGACGCAGGAAGACGACGCCCGCGGCCTCTTCGCCCTGCACGATGTGCGGGATGGTGCCCTGGATCCGGGGCACCCTGAAGAAGTTCTTCTTGGCCTCCTCGACGCCCTTGGCGATCGCCGCGGGCACCTCCTTGGCCTTGCCGTAACCGACGCCGACCATGCCGTTGCCGTCACCGACGATGACGAGGGCGGTGAAGCTGAAGCGACGACCACCCTTCACGACCTTGGCCACTCGGTTGATCTTCACGACGCGCTCGATGTACGAGACGCCCTTGTCAGCGTTGCCACCGCGGCGGTCGTCACGACGACCGTCACGCCGCTCGCCACCGGCGGCGCCACCGCGACGCGGAGCTCCAGCCATTAGTGGTTCCTCTTCTCATTCGTAAGACGGGCCATCGGTTGCGGTCCTCGGAAAGGAGTCATCAGAACTCCAGTCCGCCTTCGCGAGCGCTCTCCGCGAGCGCCGCGATACGGCCCGCGTAGCGGTTGCCACCCCGGTCGAACACGACCGCGGTGATCCCGGCCGCCTTGGCCCGCTGAGCGAGAAGCTCGCCGACCTGCTTGGCCTTGTCGGTCTTGGCGCCGTCCGCCGAGCGCAGCGAGGCGTCCATGGTGGACGCGCTCACCAGCGTGTGGCCCTGGGCGTCGTCGACGATCTGCACGAAGAGGTGCCTCGTGGAGCGGTTGACGACCAGACGCGGACGCGTGGCCGTGCCGACCACCTTCTTGCGGACTCGGCCGTGGCGGCGGGCCCGCGAGACGGCGCGGGCGGCCGTGTGCTTGCCGAACGCAGTCTTGCCAGCCATGCCTACTTACCAGCCTTTCCGACCTTGCGGCGGATAACTTCACCCTGGTAACGCACACCCTTGCCCTTGTACGGGTCGGGCTTGCGCAACTTACGGATGTTCGCGGCGATCTCGCCGACCTTCTGCTTGTCGATGCCGTCCACGTGGAACAGGGTCGGCCGCTCGACGCGGAAGGTGACGCCCTCGGGGGCGTCGACGATCACCGGGTGACTGAAACCGAGAGCGAACTCGAGCTGAGTCGGGCTCTTGGCCTGGACGCGGTAACCGACGCCGACGATCTCCAGGGTCTTGGAGTACCCCTGGGTGACACCGGTCACCATGTTGGCGACCAGGGTGCGGGACAGGCCGTGCAGCGCACGGACCTTGTTCTCGTCGTTGGGGCGGGTGACGGAGAGGTTCCCGTCGTCGCCCTTGGCGATCGCGATGGGTTCCGCGACCGTGTGTGAAAGTGTGCCCTTAGGACCCTTGACCGTGACGTCCCGGCCGTCGATGGCGACGTCCACTCCGTTCGGTACGGGGATGGGCAGCCGTCCGATTCTTGACATGCTGTTCGTTCTCCCCTCTACCAAACGAAGGCGAGGACTTCCCCGCCCACTCCACGCTTGCCGGCCTGCTTGTCCGTCATGAGACCGCCGGACGTCGAGATGATCGCGACGCCCAGTCCGCCCAGGACTCGGGGCAGGTTGTCCTTCTTTGCATAGACCCGCAGGCCGGGCTTGGAAACCCGGCGCAGGCCCGCGAGCGACCGCTCACGGCTCGGCCCGAACTTGAGCTCCACCACGAGGTTCTTCCCGACCTTGGCGTCTTCGACGGTCCAGGCCTGGATGTATCCCTCCTGCTGGAGGATCTCGGCGATGTGCGCCTTGATCTTCGAGTACGGCATCGCCACGCTGTCGTGGTACGCCGAGTTCGCGTTTCGCAGACGCGTCAGCATGTCTGCGATCGGGTCGGTCATCGTCATGGCCGGTGGCCTTCCTCACCGCGGTTTCCACAGGGGACCTACGGTGCGGTCATGGGCGCTTCGATCAGCGCCCGGTGAATACGAAATTCTATGTGGGGCCGGAGACCGCGCGGACCCGTGGGGTCACGGGACCGCGCGGAGGGCTACCAGCTCGACTTGGTGATGCCGGGCAGCTCGCCCCGGTGCGCCATCTCGCGGAAGCAGATGCGGCACAGGCCGAACTTCCGGTAGACGGCGCGGGGACGGCCACAGCGCGAGCAGCGGGTGTAGGCCCGGACCTCGAACTTGGCCTTGCGAGCAGCCTTGACCTTGAGCGACGTCTTCGCCATGATCAGGCCTCCTTGAAGGGGAATCCGAGGTGCTTCAGCAGCGCCCGGCCCTGGTCGTCGGTCTTAGCGGTGGTCACGACCGTGATGTCCATGCCCCGCTGACGGTCGACCTTGTCCTGGTCGATCTCGTGGAACATGACCTGCTCGGTGAGACCGAAGGTGTAGTTCCCGTTGCCGTCGAACTGCTTGGGCGACAGGCCCCGGAAGTCACGGATACGGGGCAGCGCCAGCGAGAGCAGCCGGTCGAGGAACTCCCACATGCGGTCACCGCGGAGCGTGACGTGAGCGCCGATCGGCATGCCCTCGCGCAGCTTGAACTGGGCGATGGACTTGCGGGCGCGGACGACCGCCGGCTTCTGGCCGGTGATCACGGTGAGGTCGCGGACGGCGCCTTCGATCAGCTTCGAGTCGCGCGCGGCCTCGCCGACGCCCATGTTCACCTTGATCTTGGTGATCGTGGGCACCAGCATGATGTTCTCGAACCCGAAGTCCTCGTTCAGCTTCGCGATGATCTCTTCGCGGTAGCGCTGCTTGAGGCGCGGAAGGGTCCGCTGCTCGGTCTCGGTGGTGTTCGCGGTCATCACTTGTCCCCGCCCGTCTCGTCGGAGGCGGCCTCGGCCGTCTCCTTCCCGGCGGGCTTGTCGTCCTTGGCGGGCTTGGCCTCGGCCTTGGCGGACGTGTCGTCCTTGGTGGCCTTGGTGGACTTGGCGTCATCCTTGGCGGGCTTGGCGTCATCCTTGAGCTTCTTGACGTTGCTCACGTGGATGGGAGCCTCCATCGTCTGCACGCCGCCGCTCTTGGCGCCGCGCGGACCCTGGTTGGTCTCCTTGGAGTGCTTGGTGACCATGTTGACGCCCTCGACCACCACGCGCTCGTCACGCGGGTGGGCGGCGATCACGCGGCCCTTGGCACCCTTGTCCTTGCCGGCGATGACCAGCACCAGGTCACCCTTTTTCACGTGCAGCTTCGGCATTACAACACCTCCGGCGCGAGCGAGATGATCCGCATGAACTTCTTGTCACGCAGCTCGCGTCCGACGGGACCGAAGATGCGAGTGCCCCGCGGGTCGCCGCTGTCCTTGATGATGACGGCGGCGTTCTCGTCGAAGCGGATGTAGGAGCCGTCGGGCCGGCGGCGCTCCTTGACAGTACGGACGATGACGGCCTTGACCACATCGCCCTTCTTCACGGTGCCGCCCGGGATGGCGTCCTTGACCGTGGCGACGATGATGTCGCCGATTCCCGCGTAGCGCCGGCCCGAGCCGCCGAGCACGCGGATGCAAAGGACTTCCTTCGCACCGGTGTTGTCGGCGACCTTGAGCCGCGACTCCTGCTGGATCACTTGAACTCCTGTTTGTCTCGCCGGTTCTCACCCTCGGGTGAGCCTTGCGGAACCTGCTGGGTCTTTGTCCTGCGACCACAGCCCTGACGGACCGCGGCCGAGGCGGGGCGAAGATCGCTTCGCCCCCTTGGACGCCGTCGTGGGGGGTGACACCGTCACCCCCCACGAGGCGTGTGGCCTACTTGGCCTTTTCGAGGATCTCGATGACGCGCCAGCGCTTGCTGGCCGACAGCGGCCGGGTCTCCATCAGGAGAACGCGGTCGCCGACGCCGCAGTCGTTGGCCTCGTCGTGCGCCTTGTACTTGGTCGTCCTGCGGATGACCTTGCCGTACAGGGGGTGCTTGACGCGGTCCTCGACGGCGACCACGACGGTCTTGTCCATCTTGTCACTGACGACCAGGCCCTCGCGGGTCTTGCGGTAGTTCCGCGCCTTGGTCGTGCTCTCGGTGCTCTCGGTGGTCTCCACGGCCTCAGCCATCGATCGACTCCTTCTCTACCGTGACGATTTTGAGCTCCCGCTCGCGCATCACGGTGTAGATACGGGCGATCTCGCGGCGAACGGCACGCAGCCGCCCGTGGCTCTCCAACTGGCCGGTCGCGGCCTGGAAGCGGAGGTTGAACAGCTCCTCCTTGGCTTCCTTCAGCTTCGTGACCAGCGTGTCCTGGTCCTCCACCCGCAGCTCACCAGCGGTCAGGCCCTTAGCCATCACGCCTCACCCACTTCACGCTTGACGAACCGGCACTTCATCGGCAGCTTGTGCATGGCGCGCCGCAGGGCCTCGCGAGCCACCGGCTCGGCGACACCCGACAGCTCGAACATGATGCGGCCGGGCTTGACGTTGGCGATCCACCACTCCGGCGAACCCTTACCGGAACCCATACGGGTCTCGGCAGGCTTCTTGGTGAGGGGACGGTCCGGGTAGATGTTGATCCAGACCTTTCCGCCACGCTTGATGTGACGGGTCATCGCGATACGAGCCGACTCGATCTGGCGGTTGGTCACGTAGGAGTGCTCAAGCGCCTGAATGCCGAACTCGCCGAACACGACCCTGGTGCCGCCCTTGGCGGCGCCGTGACGGTCGGGCCGGTGCTGCTTGCGGTGCTTGACCCTGCGCGGGATCAGCATGGTCAGCTCCCTTCAGCACCCGGCTGCGCAGCCGGGCCGGTCTCGGGGGCGGCCTGCGAGGCCGCCTCGTTCCTGGGTGCGGACGGAGCCGCGGCGCGGTCACCACGACCGGCACCGGCGCCACCGGCACCGCCGCCACGACGGGCGCCACCGGCGCCGCCACCACGACGGGGACGGTCGCCGCCGCCACCGGCACCGGGGCCACGACGGTCGTCGCGGTCACGGCGCTGGCCCGCGCGGGCACCGGCGGCGGCCGCCTCACGCTCGGCGCGGCTGGTCGGGGCCTCACCCTTGTAGATCCACACCTTCACGCCGATGCGGCCGAAGGTGGTGCGGGCCTCGTACAGGCCGTAGTCGATGTCCGCGCGGAGGGTGTGCAGGGGCACGCGGCCCTCGCGGTAGAACTCCGAGCGGGACATCTCGGCGCCGCCCAGACGACCCGAGCACTGCACCCGGATGCCCTTGGCGCCGCTCTTCATCGCCGACTGCATCGCCTTGCGCATGGCACGGCGGAACGAGACACGGCTGGACAGCTGCTCGGCCACACCCTGGGCGACGAGCTGAGCGTCGATCTCAGGGTTCTTGACCTCGAGGATGTTCAGCTGGACCTGCTTCTTGGTCAGCTTCTCGAGGTCACCGCGGATCCGGTCCGCCTCGGCGCCGCGGCGGCCGATGACGATGCCCGGACGGGCGGTGTGAATGTCGACCTGTACCCGGTCGGTGGTCCGCTCGATCTCCACCTTGGAGATGCCGGCCCGCTCCATGCCCTTTTTGAGCATGCGGCGGATCGCCACGTCTTCGGCCACGTACGACTTGTAGAGCTTGTCGGCGTACCACCGGCTCTTGAAGTCGGTCGTGATGCCGAGGCGGAACCCGTGCGGGTTGACCTTCTGACCCACTAGCGGGTCCTCCCCTTCGGCTCGCGGGACTCCACGATCACGGTGATGTGGCTGGTCCGCTTGTTGATCCGATAGGCGCGACCCTGGGCGCGGGGACGAAACCGCTTCAGCGTCGGGCCCTCGTCGACCCAGGCACGGCTCACGAAGAGCGTCTCCCGGTCGAGCTTGAAGTTGTGCTCCGCGTTGGCAATGGCGCTGGACAGCACCTTGTACACGGTCTCGCTCGCCGACTGGGGAGCGAACTGCAGCACGGCCTGCGCCTCCGAAGCGGGCAGCCCGCGAATGAGGTCCACCACGCGGCGGGCCTTCATGGGCGTGTGGCGCGCGAACCGCGCCTGAGCCCTGGCTTCCATCGCTTACTCCTCTTACCTTCTGCTTCGTGTCGGTCGGGTCTGTCTCGCCCGGTGGTGACCGGTACGGCTCTCGCCGTCCGGTCGTCTGCGGGCGGGACGAGCCCTCCCTGTGAGGCGCTTTATCGCCGGCTGCGGCGGTCTTCCTTGACGTGGCTGCGGAAGGTTCGCGTCGGGGCGAACTCACCGAGCTTGTGGCCGATCATCGACTCGGTGACGAACACCGGGACGTGCTTGCGGCCGTCGTGAACGGCGATCGTGTGGCCGAGCATGTCGGGCACGATCATGGAGCGCCGCGACCACGTCTTGATGACGTTTTTGGTGCCCTTCTCGTTCTGGACATCCACCTTCTTCTGAAGGTGGTCGTCCACGAAGGGACCCTTCTTGAGGCTACGTGGCATTTTGGCTGCTCCTACCGCTTCTTCCGCTTGGTACGACGGCGGATGATCAGCCGGTCGCTGGCCTTGTTCGCCGCACGAGTACGACCCTCGGGCTTGCCCTTGGGGTTGACGGGGTGACGACCGCCGGAGGTCTTACCCTCACCACCACCGTGCGGGTGGTCGACCGGGTTCATCGCGACACCGCGGACGGTGGGGCGCTTGCCCTTCCACCGCATGCGTCCGGCCTTGCCCCAGTTGATGTTGGCCTGCTCGGCGTTGCCGACCTGGCCGACGGCGGCCCGGCAGCGGACGTCGACCTGGCGCATCTCGCCGGAGGGCATACGCAGCGTGGCGTACTGCCCCTCCTTGGCCAGAAGCTGGATCTGCGCGCCGGCGGACCGGCCCAGCTTGGCGCCGCCACCCGGACGGAGCTCCACCGCGTGGATGAAGGTACCCGTCGGGATGTTGCGCAGCGGGAGGCAGTTGCCCGGCTTGATGTCGGCCGTGGGGCCGTTCTCGATGTTGTCGCCCTGCTTCAGGCCGGTCGGGCAGAGGATGTAGCGCTTCTCCCCGTCGGCGTAGTGCAGCAGCGCGATGCGGGACGTGCGGTTCGGGTCGTACTCGATGTGAGCGACCTTGGCCGGGATCCCGTCCTTGTCGTGACGCCGGAAATCGATGATCCGGTAGGCGCGCTTGTGGCCACCGCCCTGGTGACGGGTGGTGACACGGCCGTGGACGTTACGGCCACCCTTGCTGTGCAAGGGTGCAAGCAGCGACTTCTCGGGCGTGCTGCGCGTGATCTCGGCAAAGTCCGAGACGCTGGCGCCGCGGCGACCCGGGGTCGTCGGCTTGAGTTTACGGATGCCCATCTTTTTCGTTCATCCTTCGTCGGTTAATCCGGTCGAATGCCCCTCACCGGCTGGTGAGGGGCTTTCTCCCTGTACGTACTGAGCGAGCGCGTCAGCCGATCTGACCGAAGATGTCGATCCGGTCGCCCTCGACCAGGCTCACGATCGCCCGCTTGGTGGCGGGGCGCTGGCCGTAGCCGAACCTGGTCCGCTTGCGCTTGCCCTGGCGGTTGATGGTGTTGACGCTGGCCACCTTGACACCGAAGATCTTCTCTACGGCGATCTTGACCTGCGTCTTGTTGGCCGTCTTCCGCACCAGGAACGTGTACTTGTTGTGCTCGTCGATCAGGCCGTAGCTCTTCTCGGAGACCACCGGCTTGATGATGATGTCGCGCGGGTCGGCGATCTTCTCCATCAGGCGTCTTCCTTCCCGCTCTTGCTCAGACGGGCCACGATCTGGTCGTAGGCCGCCTGGGTGAAGACCACGTCGTCGTAGCAGAGCACGTCGTAGGTGTTGAGCTGCCCGGCGTCCAGCAGGTGGACCTCGGGGGCGTTGCGCAGGCTCAGCCAGGTGAGCTCGTCACCCTCGTCGACGACGACGAGAACGCTACGGGCCTTGGTGATCCTGCGAAGCGACTCGAGAGCCGCCTTGGTCGCCGGGGTCTCCCCCGCGACCAGACCGCTGACCACGTGAACGCGGCCACCGGTCGCCCGGTCGGACAGGGCACCGCGCAGGGCGGCGGCCTTCATCTTCTTGGGAGTCTTCTGCGAGTAGTCCCGCGGCACCGGGCCGTGGACGGTGCCACCGCCGGCGAACTGCGGGGCGCGGGTCGAGCCCTGACGGGCGCGGCCGGTGCCCTTCTGGCGGTACGGCTTCTTGCCGCCGCCCCGGACCTCACCGCGGGTCTTGGCCTTGTGGGTGCCCTGCCGGCGAGCGGCGAGCTGGGCCACGACGACCTGGTGGATCAGCGGGATGTTGACCTTCGTGCCGAAGATGTCCTCCGGCAGGTCGACGGTGCCGGCCTTGTCGCCGCTCACGTCGAGGACGTCAATGGTGCTCACTTGGCAGCCCCCTTCTTGGCGGCGGTGCGGACCAGGACCAGGCTGCCGTTGGCGCCGGGGATCGCACCCTTGATCAGGATGAGGCCCTTCTCGGCGTCCACGGCGTGAACCTTGAGGCTCTGGACGGTCGTGCGGACGTTGCCCATCCGGCCGGCCATGCGCACGCCCTTGAAGACGCGGCCCGGGGTGGCGCAGCCACCGATGGAACCCGGCGAGCGGTGCTTGCGCTGCGTACCGTGGGAGGCGCCCAGGCCCTTGAAGCCGTGGCGCTTCATGACACCGGCGAAGCCCTTGCCCTTGCTCTTGCCCGTCACGTCGACGAACTGGCCGGCCTCGAAGGTGTCGGCCGAGAGCTCCTGGCCCAGGGTGTAGTCACCGGCGTCGTCGGTGCGGATCTCCGCGAAGTAACGGCGCGGGGTGATGTCGTGCTTGCGCAGGTAGTCGCCGAGCGGCTTGTTGACCTTCCGTGGGTCGACCTGCCCGAAGCCCAGCTGAACGGCGGAGTAGCCGTCCTTCTCGGGGGTGCGGACGCGGGTCACGACGCACGGACCGGCCTCGACGACGGTCACCGGGACCATCCGGTTGTCCGCGTCGAAGACCTGGGTCATGCCGAGCTTCTTGCCCAGGACGCCCTTGATCTGCTTAGCCATGTCAGTGCGTTCCCTCAGAGCTTGATCGAGATGTCGACGCCGGCGGGAAGGTCGAGTCGCATGAGCGAGTCGACGGTCTTCGGCGTCGGGTCGATGATGTCAATGAGCCGCTTGTGCGTGCGCATCTCAAAGTGCTCGCGGCTGTCCTTGTACTTGTGCGGCGAGCGGATGACGCAGTACACGTTCTTCTCGGTCGGCAGCGGCACCGGGCCCGCGACCTTGGCGCCAGTCCGTGTCACCGTCTCGACGATCTTCTTGGCCGAAACGTCGATGACCTCGTGGTCATAGGCCTTGAGCCGAATGCGGATCTTCTGTCCCGCCATAATGGCCTCGGTGTCCTTCGCTGTCGTCTGAAAAAGTTACGTGCGGCCTGTTGCCGCTGTGCTGTGGGGCGGGTCCGTCTCGCGACGTCCCCTCCGCCTCGTACGGGAGTCCGTGTCCCCCCGCGGGGGCGTTCTCCGTACGTGTCCCACGTAGCAGACGCTGAGAGTCCGCGCTTTCTTCCGTGATCTGGCAGTCACTTCGGCAGTTTTTCCGGCCGAAGCCACTGCGAGATCACGGTTCGTGGGTCCTGCCAGGTCCGCGCCCTGCGGCGCGGGCCCCTCGTGGCGCGGGGGGGGGGGGGGGGGGGGGGGGGGGGGGAGGGGGGGGGGGGGGGGGAGTGGGGGGGGGGGGGGGGGGAGCGCCAACAAAGAGGGCGGAAAAAGCAACGAGGAGGGAATGGGGGGGGGCCACA
>NZ_JBVJIA010000052.1:0-10223 GCF_055586505.1 Streptosporangium sp. NPDC050148 | reverse complement strand
GCTTCTCCTCTCTTCCCCCCCCCCCCCCCTCCCCCCCCCCCCCCCCCCCCCCCTCCCCCCCCCCCCCCCCCCCCCCCCCCCCCCCCCCCCCCCCACTCCGCGATCGTACTACTTGATGATCTTGGTCACTCGACCCGCACCAACGGTGCGGCCACCCTCACGGATGGCGAACTTGAGACCGTCCTCCATCGCGATGGGCTGGATGAGCTGGACGTTCATCTCGGTGTTGTCGCCCGGCATGACCATCTCGGTGCCCTCGGGGAGGTTCACCACGCCGGTCACGTCGGTGGTGCGGAAGTAGAACTGCGGGCGGTAGTTGTTGAAGAAGGGGGTGTGGCGGCCGCCCTCGTCCTTGCTCAGGATGTAGACCTGGGCCTCGAACTCGGTGTGCGGGGTGGTCGTGCCCGGCTTGATGATGCACTGGCCGCGCTCGACGTCCTCGCGCTTGATGCCACGGAGGAGCAGACCGACGTTGTCGCCCGCCTGGCCCTCGTCGAGCAGCTTGCGGAACATCTCGACACCGGTGACCGTGGTGGTGGTCTTGGTCTCCTTGATGCCGATGATGTCGACGGTCTCGTTGACCTTGACGACACCGCGCTCGATACGGCCGGTGACGACGGTGCCACGACCGGTGATCGAGAAGACGTCCTCGATCGGCATCAGGAACGGCTTCTCGGTCTCACGGGTCGGCTCGGGGACGTTCTCGTCCACGGCGGTCATGAGCTCGATGATCGAGTCGCCCCACTTGGAGTCGCCCTCGAGCGCCTTCAGCGCCGAGACGCGGACGACCGGCAGGTCGTCGCCGGGGAACTCCTGGGCCGAGAGAAGCTCGCGGACCTCGAGCTCGACGAGCTCCAGGATCTCCTCGTCGTCCACCATGTCGGACTTGTTGAGGGCCACGACGATGTAGGGGACGCCGACCTGGCGGGCCAGGAGGACGTGCTCCTTCGTCTGCGGCATCGGACCGTCGGTGGCGGCGACCACGAGGATCGCGCCGTCCATCTGAGCCGCACCGGTGATCATGTTCTTCACGTAGTCGGCGTGACCGGGGCAGTCCACGTGGGCGTAGTGGCGCTTCTCGGTCTGGTACTCGACGTGCGCGATGGAGATCGTGATACCACGAGCCTTCTCCTCGGGCGCCTTGTCGATCTTGTCGAACGGGGTCGCCTCGTTGAGGTTCGGGAAACGCTCGTGGAGCACCTTGGTGATCGCCGCGGTCAGAGTGGTCTTGCCGTGGTCGATGTGCCCAATGGTGCCGATGTTTACGTGCGGCTTGGTCCGCTCGAACTTGGCCTTGGCCACTGCTCTCTCCTTAGAGATTCTGACGTGACTTGCGTCTTCAAAAACGGATGCCGGGCTTGTGCGCCCCGCACCCCTCCGGTGGCGGGAGGCGGGTCTCCCCGTCTCCCGCACCCGGAACGGATGCCGGACTTATTCGCCCCGCACCTTCGCGACGATCTCCTTGGCGATGTGCGCAGGCACTTCCGCGTAGGAGTCGAACTGCATGCTGTAGCTCGCGCGTCCCTGCGTCTTGCTACGGAGGTCTCCCACGTAGCCGAACATCTCAGAGAGCGGCACGAGCGCCTTGATGATCCGGGCGCCGGAGCGCTCGTCCATCGCCTGGATCTGCCCGCGGCGACCGTTGAGGTCACCGATGACGTCACCCATGTAGTCCTCGGGCGTGGTGACCTCGACGGCCATCATCGGCTCCAGGATTACGGCGTCCGCACGGCGCGCGGCCTCCTTGAAGGCCATCGAGCCGGCGATCTTGAAGGCCATTTCGGACGAGTCCACCTCGTGGTAGGCACCGTCCTGCAGGGTGACCTTGACCCCGACCATGGGGTAGCCGGCCAGGACACCGAACTCGGCCGCCTCCTGGGCGCCCGCGTCGACCGAGGGGATGTACTCCCTCGGGATGCGGCCACCGGAGACCTTGTTCGAGAACTCGTAACCGTCGTTGCCCTCGCCCAGCGGCTCGATGTCGATGATGACCTTGGCGAACTGGCCCGAACCACCGGTCTGCTTCTTGTGGACGTAGTCGACCTTCTCCACCTTGCGGCGGATGGTCTCCCGGTAGGCCACCTGAGGCCGGCCGATGTTGGCCTCGACCTTGAACTCGCGGCGCATCCGGTCGACGAGGATCTCCAGGTGGAGCTCGCCCATACCCCAGATGACCGTCTGCCCGGTCTCGTCGTCACGACGGACCTGGAAGGACGGGTCCTCCTCGGCCAGACGCTGGATCGCGGTGCCCAGCTTCTCCTGGTCACCCTTGGTCTTGGGCTCGATGGCGACGCTGATGACCGGCGCCGGGAAGTTCATCGACTCCAGGACCACGGGATGAGCCGGGTCCGACAGGGTGTCACCGGTGGTGGTGTCCTTCAGACCCATCACGGCGACGATCTGACCGGCGACGGCCGACGGGCGCTCTTCGCGCTTGTTGGCGTGCATCTGGTAGATCTTGCCGATCCGCTCCTTGCGGCCCTTCACCGAGTTGACCACGGCGGTGCCGGTCTCGAGCGTGCCCGAGTAGATGCGGATGTAGGTGAGACGGCCCAGGTGCTGGTCGCTCATGATCTTGAATGCGAGCGCGGAGAAGGGCTCGTTCACGTCGGCGTGACGCTCGATGACCTCGTCCTCCTTGCCGACCGCGTGGCCCTTGAAGGCCGCGATGTCGATCGGGGCGGGGAGGTAGGCGACGATCGCGTCGAGCAGGGGCTGGACGCCCTTGTTCTTGAACGCGGTGCCGGTCAGGACCGGGTTGATGACGCTCTTCAGCGTGGCGCGGCGGATGGCCGCGACCAGCTGCTCCTCGGTGGGCTCGACGCCCTCCAGGAAGAGCTCCATCAGCTCGTCGTCGTTCTCGGAGACGGTCTCGACGAGCTTGTCACGCCACTCGCGGGCGACCTCGGCGTGCTCGGCCGGGATGTCGACGGTCTCGTACATCTCGCCCTTGGCCGCCTCGGCGCTCCAGAGCAGGCCCTTCATCTTGACCAGGTCGATGACGCCCTTGAAGTCGGCCTCGACGCCCCAGGGAAGCTGGATGACGGCGGGGGTCGCGTTCAGGCGGCTGACCATCATGTCGACGCAGCGGTGGAACTCCGCGCCGACCCGGTCCATCTTGTTGACGAAGCAGATCCTGGGTACTTCGTAGCGGTCGGCCTGACGCCAGACCGTCTCGGACTGCGGCTCGACACCGGCGACGCCGTCGAACACGGCGACGGCACCGTCGAGGACGCGGAGCGAACGCTCCACCTCGATCGTGAAGTCCACGTGACCCGGCGTGTCGATGATGTTGATCGTGTGGCCGAGCCATTCGCAGGTGGTGGCAGCGGAGGTGATGGTGATACCACGCTCCTGCTCCTGCTCCATCCAGTCCATCGTGGCTGCGCCCTCGTGGACCTCACCGATCTTGTAGTTGATACCGGTGTAGAACAGGATGCGCTCGGTCGTCGTGGTCTTGCCCGCGTCGATGTGGGCCATGATCCCGATGTTTCGGACCTTGGCCAGGTCAAGAGCGGTCGTGGTGGCCACTTCTCTCGCGTCCTCGTCGTCTCGTCGAACCCGCTGTTACCAGCGGTAGTGGGCGAAGGCCTTGTTGGACTCGGCCATCTTGTGGGTGTCCTCGCGCTTCTTGACGCTTGCGCCGAGGCCGTTGCTGGCGTCGAGCAGTTCGTTCATCAGACGCTCGGTCATGGTCTTCTCGCGGCGGGCGCGGGAGTACTGCACCAGCCAGCGCAGGGCCAGGGTGGTGCTGCGCGCCGCGCGCACCTCGACCGGGACCTGGTAGGTCGCGCCACCGACACGGCGGCTGCGGACCTCGAGGGTGGGCTTGACGTTGTCCAGCGCGCGCTTGAGGGTGACGACCGGGTCGTTGCCGGTCTTCTCCCTGGCGCCTTCGAGGGCGCCGTACACGATGGACTGGGCGATGGATCGCTTGCCGTCCAGGAGCACCTTGTTGATCAGAGCGGTGACCAGGGGCGAGTTGTGAACCGGGTCGGCCATGAGCTGACGACGGCCAGGAGAACCCTTGCGAGGCATTCCTACTTCTCCTTCTTCGCGCCGTAACGGCTACGGGCCTGCTTGCGGTTGCGGACACCCTGGGTGTCGAGCGAACCACGGATGATCTTGTAGCGAACACCCGGAAGGTCCTTCACACGCCCACCACGGACGAGCACGATGGAGTGCTCCTGGAGGTTGTGACCGACACCGGGGATGTAAGCCGTGACCTCGATGCCGTTGGTCAGCCGGACACGCGCCACCTTGCGGAGGGCGGAGTTCGGCTTCTTCGGGGTCGTGGTGTAAACGCGCATGCAGGTGCCGCGTCGCTGAGGGCTGGCCTTGAGCGCCGGGGTCTTGGTCTTGGTGACCTTGTCCTGGCGGCCCTTGCGGACCAGCTGCTGAATCGTGGGCACCGCGTCTCCGTTCGTGCTAGCCGGTTATTCGAATGTGGTGCATTTGCAGGTACTGCCGGTGTCATGACCTGCGGTTCTTCCAGCTCCTCCGACCCACGCGTTCGGGCGTGTCGCGGGGTGTCGTACCACGTCCCGGAAAGGAACGATCCGCTGGAGGAGGCCACACGGCGCCCCTGCCGACTCCTCGATGGGAAACCGTCGACGCGCACGCATGAGGACCCATGAAGACATGGGCACGAAGGGAAAGACTACCCAGCCCAGTGCAACACGTCAAAACGACCGCACTGGCCGGGCGCCGTCACGCGCGCCCGCATCCGTGCCCTGGCTCCCGTGACCGGTTTCCGACCGTCCACGTCCGGGTCCACACCGAAGTTTACCCGCCCCCGGACACTTCTCCGGTCGTTCTCCGCATTGACGTACGGCTTGGGCCGCAACGTTCCGGTCAAGACGGACGGCGCCCGGCCCCCTCGCGGGGACCGGGCGCCGTCTCGATCACTGTGCCGGGCGTGCTCGCTCAGCGGTTGTACTGACCGAAGTCGTACTCCTCCAGCGGCACGGCCTCGCCGGAGCCCGAGCCGAAGGTGTAGTCGGCCGCGGAGCCGTCGTAGCCGCCGACCGTGTACATCGCGGCCTTGGCCTCCTCGGTGGGCTCGACCCGGATGTTGCGGTACTGGGGCATGCCCGTACCCGCCGGGATGAGCTTTCCGATGATGACGTTCTCCTTGAGACCGAGCAGCGAGTCCGACTTGGCGTGGATCGCCGCGTCGGTGAGCACCCGGGTCGTCTCCTGGAAGGACGCCGCCGACAGCCAGGACTCGGTGGCGAGCGAGGCCTTGGTGATGCCCATCAGCACCGGGCGACCCGAGGCCGGCGTGCCGCCCTCGGCCACGCACTCGCGGTTGATCCGCTCGAAGCGCGGCCGCTCGACGAGCTCACCGGGCAGCATGTCGGCGTCGCCGGACTCCAGCACGTTCACGCGCTTGAGCATCTGCCGCACGATGATCTCGATGTGCTTGTCGTGGATCGACACACCCTGCGAGCGGTAGACCTGCTGGACCTCCGCCACCAGGTGCAGCTGCACGGCGCGGGGGCCGAGGATGCGCAGCACCTCGTTGGGGTTGACCGCACCGGCGATCAGCTGCTGGCCGACGCCGACCCGCTGCCCGTCGGAGACGAGCATCCGCGACCGCATCGACACCGGGTACGCGACCTCCTCGGAGCCGTCGTCGGGGACGACCACGATCTTCCGCGTCTTGTCGGTCTCGTCGACGCGGACCCGGCCCTCGGCCTCGCTGATCGGGGCGACGCCCTTGGGGACGCGCGCCTCGAACAGCTCGGTGACACGGGGCAGGCCGTGGGTGATGTCGGCGCCCGCCACACCACCGGTGTGGAAGGTCCGCATCGTCAGCTGGGTGCCGGGCTCGCCGATCGACTGGGCGGCGATGATGCCGACCGCCTCGCCGACGTCCACGAGCTTGCCGGTGGCCAGCGAGCGGCCGTAGCAGGTGGCGCAGACACCGATCTTGGCCTCGCAGACGAGGGCGCTGCGGGTCCTGACGGTCTCCACACCGGCCTCGACCAGGGCGGTGACGTGGGCGTCGTTGATGTCGACGCCCATCGGCACGACGACCTTGCCGTCCACCTCCACGTCCTCGGCGAGGATGCGGCCGTGCACGTTGCTCTCGGCGTTCTCCGCCTTGACCAGGTTGCCCTGGGCGTCGCGGTCGGCGACGTGCAGCGGCACGGCGCGGTCGGTGCCGCAGTCGATCTCGCGGACGATGACGTCCTGCGCCACGTCCACCAGACGACGGGTCAGGTAGCCGGAGTCGGCGGTCCGCAGCGCGGTGTCCGCCAGACCCTTCCGCTGGCCGTGGGTGGAGATGAAGTACTCCAGCACCGACAGGCCCTCGCGGAACGAGGCCTTGATCGGACGCGGGATCGTCTCACCCTTGGTGTTGGACACCAGGCCGCGGATGCCGGAGATCTGCCGGACCTGCATCAGGTTCCCTCGGGCGCCCGACTGGACCATCATCCAGACCGGGTTGGTCTTCGGGAACGCCTTCTGCATGTCGTCGGTCACGTCACTGGTCGCGTGCGTCCAGATCTCGATGAGCTCCTGACGGCGCTCCTCGTCCGTGATCAGACCGCGCTCGTACTCCCGCTGGACCTTGTCGGCCCGGCGCTCGTACGTCTCCATGATCTCGGCCTTGTTCGGCGGCGCGATGACGTCCTCGATGGAGATCGTCACACCGGCCCTGGTCGCCCAGTAGAAGCCGGCGTCCTTGAGGGCGTCGAGCGCCGCCGCGACCTCGACCTTGGGGTACTTGTCGGCCAGCTCGTTGACGATGACCGAGAGCTGCTTCTTGCCGACCTGCGAGTTCACGTACGGGTAGTTCGCCGGGAGCGTCTGGTTGAACAGGCACCGGCCCAGGGTGGTCTCCAGGCGGTACCCGTCGCCGGGCTCCCAGCCCTCGGGGGCGGTCCAGTCGCGGGGCGGCGGGACGTCGCCCTTCATCCGGATCTGGATCAGCGACTGGATGTCCAGCTCGCGGCGGTCGAAGGCCATGAGCGCCTCCGACACCGAGCCGAAGACCCGGCCCCTGCCGGCGCCGTTCTCGTCCTCGTCCTTGAGCGTGGTCAGCGAGTACAGACCGATGATCATGTCCTGGGTGGGCATGGTCACGGGCTTGCCGTCGGCCGGCTTGAGGATGTTGTTGGTGGACAGCATCAGGATGCGGGCCTCGGCCTGCGCCTCGGCCGACAGCGGCAGGTGCACGGCCATCTGGTCACCGTCGAAGTCCGCGTTGAACGCGGTGCACACGAGCGGGTGGATCTGGATGGCCTTGCCCTCGACCAGCTGCGGCTCGAAGGCCTGGATGCCCAGGCGGTGCAGGGTGGGCGCGCGGTTGAGCAGCACGGGGTGCTCGGTGATGACCTCTTCGAGGACGTCCCACACGACCGGCCGGGCACGCTCGACCATCCGCTTGGCCGACTTGATGTTCTGCGCGTGGTTCAGGTCCACCAGGCGCTTCATCACGAACGGCTTGAACAGCTCCAGCGCCATCTGCTTGGGCAGGCCGCACTGGTGCAGCTTCAGCTGCGGGCCGACGACGATGACCGAACGGCCGGAGTAGTCGACTCGCTTGCCCAGCAGGTTCTGGCGGAACCGGCCCTGCTTGCCCTTGAGCATGTCGCTGAGGGACTTCAGGGGGCGGTTGCCGGGTCCGGTGACCGGGCGGCCGCGGCGGCCGTTGTCGAACAGCGCGTCGACGGCCTCCTGGAGCATCCGCTTCTCGTTGTTCACGATGATCTCGGGCGCGCCGAGGTCGAGAAGCCGCTTGAGGCGGTTGTTCCGGTTGATCACCCGGCGGTAGAGGTCGTTCAGGTCCGAGGTCGCGAACCGGCCACCGTCGAGCTGCACCATGGGGCGCAGGTCCGGCGGGATGACCGGGATGCAGTCCAGGACCATGCCGTTGGGCGAGTTGCGGGTGTTCAGGAACGCCGAGACGACCTTGAGACGCTTGAGCGCGCGGGCCTTCTTCTGGCCCTTGCCGCTGCGGATCGTCTCGCGGAGGTTCTCGGCCTCCAGGGCGAGGTCGAAGTTGGTCAGCCGCTCCTGGATGGCCTGGGCGCCCATGCCACCGCGGAAGTAGCGGCCGAAGCGGTCGCGCATCTCGCGGTAGAGCAGCTCGTCGCCCTCCAGGTCCTGGACCTTGAGGTTCTTGAAACGGCTCCAGACCTCGTCCAGCCGGTCCAGCTCGCGCTGGGCCCGGTCGCGCAGCTGCCGCATCTCACGCTCGGCACCCTCGCGCACCTTGCGGCGCTGGTCGCCCTTGGCCCCGGCGGCCTCGAGCTCGGCCAGGTCGGCCTCCAGCTTGCGCTGGCGGGCCTCGATGTCGGAGTCACGGCGCTGCTCGACGTGCTGCCGCTCGACGGAGATCTTCGCCTCCAGCGACGGCAGGTCGCGCTCGCGCATCTCCTTGTCGACATGCGTGATCATGTAGGCCGCGAAGTAGATGACCTTCTCGAGGTCCTTCGGGGCCAGGTCGAGCAGGTATCCCAGACGGGACGGGACGCCCTTGAAGTACCAGATGTGCGTGACCGGAGCGGCCAGCTCGATGTGGCCCATCCGCTCGCGGCGCACCTTGGCACGGGTCACCTCGACGCCGCAGCGCTCACAGATGATGCCCTTGAAGCGGACGCGCTTGTACTTGCCGCAGTAGCACTCCCAGTCCCGGGTCGGGCCGAAGATCTTCTCGCAGAAGAGTCCGTCCTTCTCGGGCTTGAGCGTCCGGTAGTTGATGGTCTCGGGCTTCTTGACCTCACCGTGCGACCACTGGCGAATGTCGTCGGCGGTCGCGAGGCCGATCCGAAGCTCGTCGAAGAAGTTGACGTCGAGCACTTGTAATCCCCCTCAGCTTCTAGATCAGACCTCTTCGACGCTGCTCGGCTCGCGCCGGGACAGGTCGATGCCGAGCTCCTCCGCGGCGCGGAAGACGTCCTCGTCGGTGTCGCGCATCTCGATGGACATGCCGTCGCTGGAGAGCACCTCGACGTTCAGGCACAGCGACTGCATTTCCTTGATGAGGACCTTGAACGACTCCGGGATGCCCGGCTCGGGGATGTTCTCGCCCTTGACGATCGCCTCGTAGACCTTCACCCGGCCCAGGACGTCGTCGGACTTGATGGTCAGCAGCTCCTGCAGCGCGTACGCCGCGCCGTAGGCCTCCAGGGCCCAGACCTCCATCTCACCGAAGCGCTGGCCGCCGAACTGGGCCTTACCGCCGAGCGGCTGCTGGGTGATCATGGAGTACGGGCCGGTCGACCGCGCGTGGATCTTGTCGTCGACCAGGTGGAGCAGCTTCAGGATGTAGATGTAACCCACGGAGATCGGGTGCGGGAACGGCTCGCCGGAACGCCCGTCGAACAACTGGGCCTTTCCGTTCGCGCCGACCATGCGCCCGCCGTCCCTGTTGACCAGGGTGTTGTCGAGCAGACCGATGATCTCTTCCTCGTTGGCGCCGTCGAAGACGGGGGTCGCCATGTTGGTACGCGGCTCCACCTCGGCGAAGCCCTTGTCGCGCAGGCGCTCGGCCCACGCCTCCTCGATGCCGGAGATGTCCCAGCCGCGGGCGGCGATCCACCCCAGGTGGGTCTCCAGCACCTGGCCGACGTTCATCCGGCCGGGCACGCCCAGCGGGTTGAGGATGATGTCGACGGCCGTGCCGTCCTCCAGGAAGGGCATGTCCTCGACCGGGAGGATCTTGGAGATGACGCCCTTGTTGCCGTGCCGGCCCGCGAGCTTGTCACCGTCGGTGATCTTGCGCTTCTGCGCCACGTAGACGCGCACCAGCTCGTTGACGCCGGGGGGAAGCTCGTCGCCCTCCTCGCGGGAGAAGACCCGCACCCCGATGACCTTGCCCTGCTCGCCGTGCGGCACCTTCAGCGAGGTGTCGCGCACCTCGCGGGCCTTCTCACCGAAGATCGCCCGCAGCAGCCGCTCCTCGGGGGTCAGCTCGGTCTCGCCCTTGGGCGTGACCTTGCCCACCAGGATGTCCCCGGGCACGACCTCGGCGCCGATGCGGATGATGCCGCGCTCGTCGAGATCGGCCAGCACCTCCTCGGAGACGTTGGGGATGTCGCGGGTGATCTCCTCAGGGCCCAGCTTGGTGTCGCGGGCGTCGACCTCGTGCTCCTCGATGTGGATCGAGGACAGCACGTCGTCCTGCACCAGGCGCTGCGACAGGATGATCGCGTCTTCGTAGTTGTGACCCTCCCACGGCATGAACGCCACCAGCAGGTTCTTGCCCA
>NZ_JBVJIA010000051.1:0-45476 GCF_055586505.1 Streptosporangium sp. NPDC050148 | reverse complement strand
TGCTTTCTTGCTTCCCGAGGGTTCTTTCCCGGGTGGTTCTTCTGGCCTTGGTGGGGTTGTTCTCCTGCGGGCCCCTGGCGTGCTCTCAGCCGTCACGCCTTCCGCCCGTCGACGGCAGCGAAGACCTCAGGAACGCCGACGCGAAAACAAGTACGCCGACGGAATCGACGTCAGACATCCGACGCCGCTCATCGGCACATGAGTCTTCCCGCCGCGGCGATGGCCTGTCCCACCGCCGGGGAGTTGAGCTGGATCACCACCTGCCGGCGACCGTCCTCGCTGGTCATCGCGATCCCGGAGTACCCGTAGATCAGCCCGGAGTGGTTCCACACCTGGGTGCCGCAGGTCAGCTTGTCGGCGTACACGCCCATCCCGCCCGCACGCTTGAAGTCGGCCCCCGCAGGCAGGCGTCCCGCTGCCGCCCCTTCGACCGTCCCCTTGCCGGGGGCCCGCGTCCGTGTGCCGGAGGACGGACCCGTGCCTTTACCCGAGCCTGCTCCGAAGAGGGCCTCGTAGAGGGTGCCCACGTCCCGGGTGGTCGACACCAGGCCTCCCGCGGCCCAGAAGATGGAGGAGCTCACGGTCGTCGACCCGGGGCCGTCGCCCTGCCTGCCCCGGGCGAGTCCCTGTGGCAGGAGCTCCCGGGGGAGCTCGGTGTCACGCAGCCGCAGGGGGCCGGTGATGCGCTCGGACAGCGCCTCGGAGTAGCTCTTACCGGTGACCTTCTCTATGACCAGGCCGAGAAGGATGTAGTTGCTGTTGGAGTAGCGGTTGACCCCCCGCTTGCCGGGCCTTCCGCCGTAGCCGAGCAGCTCGCGCGGCGGCCAGTCACGGGTGTGCAGGCCACGGTCCACGACGGCGTCCGTGAAGCGGGAGTCGGTGAGGTAGTCCGGTATTCCGCTGGTGTGGGTGAGCAGCTGCTCGACGGTCACCCTGTCCGCGCCGGGAAGGACACCGGGGAGGAGTTTCCCGAGCGTGTCACCGAGAGCCAGCCGCCGCTCGCGTACCAGCTGCAGCACGACCGCGGCGGTGAAGGTCTTGGTGACGCTCGCGATCCGGAATCGGTGATCGACCCGCATGGGAGTCCTCGTCGCGAGGTCGGCGAACCCGGCGGCGGCCTCCCGGATCCTTCCGTCGTCACGGAGGTGCACGACGGCTCCGGGGGACCCGGACGACACCAGGTCGTCCGCCACGGCCTGGACCTCGGAAGCCGCTCCGGGAGAGCCGGCCGAGGGAGAGCGTGGCGCGCCGGAGGGCTGTGGCGTGCCGGGGGCGGCGGGCGCGGCCGTACGGGTGGAAGGGGAGCAGGCGGTCACCGCGATCACCAGTGAGATCGCGCCCAGAAGGGCCGCACGCATCCGATGTCCCCTTCCCGTACCCCCGCACCGTCGAGGTCCTGACGGTACAAGCCCGCCGACCGGAAGGGAACATCGCGGTGGAGCGGAGGAGCGGAACGGCTCCCGTGAACCGGCACGGGGCCTCCCCGTCGCGGTGAGGCGGCGGTGAGGCGGCGGGAAGGCCCGTGTGCGTGACCCCGGGTGACTCCGGCCTCGTGTTCGTGACCCTGGTCACCCCGACACGGGACCCGGGTGACCCCGACACGGGACCCGGGTCACCCCGACACGGGACCCGGGTCACCCCGACACGGGACCCGGATGGCCCCCGGCCCGAGGCGCCGCGCACAGGAACCCGAGGGCCCGGTGCAGAAGCCCGGGGCCGCGGACACGGGAACCTGAGGCCCCGGGCGCAGGGGCCCCAGGTTCCGGACGCGAGCCCCGGGAGAGGCCGCGGTCAGTGGCGCGAGCTTTGGAAGAGACCGCGGTCAGTGGCGCGGGCCTTGGGAGAGACCGCGTCAGTGGGGAGCGAGATCCAGGTCCTTGATCCTGGGGTCGCCCTCGTCGGCGAAGTAGTGGTCGGGCTTGGTGGTGTCGTCCCCGTCGTGCGCCTTGGCGGCGCGCGCGATGAGCGTGCCGATCGCGGCGACGGCCAGGTTGACCGCGAGCGCGACGATGCCCGCGTAGATCGTCATCTTGGTGTCCAGGCCCAGCTTCTCCAGCGGGAACGCGGACCCGGCGAAGTGCAGCTTGCCGGTGGCCGGGTTGCCGATGTTGTAGAGCATGAGCATGCCGGCCCCCATGCCCGCGGCCCATCCGGCGATCAGGCCGATGCGGTGGAACCAGCGGGTGTAGAGGCCGAGCGCCACCGACGGGAGCGTCTGCAGGATGATGACGCCGCCGATGAGCTGCAGGTCGATGGAGAAACCGGTGTCCAGGAACAGGATGCACAGCACCGCGCCGACCTTGACGAGCAGCGAGGTGATCTTCGAGACCCGGGCCTCGTCGGCGTCGCTCGCGTCCGGCTTCAGGTACTCCTTGTAGATGTTCCGGGTGAACAGGTTCGCCGCGGCGATGGACATGATGGCCGCGGGGACCAGCGCGCCGATGCCGATCGCGGCGTACGCGACGCCGGTGAACCAGTCGGGGAACATCTTGTCGAACAGCTGCGGCACGATCGTGTTGTTGTCCTTGCCGATCGGCGTGATGCCGGCCGCGATGGCCATCAGGCCGAGCAGCGCGATCAGGCCGAGCAGCAGGCTGTAGGCGGGCAGCGCCGACATGTTCCGCTTGATGACGTCGCGGTTCTTGGACGCGAGCACGCCGGTGATGCTGTGCGGGTACAGGAAGAGCGCGAGCGCCGAGCCCAGGGCCAGCGTGACGTACTGGAGCTGGTTGTTGGCGTTGAGCAGGATGCCGTCACCGGGGGCGGGGCTGGCGGTGAACTTGGCCTGGGCGGCGTCGAAGATGCCGGACCAGCCGCCCTCGATCTGGGCGGGGATCGCGAAGATCGCGACCAGGATCACGATGTAGATCAGCGTGTCCTTGACGAACGCGATCAGCGCCGGGGCGCGCAGGCCCGACTGGTAGGTGTACGCGGCCAGGATCGCGAACGCGATGATGATCGGCAGGTGGCCGGTCACGCCCATCGACTTCAGCACGGCCTCGATGCCGACGAGCTGGAGCGCGATGTAGGGCATGGTCGCCACGATGCCGGTGATCGCCACCAGCAGCGCCAGCGTGGGCGAGCCGAACCGGGCCCGTACGAAGTCGGCCGGGGTCACGAAGCCGTGCACGTGCGAGACCGACCAGAGACGGATCAGCACCAGGAACACGATCGGGTAGACCACGATCGTGTACGGCACCGCGAAGAAGCCCATCGCGCCCGCGCCCCAGAGCAGGGCGGGCACGGCCACGAAGGTGTAGGCGGTGTAGAGGTCGCCACCGACCAGGAACCAGGTGACCCAGGAGCCGAAGTTCCGGCCGCCCAGGCCCCACTCGTCGAGGCTGGCCAGGTCGTTCGGGCGCCGCCAGCGCGCGGCCATGAAACCCATGCCGCTGACCAGCAGGAACAGCGCCGAGAAAACGATGATCTCAGTCAGATGCGCTTCCATCGGGTCACCGCCGCCGCTTCGTCATCTGGTAAACGATCGTGGTGCAGGTGACGCCGATCAGGATGAAGGCGAGCTGGAGCCAGTAGAACAGCGGGAAGCCGAGAAGCCGTGGTTCATCGGAGTTATACAGGAACGGCAACAAAGGTAGGATGATCGGTACGATGAGCAGCCAGTTCCATGGGCTGCGATCGCTCCGACCACCGTCTGGAGTGGTCAACACGGTCTCCTCGTAGTGGAGAAGGGACGTCCGGACAGGATCGTCCCGTTCGGCTGACCGGCAGCGTAATTACACGACCATTTCATTGAGGTCACCGAGCGCCGAGCGGATCGGTTCACGCGACGAGCGGTAGGTGAGTCATCACATTCCGCCCTTTGCCGACGTCACAGCGGCCTCGGCCGGTGAGCACCTGCGGCTCGGCGATGGATTCCTACCGGTCACCGCACGGGTGATCCCACGTCTTGACGCGGGAGCAGGCGTCCCGAAAGCGCAGGCCACACCGGATCGCGATCTTCCGCGCCTCGTCCGCCGGCCGCGACGGCGGCACTCGGTCGGACGTCCCCCGCCGAGTCGGTCCTCGCCGGTCGCGCGGAGGCGCCGAGCAGGACCGCGCCGAGCACCCCGGCCGCCCCGGCGAGCTGACCGGCGGACAGGGCCTGCCCGAGCACCGCCCAACCGAGCCCGGCGGCCACCACCGGGCTGAGCAGCCCCAGCAGGGTGAGCCGGACCGGGGCCAGGGAGGTCACCCCGCGGAACCACAGGAAGTACGCCAGTGCCGTGCCGACGACGGTCAGGTAGCCGAAACCGGCGAGGTTCGTCCCCGTCAGGACGGGCGGCAGGCCCTCGACGACGAGCGCGGCGGGCAGCAGGAGCAGCCCTCCGGCGGCCAGCTGCCACCCGGTGAGGGCCAGCAGCGCGGTGCTCCGGCTCGCGTACCCCGCGGGGGTGCCCCAGCGCCGGCCCAGGACGGTGCCCAGCGACATGGTGACGACCCCGCCGACGGCGGCGATCAGCCCGAGCGGGTCGAGGGTGACGGCCGAGCGCAGCACCAGCAGGGCCACCCCGGCGACCCCGATCACCGCGGCCACCATGGCCCGGGGGGCCGGACGCTCCCCGAGCAGCGGGAACGCCAGGGCCGCGACCGCGAAGGGGGCCAGGCCGCCCAGCACGGACGCGACCCCGCCGGGCAGCCGGTACGCCGCCACGAAGAGCAGGGCGAAGAACAGGCCGATGTTGAGGGTGCCGAGGACGGCCGAGCGCCACCACCAGGCCCCCCGCGGCAGCGCGAGCCGCCCGGCGAGCACGGCGACGGCCGCGCAGAGGAGCAGCCCGGCGGGCAGCGCCCTGACCGCGCCCGCCAGCAGCGGGCGGTGAGCCGGCAGCAGCTCCGTGGTCACCAGGTACGTCGTGCCCCACACCATCGGGGCGACGGCGCTGGCGACGATCGGCCTAATGTCTCTCATGAATAAGTATCTTAGCACTAAGCTAATCATCGGCAAGCTAACATGTCGGCATGGCAGGGGACACGGCCCGCGACGACGTCGACCGCATCGTCATGCAGTGGGCGCGCGAGCGCCCGGAGCTGGAGACCGGGGCGATGGAGGTGTTCGGCCGCATCAA
Organism: Streptosporangium sp. NPDC050148; assembly: GCF_055586505.1. Taxonomy (NCBI): domain Bacteria; kingdom Bacillati; phylum Actinomycetota; class Actinomycetes; order Streptosporangiales; family Streptosporangiaceae; genus Streptosporangium; species Streptosporangium sp. NPDC050148. The sequence goes on along the minus strand of NZ_JBVJIA010000051.1, from coordinate 40,410 downwards.
CCGCCTCGCCCGGATCGCCGGTGACCTCCAGGAAGAGGTGTACGCCCGGTTCGGGATCAACCGCGGGGAGTTCGACGTGCTGGCGACCCTGCGCCGGTCGGGGGAGCCGTTCCAGCTCTCGCCCAAGGAGCTGTCGGCCTCGCTGATGCTGACCTCGGGCGGCATGACCGGACGGCTCGACCGGCTGGAGCACGCCGGGCTCGTCACCCGCTCGCCCGACCCGAACGACCGGCGCGCCCTGGTGATCACCCTGACCGGCCGCGGGCGCGAGGTGGCCGACGAGGCGGTGGTGGCCGGCCTGGCGGTCCAGCGCGAGCTGTTCGACCGGCTCCCGGCCCGCAGCCGCGAACGGCTCGCCGACCTGCTGCGCGACCTGCTCGCGGCGGCCGGTTCCGACGGGCCCGGCTGACCGCGCCGGCCGGGGCCGGGCCCCGCCTCCTCGCCCCCGCCCGGCCCGCCTCTCCCGTGCGCCTTGACCGGTAGGACATTTCCTACCTATTGTCGGCGCATGACGATAACCCATGTCCAGCTGCTCTCCCTGCCCGTCACCGACCAGGACCGGGCGAAGAGCTTCTACGTCGACGCCCTCGGCTTCGACCTCGTCTCGGACAACCCGATGGGCCCCGACCGCCGCTGGGTACAGGTGGCCCCCAAGGGCGCCCGTACCTCGATCACGCTCGTGAACTGGTTCGACACCATGCCGCCCGGCTCCCTCAAGGGCCTGGTGCTGGAGACCGACGACCTCGAGGGCGACGTGGCCGCGCTGAACGACCGCGGCGTGGCCGTCGAGGGCGACATCCAGCGGTCACCGTGGGGGCGCTACGTCACCTTCGACGACCCCGACGGCAACGGGATCGTGCTGCAGGCCACCGCGGTGGACGCGCCCGCCCGTGGCTGAGGCGGACGTGTTCGCCGCGGTGGCCAGCCCCACCCGGCGCAGGCTCCTCGGGCTGCTCCTGGAGAACGGGCCGAAACCGGTCCAGGAACTGGCCGAGCACTTCGACATGCGCCGCCCGAGCCTGTCGGAGCACCTCAAGGTGCTCAAGGACGCGGGCCTGGTGGTCGAACGCAGGGCGGGCAGGCGGCGCCTGTACTCCCTGCGCCCCGAACCGCTGCGGGAGATGTCCGCCTGGCTCACCCCGTACGAGCGCTTCTGGAGGGAGAGACTCTCCAGCCTTCGCGACCTCCTGGACGCCGAGGACGATGACGGCCTTTCGAGCACCGAGGACGACGACCGCGATGTCTGACCCCACACTGATCAGGACCGACCAGTACCTCGCCCACCCGCCGCGCAAGGTCTGGCGCGCGCTCACCGACCCCGACCTGCTGGCGCGCTGGCTGATGCCCGGCGACTTCAAGCCGGTCGTCGGCCACCGGTTCACGTTCCGGACCGAGCCCCGGCCGAACCGGGGGTTCGACGGCGTCGTGCACTGCGAGGTCCTGGATCTCGAACCGGAACGGCTGATGCGGATCTCCTGGTGCGGCGGAGGGCTCGACACCACGGTCACCTGGACGCTGGAGGCCGAGGGGCGCGGCACCCGACTCCTGTTGGAACACGCCGGGTTCGACCCGGACGACCCGATCCAGCAGAGCACCTACGTCATCCTCGACGGGGGCTGGCGCTCGCACGTCCTGAGCCGGATGGAGAAGGTGCTGGCGGACGCCTGAGTCCCTCCTCGTGACCTCTTCTTCCGGGGAGGGCTTTCTCTTCCCGGAAGCACGGGCCGCGGGCTCTCGAAGGGCCGTGAACTCCGGGAGGCCGCGGCTCCCGGGGAGGGCGTCGGCCGTGGGCACCGCGGAAAGATGCCCTCCCCGGGAGGGGGCAGCGGAAAGCCGCCCTCCCCGAAGACCCGGAAAGACGCTCTCCCCGAAGACCCGGAAAGACGCCCTTCCCGGAAGCCCGCGAAAACATGACAAGAGATGTCCCCTTTTCCTGCCAGGCTCGCCGCATGAACAGAACGCTGGAAGGAAAGGTCGCCCTCGTCGCGGGGGCGACGCGGGGGACGGGCCGGGGGATCGCGGTCGAGCTGGGCGCGGCGGGCGCCACGGTCTACTGCACCGGCAGGAGCACCCGGCAGGGGTCCTCGGAGATGAAGCGGCCGGAGACGATCGAGGAGACGGCCGAGCTGGTCACCCGCGCGGGCGGGCAGGGCATCGCGGTCCAGGTGGACCATCTGGAGAGCGAGCAGGTGCGCGCCCTGGTGGAGCGGATCAGGGGCGAGCGGGGAAGGCTCGACCTGCTCGTCAACGACATCTGGGGCGGGGACCCGCTGACGGAGTGGGACGTCCCCGTCTGGCGCCACTCCCTCGACGACGGCCTGCGGATCCTCCGGCTGGCCGTCGACACCCACCTGATCACCAGCCACCACGCGCTGCCCCTGCTGATCGAGAACCCCGGCGGCCTGGTGGTCGAGGTGACCGACGGCACCCTGGAGTACAACCTCGCCAACTACCGGCTCTGTGCCTACTACGACCTGGCCAAGCTCTCGGTGAACCGGCTGGCGTTCATCCAGCACCACGAGCTGCGCCCGCACGGGTGCGGCGCGGTCTCGCTGACCCCGGGCTGGCTCCGCTCGGAGAGCATGCTGGAGGGCTTCGGCGTCACCGAGGAGAACTGGCGGGACGCCACGGTCGCGCAGCCGCACTTCGTGATCTCCGAGTCGCCCGCCTACACCGGCCGCGCGGTCGTCGCCCTGGCCACCGACGAGGACCGGCTGCGCTGGTCCGGGCAGGCCGTGTCCAGCGGTCAGCTCGCCCAGGTGTACGGCTTCACCGACCTCGACGGCAGCAGGCCCGACGCCTGGCGCTACATCGAGGAGGTGGAGAGCAAGGGCAAGCCCGCCGACGCGACCGGCTACCGCTGACCGGCGACCGGCGCCACCGGCCCTGCCGGACGGACGGGCCCACCGGGCCCACCGACCCTGCCTGCCTGGCCGGTTCCACGGCCCCACCGCTTCCCGGGCGCCGCCGGCCGTGACGACCCCGTCAGCCGTACAGGTCGCGCAGGCGGGTGGCGGCGTCGGCGAAGCGGGCGCGCAGGGCGGGCGGGCCGAGGACCTCAGCCTCCGGGCCGAAGCGGAGGATCTGGCCGAAGGCGACCTCCAGTGACTCGACGGGCAGGCGGATCGTGATCCATCCCTGCCCGTCGGGCTCGCCCGCGGACGCCAGCGCCTCGCCGAGGGCCGCGGGGTCGGCGAAGATCGGGAGCAGGCGGTGCCCGGCCGGGCTGAGCCGCACGACGACCCGTTCGGCCAGCAGGGAACCGGCGAACCGGGCGGCCCTCTCGCTCCAGAACGCGGCCAGGTCGAAGGTGTCGTCCCGCTCGAAACGCCGGTCGGAGTGGATCTCGATCTCGCCGAAGCGATCCACCCGGTAGATCGCGAACCGGGTCGCCAGGTACCAGACCCCCGCCTTGAGCACGAGCCCGTACGGCTCCATGGGCCGCCGGTCGGCCTCACGGTGCCCGGCGGCCGTCGCCGGTGCGGCCGTCCCGTCCCGGACGGGACGCCGGTAGGCGGCGGTGATCGGATGGTCGCCCCAGACCGCCCTGGCCAGCGGGGCCAGTGCCGCGGGCGGGGGCCGCTCGCTCACGAACCAGCCCGGGGCGTCCAGGTGGAAGCGCTGCGCCGCGGTCGCGGGGGCGTCCCGCAGGCCGGGGGACAGGGCGGCCGAGGCCTTCAGCCGTGCCGTGGCGGCCACCTCGCCCAGTCCCATCTCCCGCAGGGCCTCCGGAACGCCCGACAGGAACAGCGCCTCGGCCTCGGCGCGGTCGAGCCCGGTCAGACGGGTGCGGTACCCGTCCAGCAGCCGGTAGCCACCGCCGCGCCCGCGGTCGGCGTAGACCGGCACGCCCGCCTCCGACAGGGCCAGCACGTCACGGTGGACGGTCCGCTCGGAGACCTCCAGCTCCCGCGAGAGCTCCGCCGCGCTCATCCGGCCGCGCGCCTGGAGCAGCAGCACCAACGACATCAACCTGGCCGCGCGCATCCCCCGACCCTAACGCGGCGCGCCCCGCGCACGAGCGGGGGAGCGCCGGGGCCCGGCCGGGTGCCGCGGCGCGGAACGGCGCGGCCACCTTGCATGATCACCGCTGACGCGGGTACCCTGGCCCCATGCGACACCCTCTCACCCAGCAGTGGTGGCGCCGCTTCTAGGCGGCGCAGGTTTCGCATTTTCGCGAGCAGACAGACGGCCGCCCGGAGAGGCGGCCTTTTCTGCGTCCGCTCCCTCTGGGCATCAGTAGATCAAAGGGGCGATACCGCAGTGGAGACGAGCCGATATACCACCGCCGGCGGCATAGGGGTCGAGGTCACCGCGTCCGACGTGCCGGAGACGGTGCTCGAGGACGTCGTCACGACCCTCGGGGAACGCCGTGGCGGCGTGCTCTCCTCCGGGATGGAGTATCCCGGCCGCTACAGCAGATGGCATCTCGCCTACGTCGACCCGTGTCTGGAGATCGTCGCGCGGGGGCGCAGGATCTCCGCCAGGGCGCTGAACGCCCGCGGCAGGGTGGTCCTCCCGGCCATCGTCTCCTGCCTGCTGGCGGCCGGAAAGCCGGTCGAGGAGCCGACCGCCGACCACGTCGAGGTTCACGTGGCCGAGTCCGAGGAGATCCTCCCCGAGGAGATGCGCAGCCGCCGGCCCACGGTCTTCACCGCGATCCGTGAGGTCATCGCCGCCTTCCGCGGCGAGAACGAGCACCTGGGCCTGTACGGCTCCTTCGGCTACGACCTGGCCTTCCAGTTCGAGCCGATCCGGCAGGTCCTGCCGCGGGCCGCCGACCAGCGCGACCTGGTGCTGCACCTGCCCGACCGGATCATGGTGATCGACCGGAAGCGGGAGACCAGCAAGGAGTTCCGCTACGAGTTCACCGTGGACGGCGTCTCCACGCACGGGCTGGCCCGCGAGGGAGAGGTCGTGCCGCTGCCCCCGGCGCCGTCCGAGCTCCCCGCCGACCCCGTGAAGGGCTCCTACGCCGAGGTGGTCGCGGCGGCCAAGGAGAAGTTCGCCCGCGGTGACCTGTTCGAGGTCGTCCCCGGCCAGGTCTTCCACGCCCCCTGCGCCGACCCGGCCGCCTTCTACCGGGGACTGCGCAAGGTCAACCCGGCGCCGTACGAGTTCCTGTTCAACCTCGGCGAGGGCGAGCACCTGGTCGGCGCCTCCCCGGAGATGTACGTCCGGGTCAGCGGCGACCGCGTCGAGACCTGCCCCATCTCCGGCACCATCGCCCGGGGCGGCAACCCGGTCGAGGACGCCGACGCGATCCGTACCCTCCTGTCCAGCGTCAAGGAGGAGTCGGAGCTGACCATGTGCACCGACGTGGACCGCAACGACAAGTCCCGCATCTGCGTGCCCGGCTCGGTCCAGGTCATCGGCCGCCGTCAGATCGAGATGTACTCCCGCCTGATCCACACCGTCGACCACATCGAGGGCCGGCTGCGGCCGGGGTTCGACGCGCTCGACGCCTTCCTCACCCACATGTGGGCCGTCACCGTCACCGGCGCGCCCAAGACCTGGGCGATGCAGTTCATCGAGGACCACGAGGCCACCACCCGCCGCTGGTACGGAGGGGCGGTCGGCTACATCGGGTTCGACGGCTCGATGAACACCGGCCTGACCCTGCGGACCGCGCAGATCCGCGGCGGGATCGCCACCGTCAGGGCCGGGGCCACGCTGCTGTTCGACTCCGACCCCGAGGCCGAGGAGCGCGAGACCGAGCTCAAGGCCAGCGCCCTGCTCGGCGCCCTGGCGGCGGTCGGCGCGGCCCCGCAGGAGCAGGCCGCGCCCGCCCCGGCCGCCGAGCTTCCGGGCGCCGGGATGAAGGTGCTGCTCGTCGACCACGAGGACTCCTTCGTCAACACCCTCGCCGACTACTTCCGCCAGCAGGGCGCCGAGGTCGTCACCCTCCGCCACGGCTTCCCCGCCGAGATGATCGACGAGATCGACCCGTCCCTCGTGGTGCTCTCGCCCGGCCCCGGCTGGCCCTCCGACTTCGGCCTGCCCGGCCTGGTCGGCGCGCTCTACGAGCGCGACCTTCCGGTGTTCGGCGTCTGCCTCGGCCTGCAGGGCATGGTGGAGCAGGCCGGGGGCGAGCTCGAACTGCTCTCCTACCCCGAGCATGGCAAGCGCGGCAGGGTGCGCAGGCTGGGCGCCAGCGCGCTGCTCGACGGGCTCCCCGAGGAGTTCACCGCGGCCCGCTACCACTCGGTCCACGCCAAGCAGCCGGGCGTGCTCGGCTTCACCGCCACCGCCCTGACCCCGGACGGCGCGGTGATGGCGATCGAGGACGTGGAGCGGCGCCGCTTCGCCGTGCAGTTCCACCCCGAGTCGATCCTCACCGCCGAGGGGGACGCCGGAGCGAAGATCATCGCCAACGTCCTGCGGCTCTGCCGCACGCCCGGGTAAAGAACCCGTACAGCCCGTCCCTTCCCCGCCCGGCCCTCGCCCGGGGCGACCGTAGAGTTCTCCCGGACGAGAGCCGGGCGGGGCCCGGGCGGGGACGACGGGCGTACCGGCGGATCCTGCGGGATGCGGCGGCACGCCGCGGGCGGGGAGGAGCGGGCATGAGGCCGGACGGCGTGCTGCCCGTCGAGCTGCCCGACGTCGTCCGGGAGGCGCTGCTGGCGCCGCTGGTCGACCAGAGCTGCCACGGCGTACGCCGCGACGACCTCACCCGGGCCCGGTTCGAGACGCTGCTGTCCGAGACGGGCGTCCCGGCACCCCCCGGCACCACGCACTTCGACACCCCGGCAGGCGCCGCGGTCCGCCGCTGGTGCGCGCCCGTCCTGGACCTTCCCCCGCACGTGCCGCCGGCCGTCTACCTGGCCCGCCGGGCCGAGCTGGGGGCCGCCGAGGTGAACCGGCGGCTGCTGGGCGCCGCCGGGATCGCCACCTTCCTGTTCGACGACTCCGCCGCCCCCGGCGGGCCCGAGGTGCTGCCTCCGGACGAGATGGGCCGGACGGGCGGGGCGGGCACCGTCGCGGTGGCGCGGATCGAGCGGGCCGAGGAGGAGGTGGCCGCGAGCGCGGTCTCCGCGGTCGCCTACGTCTCGGCCCTCGCCCAGGACCTCGCCGCCCGCGCCGCGTGCGCCGTCGCCCTGAAGTCGGTCACCGCCCACCGCGCCGGTGCGCACACCGACGAGGCCAGGCCGAGCCGGGGGACGGTCATCGCGGCGGCGGCCCGGAGGCTGGCCCGTCCCGGGGAGCGCCTCACCGACCCGGTGCTGCTGCGCCACCTGCTGTGGACGGCCGTGGACGTGGCCAGGGAGTACGGGCGGCCGCTGCAGTTCCACGCCGGGCCCACCGGCTCGGGCACCGGATTCGTCGTGGCCGTGCAGCCGATGGGCGTGCCCGTCGTCCTGCTGCGCTGCCACCCCTTCCACCGCCGCGCCGCCCACCTGGCGAGCACCCTTCCGCACGTCTACGTCGACGTGGGAGCCGCGCCGGCCCGCGGCGCCACCGGCTCGGCCACCGTGATGGCGGAACTGCTGGAGTCGGTGCCGTTCCACCGGCAGGTGTTCGGCTCCGGCGGCCACGGCGTGGCGGAGACCTGCCACCTGGGCGCCCTGCACTACCGGCGCGGCCTGGCCGGGGCGCTGGCCGCGCGGCTGGCCGACGGCGAGTGGAGCGTCGCCGACGCCGCCCGGGTGGCCCAGATGATCGGCTCCGGCAACGCCCGCAGGCTCTACCGGCTGTGACGGCTCCCCCGGGGAGCCCGCGGATCGCGGGGACGCGCGGATCCGGGGGTCTTCCCGGGCCCGCGGGCCGGCCCGGTTACGATATGGCGCGACCGACGACGTGATGAGGGGGACCCAGGTGGCGGGCGACGAGACGGGCGACGGCACACAGGCACGTTTCCTCGACGACGTGAGCGTGGAGCTGGTCAAGCACAGCGCCTCCGACTCCGACGTGCTCTGGGCCGCGCGGGTCTCGACCGCGGGGGAGCAGTCGCTGGAGGAGATCGGCAAGGACCCGGCGCGCTCGAAGGGCCTGATCAACTTCCTGATGCGCGACCGGCACGGCAGCCCCTTCGAGCACAACTCGATGACCTTCCTCGTCTCCGCGCCGATCTTCGTCTTCCGCGAGTTCCACCGTCACAGGGCCGGCTGGTGTCTCGCGGGTGATTCCGAGATCACGTTGGTGAGCGAGAAGGGATATCTCCGTCGACGGACGATCGGGGAGCTGTACCGGCTCTGGCACCACGGTGTCGAGGACACCCTGCCCCGGACCGGGGGAGGAGTGTCATGGCACAAAAAAGCGGGAAAATGGACCGCCCAGGTCAAACATATGAACCGGTCACGCCATCTGGGGCTACACGACACCCGCGACTCCGCCGAGCGGGCGGTGGCCGCGTTCAGGGCGGAGAATCCTTCCCGACGCCTGCGGAAGCTCGACTCCGTCCACCGTAACCACGTCCGCTGTTATGACGAGGTCACGTTGAAGGCTTCACGAGCCAGGATTCTGGACGTCATGGAATCCGGGGTCCAGCGGCTGATTCGCCTGACCACCGCGAGCGGGCGCGAGCTGAGGTGCTCGGTCGACCATGCGATCCTCACCCCCGACGGATGGAGGAAAGCCGGGGAGCTGAGGGCCGGGGACGCGCTGATGATCGGGGGAACCGTCGTTCGCCCCTCCGAGGCGCTGATCCCCCCGTCCCTGCGTAGCGGGATCGGTGTGTGGACCTCTATGCAGCGGCTACGGCTGATCGGGGAGACCGATACGTGTCACCTCTGTTCCGGCACCTTCGCGAGAGAGGATCTGGCACTCGATCACGTGGTCCCTGTCGCCGCCGACCTGCTGAAGGCGCTCGACGAACGCAATCTCGCACCCGCCTGCCTGCCCTGCCACCGAGAGAAGAGCAACGCTGAGCAGGCGTTGGCCAGGCGCGGCGGCAAGATCTCCGTCGCCAAGCCGGATGTGATCACCTCGGTCGAGGACGGGGGCGAGGAGATGACCTACGACCTTTCCGTGGAGGGCCCCTGGCACAACTTCCTGGCCAATGGAATCGTCGTCCACAACTCGTATAACGAGGAAAGTGGACGTTACCGTGAGCTTCAGCCCAATTTTTATGTTCCTGGGGTGGAGCGGAAGCTCGTCCAGGAGGGCAAGCCCGGGCAGTACGTCTTCGTGGAGGGCGACGCCGGGCAGCACAAGCTCGTCACCGAGGTGATGGAGGGGTCCTACCGCGCCTCCTACGCCGCCTACCGGGAGATGCTGGAGGCCGGGATCGCCCGGGAGGTGGCCAGGGCCGTGCTGCCGGTCGGCCTGTTCTCCTCGATGTACGCCACCTGCAACGCCCGCTCGCTGATGCACTTCCTGTCGCTGCGCACCAGGAACGAGCAGTCGGCGGTCCCCTCGTTCCCGCAGCGCGAGATCGAGATGGTGGCCGAGAAGATGGAGGCCGCCTGGGCGGAGCTGATGCCCCTCACGCACGCGGCCTTCGTGGCCGCCGGCCGGGTCGCCCCCTAGGGTTCCGTACGGCGTTCGTGCGACCGGGGCCGGGCGCGGGCGGGGGCCCGGTCAGCCGGTGGTCTCCTGGCGGCGGGACAGGGCGGGCAGGACGAAGATCTCGGCGGCGGAGGGCAGCGCGCAGTCGAGGCCGCCGATGTGCAGGACGTTCTCGCCGCAGACGAACATGGTGATGTGGCGGCGGATGCCGCCGTAGTCGTCACGCAGGCGCTGTTCCAGGGACGGGTGGACGCGGCGCAGCGTGTCCAGGGCCGAGCCCAGCGTCGGCCGGCCGCCCTCCCGGTCGGCGACGGCGAAGACGCGGATCTCGGTGCTCTCGCCCGCCCAGTGCCGGAGCGCGACGGGGAGTACGAAGGTCACGAGCGTGACGGGACGGGCCATCGGCTCAGCGCGCCGGAGCGGGCGGGACGGGCGACGGGCCCGCCGGGCGGGTGCGACGGCCGCGAGGCGGCGCGTACCGGGGGAGGGGGAGGCCCCGGTCGCGCGCGGGTCGTCGCCGCGGGGATCCGGGGACGGGCGCACGCGGTGGAACGCCTCCCGCCGGGGCCCGGTGCGGGCGGCCGGCGGATCCGTGCGGATGGCGGTCGTGAGGGGGACACGGGCTGGGAGGGGGGCCCTGGCGCATGACCATCTCCTTTCGGATTGGGCCTCATGCTGCCATGCCGTGCCGCGTCTCGCCGGGCTCTGCGAAATTTGCGTGATCGATTCGCGGTGTTGATCCTGATTGTCGCCTGGGACTCACGATGCGGGGTCACCGCTCGGGAGCGCCGGCGCGGGGTCGCCGCTCAGGGGGCGCGGGGTCGCCGCTCGCCGCTCGCCGCCGATCGCGCGGGGTCCGCCCGGGGACCGGTCCGCAAGCCCGCTCAGGGTTCGTCGTGCGTGACGTCCCGGTGGATGTTCGCCGGCGGCATCCCGCCGCGCACGAGCCGCTGGACCGTCTCGCGGACCATCGCGGGCGGGCCGCAGACGTAGGCGTCGTGGTCGGCCCAGGAGTGGAAGCGCTCCATCACCTCGGCCACCTGGCCGCGCATGCCGTCGTAGCCGGGCTCGTCCGAGACCACGGGGATCACCCGCAGCCAGGGGAAGCCCTCCTCCATCCGGGTCAGGTCGGCCAGGTCGTAGAGCTCCCGGGCGGTACGGGCGCCGTGCAGCAGGTGCACGTTCCGGCGGCGGCCGGAGGCGATCACGTGCTCCACGATCGCCTTGAGCGGGGCCAGCCCGGTGCCGCCCGCCACGCACAGCAGGTCGCGGCCGGAGTCGGTGGGCACCATGGTGCCGATCGGGGGACCCAGGGTCAGGGTGTCCCCGATCCTGGTGTGCTGGACCAGCGTGGTGGAGACCCAGCCGCCGGAGATCGCTCGGACGTGCAGCCGTACGGTGTGGTCCGGCCGGGGCGCGTTCGCGATGGAGAACGTGCGCCAGACGCGGGGCCAGCGCGGGGTCTGCACCGTGACGTACTGGCCGGGCAGATAGGGCATCTCCTGGGCGAGCCGCAGGGTGATCACCGCGATGTCCGGCGTGCGGCGCTCGTGGTCGATCACCTCGGCGGGCCACCAGGCGGGTGACACCCCGGAGTCGGCCTCGGCCGCCTCGATCATGAGGTTGGCCGCGGCGGTGTACGCGGACACCCAGGCCGCCTCCACCTCGGTGTCCCAGACCTCGGCGGCGAAGCGCCTGACCGTGGCCAGCAGCGCGTTGCCGATGGCGGTGTAGTGCTCGGGGAGCACCCCGTACTTGCGGTGGTCGCGGCCGAGCTGGCCGAGGAACGAGGCCATGCCGTCCGGGCTGTCCAGGCTCCACACGATCCTGGTCAGCGCCCCGAACAGGCGGTCGCGCTGGACGTCCATCGCCGGCGGGAACATCGCCCGCAGGTGCGGGTTCTCGGCGAACAGGCGCCCGTAGAAGTACGCCGCGGCCTTGCCCGCGACGGGTTCGACGAGGGCGAAGCTTTCCTTGACGAGACGCGGATTCAATGACATTTAACGAACCCACCCTAATTGATCGGATCAGCGTCCGACCATGAAGATCCACCTCCCTGACGGTTCCGGGTGACGAGCGACCGGCGGCCCCGGCGCACCTGGTCACTCGATATTTGAGTCTTCCATCACCATGCGACTGTCACAACCGTTTCTCGTCAATATAGTGGGAAATCTAACTTTCCGTAATTGAGAAGTTATTTTGTGTCATTACCGAATCCGGCTCGCCGATAAACTTGAAAAGGAATCACGTTCAACTTTACAGACGTCTTTACAGGTCGTAAGGGAATTTGTCGTCCCCGCGTTCCCGGTGGCCGGAGGGGTGAACGCGCCCCGGGGTGACGGTCAAGGGCTCCGGGCGAGACGACACTGATACCTCGGATACATGACATGACCGAAATGCGGTGCGCCATGATAGGGGATCTGCTGGAGATGGGATCGGTACCGTCCGAAACAGGGGTACCGGCTCGCGTACGGCCCTGGGGAGAACGCATGTCCCGACCCTTGATCGGTATCACCGCCCACCTGGAGGCCGCCCGCTGGGGTGACTGGGTCAGGGAGGCCGTGCTGTCGCCGGCGTCGTACGCGCGGGCCGTGGAGAAGGCGGGCGGCGCGCCGGTGCTGCTGCCCCCGCTCGGCCCGGCCACGGCCGACGACCACGTCCGCGGCCTGTCCGGCGTGATCCTGGCCGACGGGGGCGAGCTGGACCCGGTCCTGTACGGGGCCGCCCGCGAGGAACGCGTCGAGGCCCCCCAGCCGCACCGCGACCGCTTCGAGCTGGCACTGGCCCGCGCCGCCGTACGGGACGGCCTGCCGCTGCTCGCGGTGGGCCGGGGCATGCACGTGCTGAACGTCGCCCAGGGCGGCACCCTGATCCCCTGGCTGCCAGACGTGGTCGGCCACGACCGGCACGCCGCCCCCGGCGCGCACCTCGTCCGGATCGGCGCCTCCAGCAGGCTCGGCACGGCGCTGGGCGACCGCATCGAGGTGACCGCCCCGCACCACCAGGCGATCAGGCGGCTGGGCACCGGGCTGCTCGCCGTGGCCTGGGCCGACGACCAGATCGTGGAGGGCGTCGAGCTCCAGGGTCACCGCTTCTGCGTGGGCGTGCAGTGGCCGTCCGGGCGCACCGGGGACGACCGGCTCGTCGAGGCGCTGCTGCGGGCCGCCCGTCCCTGACCGCGCGCGGATCAGGCGGGTAGGGTGCCTCCATGCCCTTGCACCCGCAGGCCGAGGCCTACCTGAACGCCTTCCGGACCGACCTCGGGGTTCCCCTGTCGACGCTCACCCCCGAGACGATCGCGCAGCTGCGGACGATGGACGCCTTCGCCGAGCAGCGCGGCCCGATCGCCCCCCTCCCGCGGGTCAGGGACGACGTGGCCGCGGGCGTCCCGGTCCGGATCTACCGGCCCGAGGAGGGGGACCGCCCCCTTCCCGCGCTCGTCTACCTGCACGGCGGAGGCTGGGTCTTCGGGAGCGTCGACCGCAACGACGCCCTGGGCCGCGACCTCGCGGCGCGCACCGGCGCGGTGGTGGTCTCGGCCGACTACCGGCTCGCCCCCGACCACCCCTTCCCGGCCGCGGCCGACGACGCCTGGAGCGTCGTGCGGGACGTGTTCGAGCGCCCGGACGCCTACGGGGCCGACCCCGCCCGCGTCGCGGTCTGCGGCGACAGCGCCGGGGGCAACCTCGCGGCCGTGGCCGCCTGGCGGGCCAGGGACGCCGGGCTCCGGCTGGTCCACCAGGTGCTCGTCTACCCGATCGCCGACGTGGCGATGGACACCCCGAGCTACCGTGACTACGCCACCGGCTTCGGCCTCGGCGCCGACGAGATGGCCTGGTTCATCGCCCAGTACGGTGGGGACCCGGCCGATCCCCGGCTCGCGCCGGTCCGGCTGCCCGACAAGGGCGGGCTGGCCCCGGCGACGGTGATCACGGCCGAGTGCGACCCGCTCCGCGACGAGGGGGAGACCTACGCCGCCCGGCTCGCCGAGGCCGGGGTGCCGGTCGAGACCAGGAGGTACGAGGGCGCCGTCCACGGCTTCTTCGGCCTGCCCGGCTTCTTCGACCAGGCCGCCGAGGCGCGCGAGTACGCCGCGGCCCGGCTGAAGGAGGCGTTCCGGTGAGGGAGTACGAGAAGCTCAGGTGCGACTGGGCGGCCCCCGGCGTGCTCAGGGTCGTGATCAGCGAGCCGCGCAGGCTCAACGCGGTGGACATGACCGGTCACCGCGAGCTGGCCGAGATCTGGCGCGAGGCCGACCGCGACGACGAGGTGCGCGCGGTGCTCGTCCGCGGCGAGGGCGAGGCGTTCTCCGCGGGCGGTGACCTGTCCATGATCGAGGAGATGACGCGCGACCACGCCGTCCGCATGCGCGTCTTCACCGAGGCCCGCGACATCGTCTACAACGTGATCAACTGCTCCAAGCCCGTCGTCTCGGCCATCCAGGGCCCTGCGGTGGGGGCCGGGCTGGCCGTCGCCCTGCTGGCGGACATCTCGGTCGCGGGCCGCACCGCGCGCATCATCGACGGCCACACCCGGCTGGGGGTCGCGGCCGGGGACCACGCCGCCATCGTCTGGCCGCTGCTGTGCGGCCTGGCCAAGGCCAAGTACCACCTGCTGCTCTGCGAGCCGGTGACCGGGGAGCAGGCCGAGGCGATGGGCCTGGTCAGCCTCTGCGTCGACGACGACCTGGTGCACGAGCGGGCCCTGGAGATCGCGGTCCGGCTGGCCGAGGGCTCCGCCGAGGCGATCCGGCTGACCAAGTACTCCCTCAACAACTGGCTCCGCCTGGCCGGTCCCTCCTTCGACGCCTCGCTGGCCATGGAGTTCCTCGGCTTCACCGGGCCGGACGTGGCCGAGGGCGTGCGCGCCCTGCGCGAGAAGCGCCCGCCGTCCTTCGGCTGAGCCGGGAGCACGCGCCCCGGGTCACGTGCCCGGGGTCGCGCGGAGCCGGGTCATGTGCGGGGCCGGGGCGTTGTGCCCGGGTCGTTGTGCGGGACCGGGTCACGCGGGACCCGGTCAGGTGCCGGAACGGGGTATGCGGGACCCGGTCAGGTGCCGGGACGGAACCGCCCGTGCAGGGCGGTCAGCCCGGGTTCGAAGACGCCCTTGACGATGACGCGGTTCATCTTCGCCACGTCGTCGGCGGCGAAGGTGGCCGACCACTCCACGAACGCCCGGCCGCTGTCGGTGACCGGCGACACCCGGTAGACCGCGCGGTAGTCGCTGACCGGCAGCGGCCCCTCCAGGATCTCGTACGTCGCCGAACGGGAGTCGTCGTCGAGGGTGAGCAGGCGCTCCCTGAAGACCCCGCCGAGCCCTTCCAGCCTGCGCACCGTGCCGGGCCGGGAGCCGTCGCCCTCCTCGACCTCGCAGCGGTCGATCCCCGGCAGCCACTCGGCCACGTTGCCGAAATCCCTCAGGTAACCCCACACCTCGTCGGCGGAGGCGTCGACCACCGTGCTGGCGTACGCGGACATGGGCCACTCCTTCGTGCTCGCCCGGATACCGACCGTGGTCATGCCCGCCCGCTCCGCCCGGCAACCGGTCAGAAGCTCCGGGGAAGCCCGAGCACCTGGGTGGCCAGGTGGTTGAGCAGCAGTTCCTCGGTCACCGGGGCGACCCTGCCGATGCGGGCGTCGGCCAGCAGCCGGGCCACCGGGTACTCCAGCGAGTAGGCCATGCCCCCGTGCGTCTGGAAGGCGTGGTCGGCCGCCTCCCACGCGGCCTGGGAGGCGGTCAGCTTGGCGATGTTGGCCTCGGTGCCGCAGGGCAGCTCGCGGTCGAACAGCCAGGCGGCCTTGTAGAGCATCAGCCTGGCCAGCTCGATCTTCGCCTTGACCTGGGCGAGCGGGAAGGCGATGGCCTGGTTGGCGCCGATCGGGCGGCCGAAGACCTCGCGCTCCTTCGCGTACCGCACGGCGACCCGCAGCGCCACCTCGGCGCCGCCGAGCGCGGACGCGGCCAGCAGGACGCGCTCGGGGTTGAGGATGTCCCACAGCACCCGCGCGCCCTGGTCGACCTCGCCCACCACGTTGCGCTCGGGCACCCGCAGCTCGTCGATGAAGACCATGTTGGACGGGGTGGTGTTGGCCCCCATCTTGGGGATCGGCCGGAAGGACAGCCGCCCGGCGGCGACAGCCTCGGGGACGTTCACCAGCAGGACGGTCAGGCCGTTGCTGCGCGGCCTGGCCTCGGCGGCCGGGACGGTCCGGGTGACCAGCAGCATCCAGGTGGCGCGCTGCACGCCGGTGATCCAGATCTTCTGGCCGGTGACGACGAACTCGGCGCCGTCGCGGCGGGCGAAGGTGGAGATGCCCAGGGCGTTGGACCCGGCGTCCGGCTCGGTGAGCGCGAAGCAGGTCTCCAGCTCGCCGGTGGCCAGGGAGGGCAGCAGCTCGTCGCGCTGCCACGCGCTGCCGTGCCTGGTCAGGGTGAGCGCGCCGAACCCGGGGGTGAGCACGTAGGTGAAGGCCGACCCTCCGGCCGAGCCGGAGGCGGAGAGGGTCTCGGTGGCCACGGCCAGCTCCAGCAGGCCCTGGCCGCCGCCGCCGTACTCCTCGGGGACGGCCAGGCCGAGCCAGCCGCCCGTGGCCAGGTCCCGCCACACCTCCTCCGGCCAGCGCTTCTCGTTCTCGCAGCGCTGCCAGTAGTCGAGGTCGTAGCGGGCGCAGATGTCGCCCACGCCGCGCTGGACCGCGAGGGCGCTCTCCGGAAGGGTGAAGTCCACGGTGATCAACTCCGTTCTCGTCGGGGCGCAATGATAGAACCAGGTTCGGTTCCCTTCCGGGGGCGCGCCTCCCGTTCCGCCCGGTCTCCCGGGTCACGCGCCCTTCCGGCCGCCCCCTTCACGGCCCGGCCGGCCGCGAGGCCGCGAGCCTTCCCGTTCCCGGGTCCCCTCACCGTCACGCGCCGTCCCCGTCACGCGCCGTCGCGGCCCCGCGGCGTCCCCGGTCCGCGCCGTCGCGGCCCCGTGATCCCGCGGGGCCGCGGTTCACCCGGTCAGGCCGGTGAGCCCGCGGCCGAGGCCGCCAGCCGGGGTCGGCGCGCGTGGTAGACGAAGGCCGGGGGCACGTTGCGCCAGACCGTCCGGCCCGGCACGACCTCCTCGAACGTCTCCGTCAGCCGCCTGCGGAAACGCCGCGCCGGGGGCAGGCGCTTGGCGAAGCTGTAGGCGAAGGTGGTGAAGGCCGTGTGCGGCGTCATGACCGCGGTGACCGCGTCCAGCAGCAGGGTCTGCGTCTCCTCGGAGAACGCGGCCCACGGCAGCCCGCTCACCACCACGTCGGCGCCGGGCAGGCCGCGCTCCCGCAGCAGCTGCGGCAGCCGTGCCGCGTCGTCGACCACGACCTCCACCCCCGGGTTCCTGGAGGCCAGGAAGTCGGCCATCCGCGGGTTGATCTCGATGGCCAGGTGGTGGCCCCGCCCTCCCAGCCGGCGCTGGATCTCCGCGGTGAACGCCCCCGTACCGGGGCCGAGCTCGACGATCACGGGATCGCCCCGATGCGGGACCGGTGAGGTCACCGTCTCGGCGAGCCGCCGCGAGCTCGGTGCGACCGCCCCGACCGTGCCCGGTGAGCGGATCCACTGCCTCAGGAAGAGCGCGGTGTCATTGGTCATGGTGTGAAGGCTAAGGGGTCGGGCGGGAGATCTGGCGCGTCATTGACGGTTGTTTCGGTCGTACCTGGAGGATCGCCCCCTTTCCGGAGGATCGGCCCCTTCCGCTTCCCACCTCCCGTTCCGCTCCCCGCCCCCGGCCCGGCGCCCGCCTCCGTCGTCGGCGGGGCCCTGCGTCCCCGTCCGTTCCGGGGACGAAGCGGGGGTGGCCGTAGGGCCGTGCGGGCCCCGCACGGGTAGGGTCGGCATCAGGCGCGGGGGAGGGAGACAGCCGGTGAATCCGGAGGCATCGGGAGCCGAAGATCGTATCTGGACGGTTCCCAACGCGTTGAGCCTGGCCAGGCTCCTGGGCGTGCCCGTCTTCCTCTGGCTGGTGCTCGGCCCGAAGGCCGACGGCTGGGCCGTCGCGCTGCTGATGCTGGCGGGCTTCTCCGACTGGCTGGACGGGAAGATCGCCCGCGCCTGGAACCAGACCAGCAGGCTCGGGCGGCTGCTCGACCCGCTGGCCGACCGGCTCTACATCCTGGCCACCCTGTTCGGCCTCGCCATGCGCGAGATCATTCCCTGGTGGCTGGCCCTGGCCATCCCGCTGCGTGACGTGATGCTGCTCGGCATCCCGCTCATCCTGCGCCGTCTCGGGTACGGCCCGGCGTTGCCCGTGCACTTCCTCGGCAAGGCCGCGACCGCCAACCTCCTCTACGCCTTTCCCCTGCTCTTCCTCGCCTACCACGACCTCTGGTACGCCACGTTCGCCGGGATCGTCGGCTGGTCCCTGGCCATCTGGGGCACCGGCCTGTACTGGTGGTCGGGCGTGCTGTATTGGGTACAGGTGCGTCAGCTGGCACGCGAGGCCAAACGCCTTAAGAGGTGATCTGTGAAGGCCGTCGTCATGGCGGGCGGGGAGGGGACACGGCTCCGGCCGATGACCGCGAACCAGCCGAAACCCCTATTGCCCGTGATCAATCGGCCGATCATGGAGCACGTGCTGCGCCTGCTGAAGCGGCACGGCTTCACCGAGACCGTGGTCACCGTGCAGTTCCTGGCCGCCCTGGTCCGCAACTACTTCGGTGACGGCGACGAGCTCGGCATGAGCCTGTACTACGCCACCGAGGACACGCCGCTGGGCACCGCGGGCAGCGTCAAGAACGCCGCCGACCGGCTCCGCGACGACCGCTTCCTGGTCATCTCCGGCGACGCGCTCACCGACATCGACCTGACCGACATGATCCGTTTCCACCGCGAGAACGGCGCGATGGTCACGATCGGGCTCAAGCGCGTCCCCAACCCGCTGGAGTTCGGCATCGTCATCGTCGACGACCAGGGCCGGGTGGAGCGCTTCCTGGAGAAGCCCACCTGGGGCCAGGTCTTCTCCGACACCGCCAACACCGGCATCTACGTGATGGAGCCCGAGGTCCTCGACGAGATCGCGGCCGGGGAGTCGGTGGACTGGTCGGGTGACGTGTTCCCCCGGCTGCTGGAGCGCGGGGCCCCGCTCTACGGCTACGTGGCCGAGGGCTACTGGGAGGACGTCGGCACCCACGAGAGCTACCTCAAGGCCCAGGCCGACGTCCTGTCGGGACGGGTCAGGGTCGACATCGACGCCTTCGAGGTCTCGCCCGGCGTCTGGGTCGCCGAGGGCGCCTCGGTGGACGCCGACGCCGTCCTGAAGGGCCCGCTCTACATCGGTGACTACGCCAAGGTCGAGGCCGGGGCCGAACTGCGCGAGTACACCGTGCTGGGCAGCAACGCGGTGGTGCGGGAGGGGGCGTTCCTGCACCGCGCGGTCGTCCACGACAACGTCTACGTCGGGCCCAGCGCCCACCTGCGCGGCTGTGTGATCGGCAAGAACACCGACCTGATGACCGCGGCCCGGGTCGAGGAGGGCGCCGTCGTCGGCGACGAGTGCATCATCGAGGCCGAGGCGTACATCTCCTCCGGGGTCAAGATCTACCCGTTCAAGACCATCGAGGCCGGGGCGGTGATCAACAACAGCGTCATCTGGGAGCCTCGCGCCCAGCGCAACCTGTTCGGCCCGCGCGGGGTCTCCGGGCTGGTCAACGTGGAGATCACCCCCGAGCTGTGTGTACGGCTGGCCAGCGCCTACGCCACCACGCTGAAGAAGGGCGCCTCGGTCATCACCTCCCGCGACTCCTCCCGCGCCGCGCGGGCGCTGAAGCGGGCGGTGATCAGCGCCCTGAACGCCAGCGCGATCAACGTGCTCGACCTGGAGGCGGCCCCGCTGCCGGTGGCCCGCTTCCACACCGCCAGGGAGAAGGCGGTGGGCGGCATCGCGCTGCGCACCACCCCGGGCGACCCGCAGAGCGTCGACATCGTCTTCATGGACGAGAACGGCGCGGACCTGTCCCCGCCGGCCCAGCGCAAGCTGGACCGGGTCTTCTCCCGCCAGGAGTTCCGCCGCGCCTTCCCCGGCGAGATCGCCGAGCTGAGCTTTCCGGCCAGGTCGGTGGAGGACTACACGCACGAGCTGCTGCGCCTGGTGGACATCAGCGGGGTCCGCGACGCCGACATGAAGGTCGTGGTCGACTGCGCGGGCGGGACGTCCTCGCTGGTGCTGCCCAGCCTTCTCGGCCGGGTCGGGGTGGACGTGCTGACCGTCAACAACCGGCTGGACGACGCCTCGCCCACCGAGACCCTCGCCGAGCGCCGCCGCGACCTGCAGCGCCTGTCGGAGCTGGTCAGCTCCTCCAGGGCGGCCTTCGGGGTGCGCTTCGACCCGGTGGGGGAGCGGGTGGCGCTGGTGGACGAGATGGGCCAGCTGATCAGCGAGGAGCGGGCCCTGCTGGTGGTGCTCGACCTGGTCGCGGCCGAGCGGCGCGGCGGCCGGGTGGCGCTGCCGGTCACCACCACCCGGGTGGCCGAGCAGGTCTGCAGGTTCCACGGGGTCCAGGCCGAGTGGACCGCCACCGCGACCGACGCGCTCACCGCAGCCGCCAGGGGCCCTGAGATGATCTTCGCCGCGGACGGGCGCGGGGGCTTCATCGTCCCGGAGTTCGGGCCCACCGTGGACGGCCTGGCGGTCTTTCTGCGCCTGCTGGGGCTGGTGGCCAGGACCCGGCTCTCGCTCAGCCAGATCGACGCCAGGATCCCCGAGGCCAGGCTGCTGCGCCGTACCGTGCCGACCCCGTGGGCGGCCAAGGGCGCGGTGATGCGCTCGGTCATCGAGGCCGCCGAGCACCACCTGATCGACACCACCGACGGGGTACGGGTGGTCGCCGAGGACGGCGGCTGGGCCCTGGTGCTGCCCGACCCCACCGAGGCGGTCACCCACCTGTGGGCCGAGGGCTTCGACGTCGACTCCGCCCAGGTCATGATCGAACGCTGGGCACGGGTGGTCGAGGAGGCCGCCGGAGGCTGACGGCCCTCCGGGGGCGTTCCCCCGGGGGCCTCCAAAGAACCGGACATCAAGAACGAAGGGTGCTTTAGTCCCGTTGTCGGGCGTTGTGGACCGAGCGAATGCGACAAACACAGCGCGGCACCATGGACCGGGGACGTACCCCGCTGTAACTTTGTCACCGACCGTACCCGCGGTTCAGCGTCAGCCTTGACCTTCGCGTCTCATCACTGTATGTTGCGGCATTCGCAGTCTGAGAAATCCCTTGAGAAGCGAAGAAGCGAGGCGCGCGCATCACTGAGCACCGTTGCCGCGTCTTCGCGGTAGGAGGCCGAGCCGATCGATGCCGAGCGTCTACTGCACGCAGTGCGGTCATGCCAATCCTGAGGATGCCCGTTTCTGTTCACGATGCGGGTCGCCGCTTACCAGGTCCGACACACCCGGGGACAGCACGTCGACGATCTCCCTCTCCGGGATCGAGGCCTACGAGGCGGAGACCGGGGAGACGCTTCTCGCCGAACGGCAGGCCGTGGAGCAGTTGCCTCCGGGCAGCGCGTTGCTGGTGGCGATGCGCGGCCCGAACGCCGGCAGCCGCTTCCTGCTCGACAGCGATCTCACCACCGTGGGCCGTCACCCCGAGAGCGACATCTTCCTCGACGACATCACGGTCTCGCGCCGCCACGTGGAGTTCTACCGGCGCGGCGGCGGGGTCTTCACCGTCCGCGACGTCGGAAGCCTGAACGGCACCTACGTGAACCGCGAGCGCATCGAGGAGGTCCCGCTCTACGGCGGGGACGAGGTGCAGATCGGCAAGTTCCGCCTGGTCTTCCTCACCCGCGGCGCCGCTGGAGGATGATGAGCTCGCAGGCCGCTCGTGCGCACATGAGCATCGGGGAGGTGCTCGCCCTCCTTCAGGGCGAGTTCCCCGATGTCAGCATCTCCAAGATTCGCTTCCTGGAGGGCGAGGGGCTGATCGAACCGGAGCGCAGTCCCTCCGGGTACCGGAAGTTCACCTACGCCGACGTCGAGCGGCTGCGCTACATCCTCAGCGAGCAGCGGGACCGCTACCTGCCGCTGCGCGTGATCAAGGACCGGCTGGAGGCCGCCGACCGCGAGGAGCGCCCCGTGGCCCGCCCGCGGGCCGTCCCGGACGAGGGGCCCGGTGAGATCCGTCTCACCCGCGACGAGCTGCTGAGCGCCGCCGAGCTCGACGAGGAGACCCTGGCCGAGCTGGAGGACTACGGGCTGCTGGCCGCCGTGGCCCGCTACTACGACGCCGAGGCGCTCGCCGTGGCCCGCAGCGTCGGGGCCCTGGCCGCCTTCGGCCTGCGCGCCCGCCACCTGAGGGCCGTCAGGGCCGCCGCGGAACGCGAGGCCGGGCTGGTGGAGCAGGCCGTGGCGCCGCTGCTGCGCCGCCGGGGGCCGGGCGCGATCGACCAGGCCGACGAGACCGCCAGGGAGATCTCCGGCCTGTTGCTGGAATTGCACGCCTCGCTCCTGCGTTCGGGCGTTCGTGGGGCCCTGGGCCGGTGAGAACCTGCCCAGGCACTCGTACCCCACGAGTGTTACGTTGAACAAACCGGTCGGAATCCAGCGAAGCGGAGCAGCCCGTGTTGCAGATGGAGGTCGTGGGCGTTCGAGTCGAGATGCCCTCCAACCAGCCGATCGTCTTGTTGAAGGAGGCGCAGGGAGAGCGTTACCTGCCCATCTGGATCGGCATGACCGAGGCCACGGCGATCGCCATGGCCCAGGCCGAGGAACCACCGCCTCGGCCGCTCACCCATGACCTGTTCCGGGACGTGCTCGACGGACTCGGCGTCCGGCTGAACACGGTCAACATCGTCGCCCTGCGCGACGGGATCTTCTTCGCCGATCTCGTCTTCTCCAACGGGGTGGAGGTGAGCGCGCGTCCCTCCGACTCGATCGCCTTGGCACTGCGCACCGGCGCACGTATCTTCGCGAGTGAGGAGGTGGTCCGGGAGGCAGGGGTGATCATTCCCGACGACCAGGAGGACGAGGTGGAGAAGTTCAGGGAGTTCCTTGACACGATCACGCCCGAGGACTTCGGCCGCGCGGGGTAGGAATTTCGGTGCATTTACGCTTCACGACGCGCCGGGTGGGGTCGTTGACTGGACTTGGCCCCAGTCCTACGGTGCAAGTGAAACCCACGGCCGTGCGTAAACCCCCAGATCAGGCCGTGGGATGAGAGAAAGCCGGAGGTCCGCGTGGCGGTCAGCAGCGGCGAGGGTAGAAACGCCGATCAGGATGACCCGGAACGGCGCCAGTCGGCACGTCAGCGCGCGGGTGAAGAGGGTCTGCTGTTCGACGGGGAACCGGTGAACACGCCCGCCGACCTCGGCTACCGGGGCCCGACGGCCTGTTCCGCGGCCGGGATCACCTACCGGCAACTCGACTACTGGGCGCGTACCGGCCTGGTCGAGCCCACCGTGCGGGCCGCGCACGGCTCGGGCTCCCAGCGGCTGTACGGCTTCCGCGACATCCTGGTCCTCAAGGTCGTCAAGCGCCTGCTCGACACCGGCGTCTCCCTCCAGCAGATCCGCATCGCCGTACAGCACCTGCGCGACCGGGGCGTCAACGACCTCGCCCAGATCACCCTGATGAGCGACGGGGTCAGCGTCTACGAGTGCACCTCGCCCGACGAGGTCATCGACCTGCTCCAGGGCGGTCAGGGAGTCTTCGGCATAGCGCTCGGACGGGTCTGGCAGGAGGTGGAGGGCTCCCTCGCGGATCTTCCCGGCGAACGCGCGGAGTCGGGCGGAGGCCCTTTAGGCGATCATCACGCCGATGAGCTCGCCCGGCGTCGCAGAGCACGACGAACAGGGTAAACTCGGACTCGCCACTGACCCTGTGCGGGAGAGTCCCCGGCACGACCGGGGCGCCGAAGGAGCAACCTCCCCGGAATCTCTCAGGCACCCTGTACCGCACGGACGAGGCAACTCTGGAAAGCAGGCACACCGGCCAGGTGTGCCTCACCGACGGTGCAAGCCTCCCGTCACGGGCAGGTGAAGCTCTCAGGTCGCGGCACCGGCCGCGATGACAGAGGGGGAGACTCCGGTCGCACGCCCGCGCCCGGCGCCGGTCTCCACCCCGTCTGGGAGGCTTTCCATGACCGATCTGTCCCCGCTCGGCGAGCTCGCCGCCCCACCGTTCGCGACCCGCCACATCGGGCCCGACGACGCCGAGCAGACCCGCATGCTGGAGGCGGTCGGCTTCGCCTCCGTCGCCGACCTGGTCGCGGTGGCCGTGCCCGAGGCGATCCGCTCGGCCGAGCGGCTGAACCTGCCCCCGGCCGCCTCCGAGGCCGAGGCCCTGGCCGAGCTGCGCGTCCTGGCCGGGCGCAACACCGTGATGACCTCGATGATCGGCCTGGGCTACCACGACACGATCACGCCGGCCGTCATCCGCCGCAACCTGCTGGAGAACCCGGGCTGGTACACCGCGTACACGCCCTACCAGCCGGAGATCTCCCAGGGCCGGCTGGAGGCCCTGCTCAACTTCCAGACCGTGGTCTCGGACCTGACCGGCCTGGACGTCGCCGGCGCCTCCCTGCTGGACGAGGCCACCGCGGCCGCCGAGGCGATGACCCTGGCCCGGCGCGCGGGCCGCAGCCCGTCGAAGGTGTTCGTGGTGGACGCCGACGCCCTTCCGCAGACCAAGGCGGTGCTGCGCACCCGTGCCGAGCCGCTCGGCATCGAGCTGGTCGAGAGCGACCTGGCCGGCGAGCTGCCCGACTGCTTCGGCGTGCTCGTGCAGTACCCCGGCGCCAGCGGCCGGATCCGCGACTTCCGCGGCGTGTCCGAGGCCGCCCACGCCCGCGGCGCCCAGGTGGTCGCCGCCGCCGACCTGCTCGCCCTCACCCTGCTGGCCGCCCCCGGCGAGCTCGGCGCCGACATCGCGATCGGCTCCACCCAGCGCTTCGGCGTCCCGCTGGGCTTCGGCGGCCCCCACGCGGCCTACATGGCGGTCCGCGACGGCCTCCAGCGCCAGCTTCCCGGCCGCCTGGTCGGCGTCTCCCAGGACGCGGACGGCCGCCCGGCGTACCGCCTCGCGCTGCAGACCCGCGAGCAGCACATCCGCCGGGAGAAGGCCACCAGCAACATCTGCACCGCCCAGGTCCTGCTCGCGGTGATCGCCGGCATGTACGCCGTCTACCACGGCCCCGAGGGCCTGCGCAGGATCGGCCGCCGCACCCACCGCCACGCCGTGGTCCTCGCCGAGGGCCTGCGCCAGGGCGGCGTCGAGGTCGTGCACGACACCTTCTTCGACACCGTGCTCGCCCGGGTGCCCGGCCGGGCCGCCGCGATCGTCGCCACCGCCCGCGACAACGAGGTGAACCTGCGCCTGGTCGACGACGACCACGTGGGGATCACCTGCGACGAGCGGACCGAGCTGCTGCACCTGGAGCAGGTCCTGGCCGCCTTCGAGGTCGCCGGCGTCGTCCCGGCCGACCTGGACGCCGCCGCCCACGACGCGCTGCCCGACGCGCTGGCGCGGACCGGCGACTACCTGACCCACCCGGTCTTCCACGCCCACCGCTCCGAGACGGCCATGCTGCGCTACCTGCGCAGGCTCCAGGACAAGGACGTCGCGCTCGACCGGTCGATGATCCCGCTGGGCTCCTGCACCATGAAGCTCAACGCGACCACCGAGATGGAGCCGATCACCTGGCCCGAGTTCGCGGGCCTGCACCCCTACGCCCCCGAGGACCAGGCCCGGGGCTACCTGGAGCTGATCGCGGAGCTGGAGCGCTGGCTGGCCGAGGTCACCGGCTACGACGCCGTGTCGCTCCAGCCGAACGCCGGCTCCCAGGGCGAGTTCGCCGGCCTGCTGGCCATCCGCGCCTACCACGCCTCGCGCGGCGAGTCCGAGCGCGACGTCTGCCTGATCCCCTCCTCCGCGCACGGCACCAACGCCGCCAGCGCCGTCATGGCGGGCATGCGGGTGGCCGTGGTGGCCTGCGACGACGAGGGGAACGTGGACCTCGGCGACCTGGTCGCGAAGATCGACAAGCACCGTGACCGGCTCGCCGCGATCATGGTGACCTACCCGTCCACGCACGGCGTGTACGAGGAGACGATCGTCCGGGTCTGCGAGCTGGTGCACGAGGCCGGCGGCCAGGTCTACGTCGACGGCGCCAACCTCAACGCGCTGGTCGGCCTGGCCAGGCCGGGCGAGTTCGGCGCGGACGTCTCCCACCTGAACCTGCACAAGACCTTCTGCATCCCGCACGGCGGCGGCGGCCCCGGGGTCGGGCCGGTCGCGGTCCGCGCCCACCTGGCCGACCACCTGCCCGGCCACCCGCTGCGCGAGGGCACCACCGTCGGCCCGGTCTCGGCCGCCCCGTACGGCTCGGCCGGCATCCTGCCGATCTCCTGGGCCTACATCCGGATGATGGGCGCCGACGGCCTCAAGGCGGCCACCGAGCAGGCCATCCTGTCGGCCAACTACCTGGCCCGCAGGCTCGGCCCCCACTACCCGGTCCTCTACACCGGCCGCGGCGGCCTGGTGGCCCACGAGTGCATCGTGGACCTGCGCCAGATCACCAAGGAGACCGGCGTGACCGTCGACGACGTGGCCAAGCGCCTGGTCGACTACGGTTTCCACGCGCCGACCATGTCCTTCCCGGTGGCCGGGACGCTGATGATCGAGCCGACCGAGAGCGAGGACCTGGCAGAGCTCGACCGGTTCTGCGAGGCGATGATCGCCATCCGCGGCGAGATCGCCAAGGTCGCCTCGGGCGACTACGACAGGACCGACAACCCGCTGCGCAACGCCCCGCACACGGCCGACAGCCTGACCGCCGACGAGTGGGAGCACGGCTACACCCGCACCGAGGCGGCCTACCCGCTGCCGTCGCTGCGCGAGGGCAAGTACTGGTCGCCGGTCCGGCGCATCGACCAGGCCTACGGCGACCGCAACCTGGTCTGCTCCTGCCCGCCGCTGGAGTCCTACGAGGACTGATCCGCCCGCGCGGTCCCGGGGCGGTCCCCGGAGGATGCGGCGGCCTCTCGGGCGCTCCGCCGCAAGGCGCCCGGTGAGCGGTCCGGGCCCCGCGCGGAGCCGGCCCGGATCGCGCGAACCCCGTGCAGGCCGCAGATCCACGCGGAATGTGCCGGGACGGACGGCGCCCCGAGTCGTTAGGCTCGGGGCGTCTCCGTATCCGGGAAGGACCCTGCATGCCTGAGGTGGACACCCGTCCCTTGGACACCGCGCGAAGACTGGCCGAGTCCGGCGACCTCGACGCCGCCGCCACGATCTTCGCGGAGCTGGCCGCCGACCCCGACGAGCCCGACCGCGCCCAGGCGGCGGTGGGCCTCGCGGTCGTGCTCGAGGAGCGCGGGGACGTGCCCGGCTCCCGCGCGGCCGCGCGCACCGCGCTGGCGACCGGGCACCCGGAGTTCGCCGCCCAGGCCGCCTGCCTGCTCGCCGGGAGCTTCGAACGGGAGGGCCTGACCGCCCAGGCCCGCGCCGCCTGGCAGGCCGCCCTGGGCGTCGGCCACCCCGACTACGTCCCCCCGGCGCACATGGGCCTTGCCAGGCTCGCCACCGACGCCGAGGAGGCGGAGCGCTCGCTGCGCCAGGCCCTGGCCACCGCCGACCCGGAGATCTCCTCCCACGCGGCCCAGGAGCTGGCCGAGGGGTTCCTGGAGGAGGGCGAGCCGGGCGAGGCCGCACGGGTGCTCATGGAGGCCCTCTCGGTGCCCGAGGTGATCGAGGCGGCACGGCTGAGGGTGATGCTCGGCATCGCCCACCTGGAGCTGGCGTGCGCCGAGTTCTCGGCCGCGGTCGAGGAGGGCGGCGACGACGGCGACGGTGGCGACGGTGGCGACACGGAGACCGGCGCGCTGGCCATCGAGCTGCTGGCCCGCACGCTCCCGTTGCGGGGACGGGACGAGGACGCCGAGCGGGTCTGGCGCTACGGCCTCGACAGCGCCGACGCCGATCTGGCCGGGAAGGTCAGGCTCCGGCTCGACCGGGACCTGTGAGGCGGGCCGGCGCCGATCGGCACCGGCCGGCGCCGGCCGGCGGGGCGGACCGGGGCGTCAGTCGCGTCCCCGCCAGCCGTTCACGGCGTGGGCGAAGTTGATCGCGACGATGCCGGCCCAGGCCAGCAGCAGCCCGGCGGTGCCCGCCTCGGCCGCCGCGACGACGGTCAGCGGGACGCCGATGCCCATCGACCCCAGCGCGATCGCGACCGACGGGTTCCTGCCCGGACGCCGCGCCTTCGACGCCTCGGCGGCGTACACCTCCGCGTGCACCCGCTGGGCGATGGTCGCGTCGAGGCGCGACACGAACGACTCGATCAGCGCAGCCTCGTACTCCGGGCCGAGATCCCGGCGAGCCTCGACGGTGGCGCGCATGTCCTGGCGGATATCGTGATGATTCTGCACGCTCCGATTGTCGCCCCCGCCCGCCCGCCTGACATCAGTCGTTAGGACGAGATCCGTGCCCGTCTCCCGGCCCCCATCCCCCGACGGTGTCCCTCCCGGGTCCCACGACGACGTCCCCGGGGCCACGTCCCCCCGGACGGTCTCCATGGAGATCACGACCCCGCACGGGCCGGCCCGGGTGGAGATCGACGAGGTGGCCGACCCGCGTTTCCTGCTCGTGCTGACCCACGGCTCGGCCGGGGGAGTGGACGCCCCCGACCTGCTGGCCGTACGGGACGCCGCGACGGCGATCGGCGCGACGGTCGCCCGGGTCCTGCAGCCGTTCCGGATGCGGGGGGCTCGCGCGCCCGGCTCGGCCGCCAGGCAGGACGAGGCGTGGCGGGCACTGGTGGCGGAGCTGCGCGGGCGCTACCCGGGGCTGGCGCTGGCGCAGGGCGGCCGGAGCAACGGGGCCAGGGTCGCCTGCCGTACGGCGGGGGCGGTCGGGGCCCGCGCGGTGGTGGCGCTGGCGTTCCCCCTGCACCCGCCGAAGAAGCCGGAGCGCTCCCGCGCCGCGGAACTGCGCGAGGCCGGGGTCGACGTGCTGGTGGTGAACGGGGACCGCGACCCGTTCGGCGTGCCCGAGGCGGCGGACGCCGCCCGCCTGGTGGTACTGCCGGGCGAGGGGCACGACCTCACGAAGGATCCCGCGGGCGTGGGAGAGCTGGTCGCCGGGTGGCTCGACGCGACGATGGGGTGACGGCGGGGTGACGACGGGGTCCGGGGCGGGGTGACCCGTCCCTGTGACCGGATCCGGCCGTCACGTCCCCCGGGGAAGGGCCTGCCGGGGCGGGCGCGGTGCGAACCGGCTCCCTCCGGCGGCCCGGCGGGGTGACCCGATGGTCAGCCGACGCCCACCAGGGGCCGGTGCGGCTCGATGACGGCACCGTCGGGCAGGAGCTCGCCGGTGTCGTCGAACAGCACCACACCGTTGCAGAGCAGGCTCCAGCCCTGCTCGGGGTGGGCCGCCAGGGTGCGGGCGGCTTCGCGGTCCAGCGCGTCGGCGGACGGACAGGACGGCTCGTGCGGGCACATCGGCGTGCCTCCGGATCTCTCGTGTCGGCTCACCCGGGTCACATCGGGCATGGAGTGGGCATCGGACATCCGGCGGCACCGTCACCGATGGGACTCCGTTCCCACGTGTGACGGGGGACGAGCATCTGAATGTTGACATATGACCATACAGGCGCTCGTAACAGAACGAGGCCCGTACATCAAGCAGATCAAGTGTGCGATCGATCGCACCTTGGCGACATAGCCCGTTAGGACTGTTTGTGAACCGGAGGGGGCCAGTCCCTCAGGGCCGTATCACGTGATGTGACCTATAACACAGCATGCCTGATATAAGGACATTCGACCAAGGGTGACACGCCGAGCGGAGAGTAAACGATCGGTGACGGATTCCTGACACGCCGGGGAGCCCGCCGGTGGCCCGTCGTCCGGCCTCTCCCGCGGGCCCGGGCCCGCACCGGTGCGGGCGGTGCTCCTCGTCCCGGGGCCGGATCGGCGTGGTCCGGTCCGGGCCCGCACCGGACAGGGGACGGCCGGGGCGGTCGGGAGAGGTGGCCGGGTCACGCTCATCCCCGGGCGCTCAGGCCGGCCAGCAGGGCCTCCAGTCCGTGCTCGAAGTCGGCGTCCGCGCCGGGGCTGCCGCCGCCCCGGGACGGGGGGCGCCACGGCTCGTCGTCATCGTCGGCGGGCTCGGCCCAGCCCGACTGCTGCACCTCCACCGCCACCGCCCCGAACACGTAGGCCCGCAGCGCGCGTACCGCCGCCGGGGCGTCGGCGAGACCGGCGTCGGCCAGCTGGTCGGTCTGCTCCCTGATCGCGATCGCGGCCCGGCCCCTGGGAGGCTTGGTCAGGGCCAGCGCCAGCACCCCGGGGTGCTCCCTGAGCGCGGCGCGGCTCGCCCGGCACCAGGCCCTCGCGCTCTCCTGCCAGCTCGCCGCGGGCTCGACGTGAACGGTGGTGACGTGCTCGGCCAGGGCGTCCATCAGGGCGTCCTTGCCGCGCGGCAGGTGGTGGTAGATGGCCATGGCCTCCACCTGGAGCGCGTCGCCCAGCCGCCGCATCGTCAGCCGCCGCAGCCCCTGTCCGTCGGCGATGTGCAGGGCGGCGTCGATGATGCGCTCCCGGGAGAGCGGTACGGGTGGTCGCTTGGCAGGCATGTGATCATCCTGCCACCTTCACCTTACTGCGTAAAGGACCGCGCGCCGGAGAGTCCCGCCTTCCGTCCGCGCCGGTCGGGAGGGCGGGCCGGGACGACGGGCCGGGACGGTGGACCGGCGCGGGACGGCGTAGGCTACGAACGGTGATCTGCCGGAGAAGGGCCCGGCGGCCGGTGAGAGAGGGTGGACGATGGCGTTTTTCCGACCGCGCGTGAGCCGGGAGGCGGAGGTTCGTCACCACGCCGACCAGGAGGTCGGGAAGGGCTTCCCCGAGCTTCTGGAGAGGGCGCGCGCCGCCGAGGCCGAACTGCGCAGGGTGCAGGCCGCCGCGGCCCCGGTCGAGGTGGTGCGGGCGGCCGGTCTGGCCTTCGACAGGGCGCTGACCGAGGCCCTGCGCGCGGCCGAGGCCAACCAGCGCGCGACGTTCGGGGTCAGGTCCTACGACGACCGGATCCGCCGCCGCAGGGCCAGGGCCACCCCCGAGGGGGCCGGGTGGACCGACGAGGTCAACCGGCTGCGCACCATGCGCGAGCAGAACCGGCTGACCGGCATTCCCCGGGTCCCGCGCCCGGTCCAGGCCTCGGCCCGCTGACCCCTTCCCCTTTCCCCGCCGTCCGGACGGCGGGACCGGGTCGTCCGATCCCTCGCCGCCCGTCACGCGCTCCGCGCCGGCGGGCGGCTTCTTCGTGCCCCGACCGCTCGGCGTCCCCTCCGGGCTTCGGGTGTCTCCCGCACCGGGCACGGGGGGGTGTGATCCGGCTCATGGCGCGGACCCTTGACATCGACGTCGATCCGGTCGATTTTAGGTAAGCCTTTCCTAACGACGGTACGACGAACCCGTGACCGCTCACCCCGGCGTCACGCCGGAAGAAGCGGGCCGCGGGCCTCACCGTGCCGCCGTGCCCTTTCGCCATGGCGTGCCCGGGGGTCCTCTCCCGGGTACGCGTCCCCCGCTCCCCGGCCCGGCCGTCCGGGAGCCCGTCGCCGGAGGTACCCGATGACCAACCCCTTCGAGGACGAGGACGCGTCCTACCTGGTGCTGGTGAACGCCGAGGGGCAGCACTCGCTGTGGCCCGCGTTCGCCGACGTCCCCGCGGGCTGGGAGGTCGCCCACGCCGAGGACTCCCGCGCCGGATGCCTGTCCTACGTCGAGAGCTCCTGGGCCGACATGCGCCCCCGGAGCCTCGTCGCCCGGATGGAGGGCTAGAGCCTCTTCCGGGACCAGGACCCAAACCGCCGAGGGGTCCCGACGATCTCGAGGGCCGGGGTCCCCGGGGGCACGGGAATCGCCGCAACGAGGCCCCGTGCACGACGAAGGGCGCCGTCGCGGACCGTGAGGTCTCGCGGCGGCGCCCTTCGCGACGGGTCAGGCGACCCGCTGGCCGGTCAGCTCGCCCAGTCGAGCAGCGGGCGGGTGTTGCTGGGGTGGCGGAGCTTGGACAGCGACTCCTTCTCCAGCTGGCGGATGCGCTCGCGCGTCAGGCCGAGGTGCTTGCCGATCTCGTCGAGGGTGTGGGGCTTGCCGTCGACGAGGCCGAAGCGCAGGGCCATGATCTTGGCCTCCCTGGGGGAGAGGTTGCCGAGCACCCCGCGGAGCTGCTCGCCAAGGAGCTGGCGGTCGACGACCTCCGACGCCTCGGGCGAGTCGACGTCCTCGATCAGGTCGCCGATGGTGGTCTCGCCGTCGTCGCCGATGGTGGCGTTGAGGCTGATCGGCTGGCGGCTGGTGCGCAGCAGCTCCTCGATCTGGTCGGGGGTCTTGTCCAGCTCGACGCCCAGCTCCTCCGGCGTGGGCTCGCGGCCCAGCCGCTGGTGCATGTCGCGCTCGACGCGCGAGAGCTTGGAGAGCATCTCCAGCACGTGCACCGGCAGCCTGATGGTGCGGGCCGAGTCGGCGAAACCGCGCTGGATGGCCTGGCGGATCCACCACATGGCATAGGTGGAGAACTTGTACCCCTTGGTGTAGTCGAACTTCTCCACCGCGCGGATCAGGCCCAGGTTGCCCTCCTGGACCACGTCGAGCAGGGCCATGCCCCGGTCGGTGTACTTCTTGGCGACCGAGACGACCAGGCGGAGGTTGGCCTCCAGCATGTGGTTCTTGGCCCGGCGGCCGTCCTCGGCGATCCACTCCAGGTCGTCGCGGGCGGAGGCGGACAGGCCGGGCTCGGCCTCCAGCTTGGCCTCGGCGTACAGGCCGGCCTCGATCCGCTTGGCCAGCTCGACCTCCTGGGCGGCGGTGAGCAGGGTGCGGCGGCCGATCGACTTCAGGTAGGTGTGCACCGAGTCGCCCATGACCGAGGACTGGTCGTCCAGGTCCAGCGCCGGCTCCGCCTCGAGCTCCTCGACGGCCTGCACGGCTTCCACGGCCTCCAGCTCGGCGGCCTCGGGCACGTTCAGCTCGTCCAGGTCGGCAGGGACGCCGTCGACGGCCTCCACGGCCTCGACTGCCTTGTCCGTACCCGCGGCGGCCTTGTCGGCCGCCTTGGTCGCGGTCCTGCTCTTGGCGGGAGACGCGGCCGGCTCGGTCGTGGCCTTCCTGGCGGGGGCGGCCTTGGCCTTGCGCTCGGCGGTCTTGCGAGGGGTCTTGGCCTTACGGCCGGAGGTCGAGGAGAGCGCGGGCTCGTTCTCGGCGGCCAGGCTGACGCCCGCCTCGGTGAGGCCGCGCAGGATCGACCTGCCCTCGGCGGGGCTGATACCGGCCTCGGCGAAGGCGTGGCGCAGCTCCGCGAGTGAGAGATGGCCCTGGACTCGCCCTCGGTCGAGGAACTGTTCGAGGGTCGACGGGGCCTCAGATGAGGTCGCCACGGCGGTTGGGGGCATGAGGACACCTCCTCCATCACGGAGTCGTCTGAATGAAACGGTCTGCTCGGTCGTGGGGTGGGGCGGTCTGGGGGCCGCTCAGCGCACCAGTATCAATAACCCCAGCGAGAAACTTTCTGTTCCCGGCTCGACCGGGAAAATGCGGGGAGCGGACCACCTTTTTCCATGACCGGCCGGGGGTCCGCCCGTGACCGGCCGCCGCGCAGGCCCGCGTCCGGCGAGGTCTCCGGCGTGCGGGCCCGGGGCGGGGACGTGCGGGGGAGAACGGACGCGGAAGCCTATTCGGCGACCTCGAGCGGGCCCTCGACGATCGGCATCGGGAAGGGCTCGGCCTCCTCCATCCGGTCCTCGGTCCAGTAGCCGACGATCTTCTCGGGGTCGGGGTTGATCTCCCTGGAGACCACGTGGTCCTCCGCGGGCGGGACCGGCGCGGTGGGCGAGGGCTCCTGGGAGGGGCGGGGGTCGCCGGACGGGAGGGGGTCGTGCGGGGCGACCGGCGCCGGCTCGCTCGAGGGCGTGCTCACCGGTTCGGCCGTCCGGCCGATCCCGCCCGACGCGGCGGCCGCCGTGACGGAGATGCCGCCGGCGAGGACCAGGCCCACGACTCCGGCCGAGACCCATGTCCTGTGCGTGACGTTCATCGGCTGGTCCTTCCTGCTTCGGCTGTCCCTTGGACGTGTGACCCTACCCCCACGGTTCCCGATCATGACCATGACGGAGGGCCTCCAGATCGGGCTTGCCGTTGGCCAGAAGCGGTATCCCGGGCACGACGACCAGCTCGGCGGGGGCGGCGTAGGCGGGCAGCCGCTCCTTGACGAAGGCGCGGATCTCGGCCAGGGAGGGAGGGTCCGCCGCGACCACGACGGCCGTCACCCGCTGCCCCCACTCGGGGTCGGGGCGGCCGACCACCACGGCCTCGGCGACCGCGGGGTGGGCGGCCACCGCCTCGGCCACCACCGCGGCGACCACCTTCTCGCCCCCGGTGTTGATCACGTCGTCGGCCCGTCCCAGCACGCGCAGCCGCCCGCCCTCCACGACCCCCAGGTCCGAGGTGAGGAACAGGTCGCCGTCGCGGGCGGCCTCGGTCAGGTCGGGACGGAGGCGGTAGCCGGAGAACAGCACGGGCCCGCCCAGCCGGATCCGGCCGTCGCCGCCGACGCGCAGATCCACCCCGTCCAGGGGCTCGCCGTCGTAGACGCACCCGCCGCAGGTCTCGCTCATGCCGTACGTGGTGACCACCCGGGCCCCTGCCGCGCGGGCCTCGGCGAGCAGGTCCGGCGGCGCGGCGGCCCCGCCGAGCAGGACGGTCGCGAACCTCGACAGGTCCGGCGGGCCGGACGGCCCCGCGCCGAGCAGCCGGCGCAGCTGGGTGGGCACCAGCGAGACGTGGTCGGCCCCGGAGTCGAGCACCGCCTCGGCGGAGAAGCCCTCGTGCACGATCGGCTCGCTCCCGGCCAGCAGCGACCTGACCAGGACCTGGAGGCCGGACACGTGGGAGGGCGGCAGGCAGCACAGCCACCGCTCGCCGGGCCGGGCGCCCAGGCGGCGCAGCGAGGCCGACGCGGAGGCGCGCAGGGCCGCGGCGGAGAGCTGCACGCCCTTGGGGGCGCCGGTCGAGCCGCTGGTGGCGATGACCACCGCCACCCCGGCGGGGACGCCGATCCCGTCCGCCCGGCGTACCCCGTCGAGGTGGGTGGGGCGCAGCGCCTCCAGTGCCGCCCGCAGCGCGGGGGCCGGAAGGGTGGGCGGCAGGGGCAGGACGGCGGGGCCGTCGCCGTCCAGGGCCGCGCGGACGGCCCGCAGCAGCTCCGGTCCGGGCGCCGAGACCACGGCGTGCAGCTCCCGTGGCACGGAAAGCCACTCCTCGTGCACAGGAACGGTCATCACGGTCGTAAGGTTAGTGCCGGAAGCCGGACGACGGCCGGGGACGGTCCCGGCGCAGCGGAGAGGGTGAAGCGATCGTGGGCACGGAGCGGGTCGGGCCGGGCGCGGACGAGCGGGCGGGGACGCCCCTCGGGGAGAGCGTCACGGTCGACTGGAAGAGGTCCGGCGAGTACGAGGACATCGTCTACGAGACCGCCGAGGGCATCGCCAAGATCACGATCAACCGTCCGGAGCGGCACAACGCGTTCCGCCCGACGACGCTCTTCGAGCTCAAGGACGCCTTCAACGTCGCCCAGGAGGACGCCGAGGTCGGTGTGATCATCTTCACCGGCGCGGGCGAGCGGGCCTTCTGCTCCGGCGGCGACCAGAAGATCCGCGGCGACGACGGCTACGTCGACAAGTCCACCCCGCACGTCGGCCGCCTCAACGTGCTCGACCTGCAGGTGCAGATCCGCCGCTGTCCCAAGCCGATCATCGCGATGATCGCCGGCTACGCCATCGGCGGCGGCCACGTGCTGCACGTCTGCTGCGACCTGTCCATCGCCGCCGACAACGCGGTCTTCGGCCAGACCGGCCCCAAGGTCGGCTCCTTCGACGGCGGCTACGGCTCCTGGCTGCTGGCCGAGACGGTCGGCCTCAAGCGGGCCCGCGAGATCTGGTACCTGTGCCGCCAGTACGACGCGAAGACCGCCCTGGACTGGGGCCTGGTCAACGCCGTCGTGCCGCTGGCCGAGCTGGAGGCCGAGACGGTCAAATGGGCCCGCGAGCTGCTGGAGAAGTCGCCGCTGGCGCTGCGCATGCTCAAGGGCGCGCTGAACGCGGTGACCGACGGTGCCGCCGGGATGCAGCAGTTCGCCGGGGACGCCACCCTGCTCTACTACATGAGCGAGGAGGCGCAGGAGGGCCGCGACGCGTTCAAGGAGAAGCGCGCCCCCGACTTCGGCAGGTTCCCGCGCCGTCCGTAGCGGTCACGGGCATCCGGGAGGGCGCGCTCCTGCGGCGCGCCGTCCCGGGTGGACGAGACCGGCCCGGCGCGCCCTTCGGATGCGACTCGCCCCGGACGGGGGTTAAGGAGGCGGTGCGGTGAATCCCGCGACCGCGCTCGCGGCCGTGCTGGTCGACGAGCTGGCCCGCTGCGGTCTCACCGACGTGGTGCTCGCCCCCGGATCGCGCTCGACGCCGCTGGCCCTGGCCGTGCACGCCGACGGCCGCATCCGGCTGCACGTGCGGGTGGACGAGCGCTCGGCGTCCTTCCTGGCGGTCGGCCTGGCCCGCCGCGGCGGCCGCCCGGTCGCCCTGATCTGCACCTCCGGCACGGCCGCCGCCAACTTCCACCCGGCCGTCGTCGAGGCGCACGAGTCGGGGGTGCCGCTGCTGGTGCTCACCGCCGACCGCCCGCCCGAGCTTCGCGACACCGGTGCCAGCCAGACCGTCGACCAGGTCAAGATGTACGGCACGGCCGTGCGCTGGTTCAGCGAGATCGGCGTGCCCGAGGAACGCCCCGGCCAGGTCGCCTACTGGCGGTCGCTGGCCTGCCGGGCCTACCAGCGCGCGCTGGGCCCCTACGACCCCGGCCCGGTCCACCTCAACGTGGCCTTCCGCGAGCCGCTGATCCCCGACGGCGACGAGTCCTGGTGCGAGTCCCTGGAGGGCGACGCCCAGGGCCCGTGGGTCCGCGCCCGGGTGGCCTCGCCGCCGGTGGCGCTGCACCTGCCGCCGACCCGGCGGGGCGTGCTGGTCGTCGGCGACGGCGCGACCGGGACGCGCCGGTACGTGGCGGCCGCGGGCATGGCCGGGTGGCCGGTCCTGTCGGAGCCCAGCGGCGGCGCCCGCTACGGCGACCACGCCGTGTCGGCCTACCACTTCCTGCTCGGCACGCCGGAGTTCGCCGACGCCCACCGCCCGGACGTGGTGGTGACCCTGGGCCGCCCGAGCCTGTCGCGGCCCCTGCTGAACTGGCTCAAGCACGCCGGCGAGCACATCGTGGTCGCCGCCGACCTGACCCGCTGGCCCGACCCGACCCGCTCGGCCACCCAGGTCGCCCAGGTGGTGGAGATCCCGGTCGCCGCGGGCGACGACGCCTGGCTGCACTCCTGGCGGCGCGCCGAGTCGGCCGCCAGGGGCGCGATCGACGAGGTGATGGACGCCTCCGGGCTGAGCGAGCCGCGCCTGGCCCGGGACCTGGCCGAGACGCTGCCCAACGGGTCGCTGCTGTTCTCCGGCTCGTCCATGCCGATCCGCGACCTGGACCAGGCGATGCGGCCCCGCAGGGGGCTGCGGATCATGGCGAACCGGGGGGCGGCGGGGATCGACGGCGTGGTGTCGTCCGCGATGGGCGCCGCGCTGGCCCACACCGGGCCCTCCTACGCCCTGATGGGCGACCTGACCTTCCTGCACGACCAGAACGGCCTGCTGCTGGGCCCCCGCGAGCCGCGCCCCGACCTGTGCCTGGTGGTGGTGAACAACGACGGCGGCGGGATCTTCTCGCTGCTGCCCCAGGCCGCGCTGCGCGACCCCTTCGAGCGGCTCTTCGGCACCGCGCACGGGGTGGACCTGGGCCACGTGGCCGCGGCCACCGGCACGCCGTACACGTTCGTGGACGAGCCCGGGCGGCTGGAGCGGGCGTTGCGCGGGGAGGGGCCGCGGCTGGTCGAGGTGCGGACCGACCGGGAGTCCAACGCGATGCTGCACGTCGCGATGCGCGACGCGGCCCAGGCGGCCGTCCGCGCCACCCTGTCCTGAACATCCTGACTGTCCTGAACGTCCTGAACGTCCCCGCCGGGTCCGGTACGGGACGGCGAGGACGCGGGGGACGCGGGGGACGCGGGGACGCGGGGGGCGGGGTCACCGCTCAGGTGACGTCGCGGCGGAGCGTCAGGGCGCGGGCGGCGAGCACGAGCACCGCGACGTAGCCGGCGAACAGCAGCCCGCCCGCCCAGACGGGCAGGAGCTCGGCGCCCTGCAGGGGCATGCCGCTCAGCGCGCGGGCCGCCCCGGTCGGCAGCCACCTGCCCAGGGCGGGAAGGAGGCTGATGAGCACGTAGTCGGCGTACATGAACCACATCAGCGCCACCGCCACCGCCGCGACCTGGTTGCGGATCAGCGCGCCCAGCGCCACCCCGAACGTCCCGTACAGGGTGACGGCCAGCATCGAGCCGAGCAGGATCGCGGGCGCCCGGGAAGACCACACCTGCTGGTCGGCCGCCCCGAGCATGAGCAGGCCCGCTCCCAGCGTGACCAGTGCGGACAGGGCGCCGATCAGCAGCCCGACGATCCCGTACACGACCAGCTTGGCGCCCACCACCCGGCCGCGCCGGGGGCTGACCAGGAACTGCCAGGTGATCGTACGGTGGCGGTTCTCCCCGGCCATGCCGAGGACGCCGAGCAGCAGGGCGAAGACGTAGGCCTGCTGGGCCATGCTGTACACGGACTCGGCCCGACGGCCGGCCGGCGCGCCCTCCGCCCCGGGCAGGGCCACCATCAGCGCCGCCCAGGCCACGCACATCACGGGCGCGAGGGCGGCCAGGATCCAGGTGACGCGGCTCGCGCGCACCTTGAGCAGCTCGGCGCGGATCAGGCGGTTCATCGCGTCACCTCCAGGTAGAGCTCCTCCAGGTCGGTCCGGGAGGTGAGCGGGCCCTGCCAGGCGAGCCGGCCGTTCCCGATGATGATCGCCTGATCGGCGATCTGCCCGATCTCGGCGAGGACGTGGGTGGAGACCAGGACCGTGCGGCCCCGGTGGACGCAGGCCTGCAGGAAGCCCCGCAGCCAGCGCATGCCGGCCGGGTCCAGGCCGTTCGCGGGCTCGTCGAGGATGAGGATCTCCGGATCGCCGAGCATGGCGGAGGCCAGGGCGAGCCGCTGGCGCATGCCCAGCGAGAACCCCTTGGTCCTGCGGTCGGCCGCGTCGGTGAGGTCGACCTGCTCCAGCACGTGCGCCACGCGCCCGGCCTCCAGGCCCGCGGCGATCCGGAGCGCCTCCAGGTGGGTGCGGGCGCTGAGCCCGGGATGGAAGGCCGTCGCCTCCAGGACGGCCCCGACCGTCGAGACGGGGCGCTCCAGGTCGCGGTAGGCCATGCCGCCGATCACGGTGGTGCCGTCGGTGGGGGTGACCAGGCCGAGGATCATGCGGAGAGTGGTGGTCTTGCCCGCTCCGTTGGGGCCGAGGAAGGCCGTGAGCGTTCCCCGCTCCACCGTGAACGACAGGTCGTCCACGGCGCGGACCGCGCCGAACGACTTGCCGAGGTGGGTGACACTGATCGCTGACATACCTCGACGATGGCCCCCAGGAGGGTGGGAGCACACGGTCCCGGGGGTGGACCGCGCGATGTCCACCCGGGGGAGGCGGCCGGGGGCCCGGGGTGGAGACGATCTCCACCCCGGGGCCGATGGCCGCCCGGGGGAGGCCGCGGGTAGCTTGTCGTTCGTGACCCTTCTCCGTCGCCCCGCGGTGCGCCGGTTCCTTGTCGTCCTGCTGGGGGCGTACCTGCTGTACGGCCCGGTCATGGTCGCGGTCCAGGTCGGCCTGCCGTGGGCACCGCCGGTCCTCGTGCTCGGCGCGGTCGCCACCGGCTGTTTCCTGTGGGCGCTCCGGGACGACGACCCGCGGCGCGCCGCCCTGCTGCTGGCGGTCCCGCTCGCCGCGGGCCTCGCCCTGAACGCGATCGAGCACTACACCGGCCTGGGACTGCTCTACCCCCTGCTGTTCGCCGCACCGGTCAGGGCCCGCACGGGACCCGCGGTGCTGCTGGTGGTCGTCGCGGTCGCCGGTACGGCCGCCCTGGGCCTGCTGTTAGGCCTGCAGGGC
The DNA here is from genome assembly GCF_055586505.1 of Streptosporangium sp. NPDC050148. Taxonomy (NCBI): domain Bacteria; kingdom Bacillati; phylum Actinomycetota; class Actinomycetes; order Streptosporangiales; family Streptosporangiaceae; genus Streptosporangium; species Streptosporangium sp. NPDC050148. The sequence goes on along the minus strand of NZ_JBVJIA010000051.1, from coordinate 867 downwards.
TGGGAGGTGATGGGCAACGTCTTCGGGATGGCCTACGCGGCCGTCATCATGTTCCTCGTACGGCACATGAGGGTGATCCGCAGGCAGGGCGCGGCGCTGGCCGAGGCGCGGGCGGGGGAGGCGGTGCTGGCCGACCGGGCACGGCTGGCCAGGGAGGTTCACGACATCCTGGCGCACTCGCAGTCGGCGCAGATCGTCCACCTGGAAGGGGCTCGGCTGCTGCTGGAGCGGGGCGAGGACCCCGCCGCGGCCCTCGACCGCGTCAACCGGGCCGTGCGGCTGGCCCGGGCCGGGCTGGAGGAGACCCGCCGGGCGCTCGACGCGCTGCGCGGGCAGGAACTGCCGCTGGCCGAGCGGCTGGAACGGCTGGCCGTGGAGTTCCGGTCGACGACCGGGGCGCCCTGCGCGGTCTCGGTCACCGGCGACCTCGGCTCGCTGACGGCCGGGGCCCGGCTGGCGGTGGCCAGGACCGCCCAGGAGGCGCTGACGAACGTGCGCAGGCACGCGCCGGGCGCCGCGGTCTCGGTGGCGCTGCGCCGTACCGGCGACTGGTGCGAGCTGCGGGTGTGCGACACGGGAGGTGCGCCGGACCGGCCGGTGCCCTCGGAGGGAGGGTACGGGCTGGTGGGGATGCGTGAGCGGGCCGAGCTGATCGGCGGGTCGCTGGCCGCCCGGCCGGGCGCGGAGGGCTTCGAGGTCCTCCTGCGGGTTCCGGCGTGAGCCGCCCGTGGGGGGGGGGGGGGGGGGGGGGGGGGGGGGGGGGGAAGGGGGGGGGGGAGGGGGGGGGAGGGGGGGGGGGGGGGGGGGGGGGGGGAGTGGGGGGGGGGGGGGGGGGGGGGGGGGGGGGGGGGGGGGGGGGGGGGGGGG
>NZ_JBVJIA010000050.1:0-47585 GCF_055586505.1 Streptosporangium sp. NPDC050148 | reverse complement strand
CTCCCACGGCTTCAGCCGCGCCACCCGCCCACCCCTCTCACCATCGCTACAGCGAGAGATCAAAGCACAGCAGAACTCATTCTGTTAGGCGCTCTTAGAGCGACCGCACGGACGACCAGCCCCAACGCGGCCAGGAGCGCCTCTCAGCCGGGGTCGGCCCGCAGTTCCGCGGTCACCGCGCGTTCGCGCAGGAGCGCCGCCTCGGCGCGCAGCGCCTCCATCTGCTCGCGCAGGTCCGACAGGCGCATCTGCTCCATGGCCAGGCGCATCCGCGCCTCGTCGCGCTCGGCCACCGCCTCGGCCGCCGTGGCCGCGGCACGTTCCCGGGCCTCGGCGACCTTCTCCGAGGCCCGCTCCTCGGCCTTGGCCAGCCGCCGCGCGGTCCGTTTCTCCACCTCGGCCACGTGCTTCTCCAGCCGCTCGGCCCGGGTACGCGCTTCGGCGGCCTCGGCCACGGCCTGGGCGCGTCCCTCGGCGTCGGCGTCGGCGCGCGCCAGCGCGCGGTCGCGTTCGGCCTCGGCCGCCTGGGCGCGCGCCGACGCGGCGGCGACCGCCTGCTCGGCCTGCCGCACCGCCTTGGCGGCAGTGGCGGCCTCCTGCAGTGCGCGGTCGCGTTCGGCCAGAGCCTGCCGGGCCTGCTCCTGCTCGGCCAGCACCTGCTCCCTGGCCCGGCCGGCCTCATCCTCGGCCGCCTCCACCCGCTCGGCCATCTCCCGCAGCGCCGCGTCCCTGGCCGCCTCGGCCCGCTGCGCCCTGCGGGTGGCCTCCTGCTCGGCCTGCCTGGCCCGGCGCTCGGTGCTGGCGGCCTCGTGCAGCGCGGCCAGGGCCTGCTGCCTGGCGGTCTCGGCATCGGTCAGCGCGGTGTCGCGCTCGGCGTCGGCCTCCCGTACCCGCTCGGCCATCGCGTCACGCTCGCGCCGGGCGTGCTCGGAGGCCTCCCTCGCCAGCCGTACCTGCTCGAAGGCCTGCTCGCGCTCGGTGCGAGCGATCGCCACCCGGGTGTGGGCCTCGGCCTGCACCGCGCTCACCTTGGCCTCCACCCCGGCCGGGCTCAGCTCCTGGGAGAGCACCTGTGCCAGTGGCTCTATCGCCGCGATCATGCCCTTCTCCATGCGCTCGTAGAACTCCTCGGCCCTCGCCAGCGCCCCCTCCAGGCCCGGGGTCGCCCGCCGCATCTCGCGTTCCCGCTTGGCCACCGCCTGGCAGTCCCCCTGCGCGCAGTAGGCGCGCGGTCTCCCCCGCCCCTGCCGCTGCTCGATCGGCGTCCCGCAGTGCTTACACGGCGTCATCGTCCCCTGCTCCGGCATGCCCCCAGCGTAGCAGGACTGATTTTCTGGAAATTAGAAATCAATAAAGAAGATCTGTTGCGTTCATGCCTGCTGAAGGTAAGTACCGGGAATGTAAATTCCCGCAAGTTGCTGTCTTCGGTACGACTACGGCCGTCTGTGTGTGCGAACTGCCACGAAGTTGTCCTGGTGTCCCGTCTCACTCAATCTGAGGCAGTCTCACTCAACTTGAGGTATCCGGTGCTTTGTCTCACCTATCTGAGGCATGATCATCATGGGCTCGACTGTCTCTTCGGGCTCGCATGACGATCTAAAAGACCAGCTCAGAGAGGGTTTCAGGCAGCGGCGGCTACCGGATGGGGGCCAAACCGAAGCGAGAGTTCGGTGAAGGCGCTCCCCCGAAGATCCACTTGGTCTCGGATGGATGGGCCACCGGCCAAAGAAGGGGCGTCCTTCTGTATCGAGCCGAGGCTCGTCTTATTCAATCTGAGGCATCTGGTGTTTCGTCTCAACCTATCTGAGGCATGATCGCTCACGGCTGCTGTGCCGTCTACAGCATCGCCCCACGTCAGGAGGGGTTTTCTTAACGGGGTGAAGGATCCGCGCAGGGCCAAGCCGGAGTTGCGACTTGTCTGTGGCCGTTCCTGCGGTGGCCCCCACCGTCTCCCGTGTCGGGTTGAGCGTCTCATTCGATCTGAGGTATCTGGTGTTTCGTCTCAACCCATCTGAGGCATGATCGTCTTCTTGCTTCGTAGTGAGCGACCTGTTTGAGGGCATCAGCGCTGCTCAAAGCGTTGTTGCTGGAGTGCTCCGTGCGGGTTTTGAGTGGGTTCTACAGACCGACGCCTCGCATGGCGTTGTCGCGCCAGCGGTCGACGGCGCGGATGTAGCGCAGGACCACCGGAGAGGCGGGGGCCCAGCGGCCGTGCTTGGCGATGACGGAGATGGGGACGCCTGCGGCGTAGGCGACGGTGGCGCCGCCGGCGCGCAGGCTGTGTGCGGTGAAGGTCTCTGCGCTGGGTATGCCGGCGCGGATGGCCAGGGCGCGGATGATGACGTTGACGGCGTCGGCGCCGAGGCGGGGACCGAGGTTGCCGTGGCGGTCGATACGGCGCAACAGCCGCCCGGAGGCGCCTTCGGCGTCGGTGAGGACGGTGATCCAGTCGGCCCAGGCGGCGACGGGGTCGGTCAGAGGGTGGCTGCCGCGCGGGATGGCGATGATCTCACCGTGGCTGTCTTTGTCGGTTTTGGAGGTGCGGATGGTGACCTCCAAGCCGTCGCGGACTTCCCGGATGTCGTCGCAGGTCAAGGCGACCAGTTCGGAGCGGCGGCCCATCAGGGCCAAGCCGAGTACCAGCAGGAGCCGGTCGCGGATGCCGATGCGGGTGCTCAGGTCGCAGGCGCTGATCATGGCACGCAGAGTGTCGATGCTCACCGGCGGGGCTTCGCGCTGGCCGCGGGTGCCGGATTCGGCACGGGCGCGCTTGTAGGCGCGCAGGGCCAGGCGGGCGGCGTCGGTGGGGGGCTGGTTGGTGTGGCCGGCCAGGCGGTGCATGGTACGCACGCAGGCGAGGGCTTGTTCGATACTGGCCGGGGCCTGGTGGGCCGCGCACAGCGTCTCGACGTATTCGGCCAGTGTGTGGCCGGTGGCGGGCAGCGGGAGGCGGCCGTGGTCGGTGCACCAGAGGGTGAAGGCCGCCCATTGGCGCTCGTACGCGCGCCGGGTGTTGGCCGGGACACCGTCGGCGATGCGTGCGCGGGCCGCGTCGCTGAGCGCGTAGTCCGCCGCGGTGTGCTCCGCGCTGCCGGAGGGGGTGAGCGAGCCGTCGAGGCCGTGCTCTTCTGCTCGGACGATGTGCCCGTCGTGGATCACCACTGTTGTTCCGTCTCGTTCGGTGTGCGGCCCGATGAAGCCCTGATCTGCGGCGTCTGCTCCTGAAGGAGTCAAATCAGCGGAACGCCATCTCGTTGATCATGGTGTATGCCTAGAAGGTTCACGGGGGTGCTTGTTTTTCGCCCTGGAGCGGATGATTTCGGCAAGTTGGAAGGCGCGGTGACTTGGGCCATCCGGAACACCTGCGTGCAGGAGCGTTTGCTCCAGCAGAGAGGTGCGAAGATCCAGGCCGTCCAGGGCGCCTGAGCGCTGAAGGCGCTCTGCGACCCGGTAATCGAAGAGATCGGGAGCCTCTGCTTGCCGTAGTTGCGTGTTGAACCAATCGGCTAGGGGCTCGAAGTGCCCGTATGAGATCTCGGTAGGCCAGAAGTAGTCCGCGGCGACCGTGCGCTGCACCTCTGCAATGAAGCGGCGCGGCCGAGGAAGATCTTCAAAGGCCACGGACTGCCAGTAGGGCGAGACCAGGAGCCGGGTAAGAGCAACGACCTGTGGATATTTCGAAGCGTAGATCGTTGCATGGAGTCGCTGGACATGCCACTCCTCGCCAAGGAAGATGTCCATCCTGCGGGAGAAGTCATCCTCATGGGAATGACGTGTGTGCCATTGCTGGCAGATGAAATCCGCTTCTGCGTAGGCGTGGTCAACGCCTATTCTGCCGTGACGCCTGATGAGACGCCGATGTTGTTTGGCGGCATGCAGGATTTCGGGTTGATCGGTGAGGTCGAGCTGAGAAGAGCCGGACCTGACCGATCCGGGACCAATCCAGCGGCGGTGCTGGAAGCAGACCACGTCCTCATGCCGGTGCCAGCACCACACCGCATCTTGATGGCCGCGGGTGAGCGTGCATCGACGACAGGCCATGGTCCTGCTGACCGTGGACGGGGAGCGTCCGACGGTATACCCGGTGATGTGGCCTGTACTGATGTTCATACGGGCCAGCTCTTCGGGGGTGCGCAATTCCACGATGGCGTAGCGAAGCGCATGCTCCGGTGTGCCGCTGATAGCGGAGAGGCGATCGAGGGGGATCTTCGCCGTTTTGCGGTGGTCCTGGGCGATATAGGTCTGCAACGCCTGAGCATCGAGCCGGTTGGCCCGGGCAAGCCGGTTCAGATAGGAGTCGAGCGTCTCGTCGGGGAACGGGGCAACGGTGCGGGGCAGTGGACGCAGCGCCGTTTTCACCGATGGCCCCGGGCAGCGAGCGGCTGGCGGTGTGGACGGACCCTCATCGACTGGATCATATCGGCGATGCCTCTCGGCGGTTGGATGGGGCACCGTAGCGGCGACAGATCGCGCTCAGGTGTCTTGTTCTCGGTGCGGACCATCACTTGCCCGGTCGGGCCATGGCCGGACTGAATCAGCGGGCGGCCATTTCCTCGATCATGGTGCATCGGCTGCTGGCTCACGGGCGGGGCTGGGGTGTGGCCATAGACCGAATGGCGGCGGCCAGTCGGCGGGAGCGGTCCTCAGAAGCACCTCTACGCCGCATTACCTGCTCGAGCGGATAGGCATGTAGGTCCAGGCCGTCTAGATCGCCTGAGCGATAAATAATTTCTGCGTCGCGGTAGTCGGCCAGATCGGGGCCGTTTTGTTGTTGCAACTCTTGATCGATCCAAGCGGCGAGCGGCTCGTAGTGCCCATACGAGCGCTCAGGGAACCAAGAATATGCCGGGGCGACAGTGCGGCGTAATTCTGTGACGAAGCGACGCGGCTGGGGAAGATTTTCCAAGGCCGCAGCGCGCCAATACGGTGAGACAAGGAGGCGGGTGAGGGCGATGATCTGTGGATATGCTGCGGCGTGGATTGTTGCGTCATCCTTGGCGACACTCCATCCGTCCCCGTGGAAGATGCGCATCCTGCGATAGAAGCCCTCGTCCCAGGCAATTTTAGTGGGCCATTGGTGCCAGATGCGTTCGGCGTCGCAGTAAGCGTAGTAGTTGACGCGTTCTTGGCCGTGCCGCCGGATAAGGCGCCGGTGCCGCTTGGCGGCGTTCAGGATCTCGGGCTGGTGGCTCAGGTCGAGTTGTGAGGAGCTGGGTCCGAAGGTTGCGGTGCCGATCCAGCGGCGGTGGCGCAGGCAGATCACGTTCTCGCGCTGTCGTTGGTAGATCACCTTCTGTTGGCAGCCGCGGGCGAGCGAGCACAGATGGCAGGCCATGGCGGCACCGTAGGTGGGAGCAGGGCATCCGGCGATCTTCATGTCGGCCAGTTCCTCGGCAGAACACAGCTCCAAGATGGCGTAGCGAAGGGTGCGCTCCGGTAGGCCGCTGAGGGCGGCCAGTCGGTCGGCGGGTACTTTCGCCGTCTTGCGGTGGTCGTTGGCGAGATAACTGTGCAGCCACCCGGCATCGAGCCGGTTGGCTCGGGCGAGCCGGTGCAGGTAGGAGGCGAGGGTCTCGTCGGGGTAGGGGGTGACGGGACGCGGGAGCGGTTGCAGCGACGCTTTCGGCGGTTGAGCCTGCGGATGGGCAGGCTCCGGTGGGATCGCGTCGGAGCCGTCTGCCGCATGCACCGCCCCTGCGGTGGGAGCTGCGGGCTCCCTTCGGGGTGGGGGCGCCTCAGGTGGGTGAAACACGACGATTCCCCCTTCGGTGCCGGCTGCTCCCCCGGGCCGCTCTGACCCGCGATAAGGCGTGTTATCGCGGGTCAGAGGATTGTCGCCAGCACTTGTATTTTGTTTTGTTGAGTACGAAATCTTTATCGTTCGAGAACGATATGTTGCTAGGCTTGCCGGGTGATCGATGACCCTTCCGGCACGCCCAAGCACCTCGTGAACCTCGACATGAGCAGCGACACCCCCGATACCGGGCGGATGTGCGCCCGTTCTGGGTGCGTCAACCGGCTGGAGTCTTCTGGTCGCAGTGGTCGCCGCATTGGTCGGCCGGCCTTGTATTGCGGGGATGCCTGCCGCGCCGCCGCACACCGCGCTCGCACCGCCGCGCACACCCCACTGGTCACCGAAGCACTACGGCGAGCCGGAGCGTTAAACGGTGATCTGCTGAGCGCAGGCGAGCAGTGGACGGCTCAGCTGACCGCATTCACCGAGGCACTGACCGCGGCCACCACTGGTGCGCTCACTCAGATCGATGCCGCCGAGCAGGCCGCCGAAGAAGCCCGGGCTGCCGCCGCGGCCGCCGAACAGCGCGCCGCTGAATACATCGTCGCCGCCGAACGGCGCGCCGCCGCCGCCCAAGACAAGGCCGAGGCTGCGATCGCCGCAGCTGAGAAGGCCATCCAGCAGGCCGCCGCAGCACAGCAACGCGCTGAGGAGTCCGAACGGACGGCTTGGCGCACGGCCGGTGAGCATGAATCCGAACGCACTCGCGCTCAACAGGACGCCGCGGCAGCCGCTGAGCGCGTCACCACCGCTGAGCGCATGGTCCGGCGGACCACCTCTGAGCGTGACGCCTTGCAGGGCGTCCTGGACGCCGAACGCCGACAAGCCGCCGCCGCGACCGCCGAATACGACCGGCAGATCATCACATTGGAATCCGCACTGGCCGAACAGGCCACCACCCTTGATCAGGTGCGTACCGATCTGAAAACCGTTGGTGGCCGCGCCGAACGCGCCGAGGCCGCCCGTGATCAGATGCACCAGGAAGCCGAGACGGCTCGCGCCGAGGCCAGCCGGGTCCGCGAGGAACTCGCCGGCCAAGCTCAGGCTCTGCAACGGATCCGTGATCAACGCGACGAGGCCCGTACCGCCGCCGCGGTGGCCACCGCCCAGTTGGAAACCCTGCAGCAGGCGTTGCAGCAGGCCGACCATCGTGCCACAACCGCCGAACAACGCGAGGCCACCGCACAGCAGACAATCAGTCGGCTCCTCGCCGGCCAGGCCGGCGAGCCCCATCCACCACAGCAGGGCCAGACAGCGACCGCACCTCAGGGGTAGACCGCGCGCTCCAACGCGGCTACCGCCTCAGAGCACTCACATACGTGTTGGGGGTCCGGTAGAAACGGACCGGCCAACCTGGGTTGGTGTCACATCAGTTGACGGGATCGCCGTGAGCTGGTGTGTCACCAGGCACGACAACCGTATTTTTAGAAGCCAGTCGAGGGGGGCGGCCCGGCGGGGCTGAGGGTGTTCGGGCGTGAAGAACTACAGGGCAGCTCCGTTAGCGGTACCGGCCGGTAGTGCCGAGCGGCATGCTGGTGGGCCCGAGCGGGAGTGCCGGTGGTCGCGGTACAAAAAGTGTCAGCAGGTCAGTGGGCGGCAAAGAAGTCCAGCACGAGCGGGGTGATCTGGTCGCCGGCCTCGATGGCGCCGCCGTGGGCGTACCCGGTGATCTCGGTGAAGCTGCCGTCGGGCATGGCGGCCGCGGCCGTGCGACCGGTGCGGGGTGGGAACATCAGGTCGTGTTCGAGGGCGAGCACCAGCATGGGCGGGCGAAGCTGCGGCCAGCGCGCGGCGTGGTCGACGTCGAGGAGCCAGGAGATGCAGGCCAGGTACTGGCCGCGGTCGCCCGGGGTGTCCCAGTCCTTGGCGGTGATGAGTTCGGCCCACTGCGTTACCCGGGTGTCGTCGTCGCGCAGCACGTGCGCGGGCAGGGCGTTCATCAGGTTCTCGGCCACATAGAACTCGGCCGGTACGGGCCCGGCGGCCAGCAGAGCGCGCATCGCGGTGAACCAGGCACGCTGGTAGGCGGTGGTGGCGCCGGCGCAACCGAGCAGCACCGCCGCCCGCACCAGGTTTGGTTGGCGCCACGCCAACTGCTCGGCGACGAACCCGCCCTGTGACAGCCCCAGCAGGCGGACCTGCCGCCAGCCCAGGTACTTGATCAGGTCGGTGGCGTCGTCGGCGAGGTCGTCGACGCTGTAGGCGCCGGATGCGCTGCCCGGCTGAGCAGGAGGCCGCTCACCTGCGGCGCGACCGGGCAGGTGGCTCGATTCGCCGGTGCCGCGCGGATCCAGCACGGCCACCCGGTAGCCCGCCTGGGTCAGGGCGGGTAGTTGCATCAGTGCCCAGACGCCTCGGGGCATGCTGGTGCCCCCCAGCAGCAGGACCGGTTCGCCGTCGTCGGGCCCGTGCAGGTCGTAGCCGAGCTGTTTGTCGCCGATCTGCGCGGTCGCCATAGGGAGGTCTCCTTCGCCGGATGAGCCGAAGCAGGGCCGATGAGATTGCCGAGGTGTCAGGGTGGCGGGTAGCAGTTCGGCGCAGTGGTGCTCATAGGGGTGCTCCGTTATGGCGTGCGGTGGCCGCTCACCGATCGGCCTGCAGCAACGTGGCCAGATCGTCGGGGACGGGCATCAGCTGGGTCAGGCCGGCGCGGGCGCGGCCGGTGTTGCCTTCGGGGTAGCGGCCCAGCGCTGAGCCGGGCGCGGCGATGATGATGCGCACGATCTGGCCGAGCGCTTCGCGCCGGTCGCGCTGGTGAACGGCGAGGGCGAACATGGCGAGGTGGTTGGCGGTGTGTGGCCAGGGCCAGGGCTGGGAGATGATGTGCGCCCGTTCCAGGTGCCGCCAGCGTGCCTGTGGCTCGGTGGTGGTGCGGGCGGCGCGCATCTCGGCATGGTAGGCGGCCCGCACCGATGCGGGCATCGGACGGCCGATCATCGCGTGTCCCGCGGCGGGTCCTGGACGGGTGAGCAGCAGCCGTCCGCGCAGCCCTCAGCCGCGGGCACCGCACCGGCGGACACCGTATTGCCGGACAGGGTGCCGGCGGCCGGGACGGCGCAGCAGGCATCCCCGCGCCAGGCCTCGCGGCCTTCCTTGACCGCGACGGCAGCGATGACCAGGGCGGCGATCGGGTCTGCCCAGGACCAGCCGAAGACGCTGTTGAGTGCCAGCCCGACCAGCAGCACGCCGGACAGGTAGGTGCACAAAAGGGTCTGCTTGGAGTCGGCGACCGCGGAGGCGGAGCCGAGTTCGCGGCCGGCGCGGCGCTGGGCGGCCGACAGGAACGGCATGATCATCAGGCTCAGGGCGGCCAGGATCAGGCCGGGGGTGGAGTGTTCGGCCTCGCCGGTGCCCAGCAGCGCGCGCACGGCGTCGAAGGTGACGTAGGCGGCCAGCGCGAAGAACGACAGCGCGATGACGCGCAATGCGGTCTTCTCCCGCGCCTCGTGGTCGGTGGCGGAGAACTGCCAGGCCACCGCGGCGGCGGAGGCGACCTCGACGATGGAGTCCAGGCCGAAACCGATCAGGGCGGCCGAGGAGGCGATGGTGCCGGCGGTGATGGCCACGGCCGCTTCGATGACGTTGTAGGTGATGGTGGCGGCCACCAGCAGCCGGATGCGGCGCGCCAGCGCGGCGCGGCGGGCCGGGGTGGGACCGAGCGTGATGGCGCTCATCAGCAACACCCCTGCTCGTCGGCGTCGGCGCAGGTGCGCTCGGCGTCGGCCGCGACCGCGATGACGGCGCTGCTCAGGTCGCCCAGGGCGTGGCCGAGGCGAGGGTCGGCCAGCTCGTAGCGGGTGCGGCGGCCCATGGGGACGGCGACGACCAGGCCGCAGTCGCGCAGGCAGGCCAGGTGATTGGACAGGCGGGTGCGGGAGATGCCGAGGGTCTCGGCCAGGTCTGCCGGGTGGGCGGGGGCCTCGCGCAGGGCCAGCAGGATCCGGCAGCGGATCGGATCGGCCAGCGCGCGGCCGAAGCGTGCCAGGACCTCGATCTCGGGGGCGATCGTCAACATACCCCAAAAGTACAGGGTTTCATGAATTCAGAAAACCCTGTACTTTTGGGGGTTAGACGAGGGTGATCCAGAATGACCAGAAGCGCATGGCGATCAGCGCGAGGAGCGCGCCGAACCACAGCGCGATCGCGACCGAGTGGTAATCCCTCAAGGTCGCCACCACGCGAGCCCCGCGAGCGGGTGAGACCTTATCGCCGCCCGGCAGGTGGCCTCGGGTGAGGTTGTGCAGGGTGACGTACCAAAACAGCGGGATCATCACGACCCACACGATCATGCAGTACGGGCACAAGGCGCCGATGACATACAGGCTCTGAAAGATCAGCCAGTGCACGAAGAGCGCGCCGGCGGTGACTCCTGCCTGCAGGCCCAGCCAGAACCATCGGCCAAAACCGGCCCCGGCCAGCAACGCGGCGCCGACCGTCACGACGACGGCGAAGCCGGCCACGCCCAGCAGCGGGTTGGGAAACCCGAACAGCTCGGCCTGGGGAGTCGTCATGATCGACCCGCACGACAGCACCGGATTGATGCTGCAGCTGGGCACGTAGTCCGGGTCCTTCAGCAGGGTGATCTTCTCGACGGTCAAGACGACCGCCGCCAGCCATCCGAGCGCGCCGCCGATCACCAGCAGCCAGGGCAGCAGGCGAGGGAACGGCTCTACTGGCCGCCCCTGGCCTGCCTGTGCGGTGCCTGCTCGGCGGCCCGACCGATCCAGGGAATCTGGGGGGCCGAGAGGGCCTGGGTGGTCTGCGTGCTCGGGATGCTCGGGATGCTCGGTGGGGGCGGGCTCAGCCGGCGAGTGCTGCATCGATGGCCGCCTTGAGGTCGTCGGAGGATTCGGGTTCGAGCTTCTTGCCGTTGAGGAAGAACGTCGGCGTCCCCTGCACGCCCAGCGCCTGGCCGTCGGCCATGTCCTTCTTGATCCGAGTCAGGGTGGCCGGGTCGCTGTAGGCCTTGTCCCAGGCGGCCATGTCCAGACCCAGATCCTGGGCGAAGGTCCGAAAGAGCGCGTCGGCGGGAACCTGCTTTTCCCCCCACTGGGTCTGGGTCTCATACATCCGCTGGTACATCGCCTCGAACTTGCCCTGGCCGGCGGCGGCCTCCACGGCGCGGGCGGCGCGCTCGGCGTTGAAGTGGCTGGGAACGGGGAAGTAGCGCACCACGAAGGTCACCTTCCCGGCGTATTGCTTGCGCAGCTCTTCTACGACGGGGAAGGCGGCCCGGCAGGCCTCACACTCGAAGTCGAGGAACTCCACCAAGGTCACCTTGCCGTCGGCGGCGGTCTGCACCTTGTGGCTGTCGGCCCGCACCAGCTGCGACTCCCCGGTGGCCACGGCGCCGGTCGTGCCCCCGTCACCGATCTTGCTGATGAGGATGACGGCGGCCAGCACCACGACCACCGCGCCCAGCACGGCCGCGGTCACGGCGAGGTTCTTCCTTCGGGCGTCTTGGCGGACGTCCGCGGCGCGCATCGCCGCGATCTTGGCGCGCCTGCCCTCACTGTGGTCGTGTTGCTGCGACACCTGCGCTCCTCACCCTTGGTCCGCCGCGTGGGGATGCCCGGCCTGGTGGCCGGAACCTGGCGGCTGTCCCCATACTTCTACACGGCGTAGAAGATTGGCATAAAACTGTCCGCACCGCTTCGGTTCAGGACGCGGGGGTGCCTTGGGCCGGGGGGCTCGCCTGCGCGCTGGCGTACCCTTCTGCCCACGGTGGGGCGACCACGAAGAAAAAAGGGGGGGCACCAGTGCGGCTCGGCCATCTGGAGCGCTCGATCATGGAGGTCTTGTGGCAGCACCCCGACGGGATGCTCGCCCAGGAACTCGCCGACTCCTTGCCGTCCCGGCCTGCGGTGACGACCGTTTTGACCGTGCTGCTGCGCTTGTCGCGCAAGGGCCTGGCCACCCGGGAACGCACCGGCCGGGCACACCGCTACCGGGCCAGCGCCGGCAAGGATGCCTTCGTCGCCGAGGTCATGCAAGAAGCCCTCAGCGAAGCGGGCAACGTCGACGCCGTGGTCCACCGCTTCGTCGGAACCGTCTCCCCCGAGGTCGCCGCCGCCTTGCGCCTGGCCCTGCAGCAGCGAGAAGGCCGCCACGACGCCCAGCACCCGCGAGGGGGGCAGGCGCCATGACGGCGTGGATGCTCGCCGCCGGCATCGCGTTGCTTCCCCTCCTGCTCGGCCGGCACGTGACCCTGCCGCTGGCCTCGGCCGCGTGGACGAGCCGCCAGCCACGTGCCGCGCTGGTGCTGTGGCAGGCCATCGGCCTGTCCGCCGGCCTGGGCGCCTTGGGGCTGGGGCTGATCGCCGCGGTCGCGCCGCTGGCGGCGGCCTTCCCGCACGGCGTGCACACCCTCGGCGACCAGATCGTCGATGGACGAGGCCTGTCCGGCCTGGGCTGGGGCCACGTCGCCGCACTGGCGTGGTCGCTGTCGCTACCGGCCTGGTTGCTGGTTCACACGGCGCGCGCCCTCACCACGACAGCCGCCGGCCGGCGCCGCCAGCGCCTGATGATCGACCTGGTCGCCGACCTGCACCCCGGTTACGGCGCCTACGTCTTGCCCGAGGCCCGGCCCGTGGCTTACTGCGTGCCCGGACGCGGCAGGCGAGGGGCCCGCGTCGTGATCAGCCGGGGCACGCTTCAGCGGTTGAGCCCTCGTCACGTGCACGCCGTCCTGGCCCACGAGCGCGCGCACGCCCGCGGCCGTCATGACCTGGTCTTATTGCCGTTTGCGGCGCTGGCGCAGGCCTTTTCGATCCTCAGCGCCCCCAAGACGGCCATGCGGGCGGTGTCGGTGCTGCTGGAGATGCTCGCCGACGATCAGGCACGCCGCCAGCACGGCGACCTGGTCCTGGCCCAGGCCATCGTCGAGATGATCACCCCCGGCGAGCAGCAATCGGCTCACACCCTGGCTCTGGCCCAGGTAGACGTCGCCCAGCGTCTCCGCCGCCTCCTGAGCGAGGCGACCATTCCGCGCCACGGGGCGGCCATCGCGGCCTACAGTGCCGCGGCCGGACTGCTCAGCGGCCCGCTGACCGTCTTGATCGCCCCCATCATCTGCACTCTCCTGTAGCCGCCCGGCAGCAGCGGACAGCCCACACGACCCAGGAAGGACCGCGAGCGCGCAGGGTGAGGGCATAAGCCCGCACCGGGCAGGGCGATCACGGCGATGGGAAAAGGGAGCGCGCTCGTGATGGGGTGCTCTGGCAGGATGGCGGGGTAGATGTCGGCCGTCCTTTGACGGCCCGGACGGCGGCGACAGCACCGGCGGGGCCTGATCGCGGCCACGTCATGCGGCTATGGCCAGACCCGGCTTCGGTGCGACATTCGCAGGTCAGGTGGCGACGGCCTCCTGGCCGGGGCCGTACAGGTGCTCGCGCCGGTCCAGGCGGCTGACGGCTGCCGCCGAGGCCAGCCCTGCCGCGGCCAGCAACAGCCACGGCAGGGCGGCCAGGCCGTCGCTGCGGGCGGCATCGACCAGCGCGCCGGCCAGCAGGTTCCCGGCCAGGATGCCGGCGCCGCAGGCCAGGTTGTATAACCCGTAGTAGGTGCCGATCAACCTTTCTCCGGCCATGTCGGCGATGGTCGCCATCTCGAACGGGAAGACCACCAAGGTGGCCAAGGTGAGCAGCAGCGTGCACACCACCACCGGAACCAGCGCCCACGGCCAGGGCAACGGCAGGTACGCCGCGCCGGCCAGCGGCAAAAACGCCACCCCCATCACGACCAGGCCGCGGCTGATCGCCTGCCCGCGCCTCCACCGAGCCGCGCACCACGCGGTCAGCCGCACCTGGGCGGTGATGCCCAGCAGCGCCGAAAGCACATACAGCGCCATCACCGCCGTCTGACCACCCCCCAGGTGCTGCACCTGAAGCGGCAGCGCCAGATACATCTGAAACGACAACGCATAAGAGGCGATCATCGCCGTCGAGAAGGAGACGAAGGCGCGGTCGGTGAACGCCTGACGCCACTCACGCAGCACCGGTTGGCGCTGCTGGGCCACGGTGCGCCGGGCCGGCAGGCACCATCCCTGCAGCACGGTCAGTACCGCGAAGATGGCGGCGGCCGTCAGGCACACCACGGTGAAGCCACCGCGCAGCAGCGCGAGACCGGCCAGCGGGCCGGCCAGGATGCCGCCCTGGTAGAACACGTTGAACACAGCGAACGCCGCGACCTTGCGCTCGCCGGCCTCGGCGGCCAGATAGGCGCGTGCCGCCGGGTTGAACAACGCCCCGGCCAGTCCGGTCAGCACGGCGGCCACGATCAGCAGCGGCACCGCGGTGGACAGGCCGAACAGGGCGAAGCCGAAGGTGCGCAACGCACACCCGACCATGATCATCGGCTTGTAGCCGAGGCGGTCGGCCAGGGTGCCCCCGATCAGGAACATGCCTTGCTGGCTGGCGTTGCGCAGGCCCAAGATGAGCCCGATCGTCCAGGCGGCCAGATGAGCGTCGACCGAAAGGTGCAGCGCCAGATACGGCATCAGCATGTAGAAGCCGAGGTTGATGCCCGCCTGGTTGATCTGCAGCAGCTGGATCGGCCGCTCGAAAGAGCGAAACTCGGCCCAGATGCCCTTCATCGCGCACTGGCCAGCGGGTCGCTGATGCGGGTACAGCGGCTCCAGCGGTGCACCTCCCGCTCGGCCGGGTGGGCCAGCAGATCCGGCTCATCGGCCGGGACGGCCCCGAGCAGGTCGTGGGCGTGACAGAACTCATCGTCGAAGATGGTGCTGAAGTAGCGCCAGGGCCCGTCGGGGAAGATGGCCACCACGCATCGGCCGGGGCTGGTGCGAGCCAGCCAGCGAGCCGCCAGGGCCACGGCGCCGGTGCTCCACCCGCTGGACACGTAGTGCTGGGCGGCCAGGGCCCGGCACGCCCACACCGCCTCGGCCGGGGCGACCCAGTGCACCTCGTTGAAGGCCTCGTAGGCGACGTTGCGCGGATGGATGCTGGAGCCGAGCCCGCGCATCAGCCGCGCCCGGTCAGGCTGGCCGAAGATGGTCGAGCCGATGGTGTCGACCCCGACCAGGTGCAGGTCGGGAAAGTGACGGCGCAGCACGCGGGCGATGCCGGCGCTGTGGCCGCCGGTGCCGACCGAGCACACCAGCGCGTCGATGTGCGGAAGGCGGGCCAGCAGCTCGTGCGCCAGCCCGGCGTAGGCCTCGACGTTGTCGGGGTTGTTGTACTGGTCAGGGCAGTAGGCGCCGGGAGTGTCGGCCAGCAGTCGTCGTACGCGCTCGCGGCGGGCCTGTTGCCAGCCACCGACCGGGTGCGGCTCGGCGACGATCTCCAGCCGTACCCCGTGGGAGGTCAAAAGCCGACACATCAGCGGTTCCATGGCGGGATCGCCCACCACCACGATCGGATGGCCGAAGACGATCCCGGCCAGCGCCAGGCCGAGCCCCAGGGTACCGCTGGTCGACTCGATGATCGTCGCGCCCGGCTGCAGCTCGCCCCGAGCACGGGCGCCGCGCACCATGTGCAGGGCCGGCCGGTCCTTGATCCCGCCGGGGTTGAAGCCTTCGAGTTTGGCCCAGAATCCGCCACCCGGCACGAACGGCTCGGACAAAAACGCCAGCGGCGTGTTGCCGACCATGAGAGAAAGCTCCGGATGAGCGGTGAACTGCGCCGCGAGCGGGCGCGCGAAAGTCGCTTGCGATGACATAGACGGAAATCCCCGATAGTGAATGACGCAACGCACGGCATGACGAACAGCCGCGAGCTTTAGTGGACGATGTGCGGCGAAAGAACGGCCACACGTCCTATATGCGCATCACGCAGGACTCGTCCCGATAGGGCGCGATCGGCAGGCGCCGGCCCGCTGGGGCCATACCGGCCGCAGCCGCAGAAAGGGCAGCGACGACGACGGTCGCCTGGAGCGGCAACGGGATCCAGACACCGGCCGGGCTGATCGCCGAGCGGTCCTGCTCGGTGCCATGCTGATGGCGAAGCGGCAGCTGCTGATGCGGACACCGGCCGTCGTGCCCGGCACTGCCCAGGTCAAAGCCGCCTCGAGCCTCGCCCTGGCCTGCGGTGTGGGCGGCGGCAAAGGTGTGGGCGATGGGTTCGGCCAACTCCACCGCGGCGCAGGCGCCGCCATGGGCGAACACCACCCCGACGACCATGATGATCGCCACCAACCCATGCGTCAGCAGCCGTGCGGCGCGAAAGACGGCCAGCCGGCGCGTGCGTGCGGGCGGTGTCACGAACATCACTGGTGATAATGCCCGCACGCCCTGCGGGCGCGCTCCACAATGGCAAAGGTTTCAGTAAAGCTCACCTGCTCATGGGCGAGCCGCGCCCCTGTGCGGCTCTCGCGGCTTATGCATTCCTCACAGGATGTCCATATTCGCATCCATGGCGTCGACACAGCGGCAGAAATGGCGGGCGGCAAAGAAGAAGGTCCGCCAAACTGTCCCTCACGACAGGTCTCACCACAAAGGAATGCTGCGTGCAGGTCTTGCACACTACTCACCAGGAGCCGCCATGACCTTGTCCAGACGCCGGCTCGTCACCGGCCTCGGCACGCTGGCGGCGGGCGCCGCGACCTTTTCCACCGGGACCCGTTCCCCGTGGGCGGCGGGTCCTGCCGATGGCGACGCGCTGAGCGTGCCACCTGGCATCTCCCTCGACCAGCTCGCCCGCGATGAGCGCTTCTGGGCGGGCGTGGCCCGGCAGTTCCAGGTCAGCCCCGACTTCGTCAACCTGGAAAACGGCTACTACGGCATCATGGCCGAGCCGGTCCGGCGCGCCTACCACCATCACGTCGACCAGCTCAACCAGCGCAGCTCCCACCTGCTGCGCACCACCTACAAGCCACACGCCGAGCAGGTGCGCGGGCGCCTGGCCGCCTTGCTGGGCGTCGAGCGGGAGGAGATCGCGCTGACCCGGGGTGGCACCGAGGCGCTGCAGAACCTGATCGGCGGATACGCCCGGCTACGGCCGGGCGATGCCGTGATGTACGCCGACCTGGACTACCACAGCGGCCAGTACGCGATGAACTGGCTGCGCACGCGACGCGGCGTGGACGTCGAGAAGATCGCCATCCCCGAGCCCGCCACCCGCCAAGCCGTCCTGGACACCTACGAGCGCGCCTTGGGCGAGCACCCGAAGGTGCGGCTGCTGCTGCTCAGCCACATGAACAACCGCACCGGCCTGGTCACGCCGGTCGCTGAGATCGTCGCGATGGCTCGCCGCCGCGGCGTCGACGTCATCGTCGATGCCGCGCATTCGTGGGGCCAAATCGACTTCACCATGGCCGATCTGGGCGCCGACTTCGCCGTCTTCTCCCTGCACAAGTGGATGGGCCTGCCCCTGGGGACGGGGTTTGTCTACATCCGCCGCCACCGCCTGGCCGACGTCGACCCGCTGTATGCCGACGAGACCTACCCGGCCACCGACATCCGCTCACGGGTGCATTCGGGCACCATGAACGTCGCCCCCTACCTGAGCGCGGATGCGGCCCTGGACTTCCACCAGCGGCTGGGCGCGCCGGTCAAGGCGGCCCGGCTGCGCTGGCTGCGCGACCGCTGGGTAGGCCAAGTGCGCGACCTGGGCAACGTGCAGATCCTCACCCCCGACGAGAACGGCGCCTACGGCGCCATCACCGCCTTTCGGCTGCGCGGCCGCACCAGCCAGGCCGACAACCTCGCCATCGCCGAACACCTCATGACCCGTCACCGCATCTTCACCGTCGCCCGCACCGGCATGATCGGCGGCGGCGCCGTGCGCGTCACCCCGGCCCTGTTCACCTCCGCCGACGACGTGGACCGCCTGGCCCAGGCGCTGCGCGCCATCAGCCGCCGTCCCCCGGCCCCGGCGGCCACCACCGGATGACCATCTCATCAGGACGCGCACGACCGAACGATCGCGGCAACCACAGGGCTGCAGCGAGGTGGCGCGGGGCGGCTCTTGACAGCCGAGCAGAAGCACCACCTATGTTGTACATATGAACAACTATTCAGATATTGGAGTGTTGGCGGTGGACGGCTGCACCGTCAAGGTGGTCGACGCCGACCGGGTCGCCGCCGTGCACGAGCGCATGCCGCCGGCCGAGGACCTGATCGACACCGCCGATGTCTTCGGCCTGCTGTCGGATCCCGGCCGGCTGCGGCTGCTGGTCGCGCTGCTGGACGGCGAATTGTGCGTGTGCGACCTGGCGGCGGTGACCGGCCAGAGCGAGTCGGCCGTCTCGCACGCGCTGCGGCTGCTGCGCGCCCACCGCATCGTGGCCGCCCGCCGCTCGGGGCGGATGGCCTACTACCGGCTGGCCGATCCGCACGTACGGATGCTGCTGGATCTGGCGCTGGCGCACACCGGGCACACCGACGCCATCCACCCCGAGCGCGAAGCAGGCGCGTGATGGGCGCCGGACACGGCCACGGCCACGGGCAGGAACAGGCGTCCGGGCATGCGGGAGGCCGGCACCGCTGGCGGCTGGCCGTCTCGTTCGCGCTGATCGGCGCGTTCTTCGTCGTCGAGCTGGTCTACGGCCTGCTCTCGGGGTCGCTGGCGCTGCTGTCGGATGCCGGGCACATGGCCGCCGACGTGGTCACCCTCGGCGCGGCGCTGGTGGCCACCCGCGTCGCCACCCGGCCAGACACCACCGGCCGGCGCAGCTACGGCTCCTACCGGGCCGAGGTGTTCGCCTCCCTGCTGGCTGTGATCATGATGCTCGGCGTCGCGCTCTACGTCGTCATCGAGGCCATCGGCCGCATCAGCGACACCGGCGGTATCGGCGACTCGGCCGCGGTCTCTTCCGGCCCGATGATCGTCGTCGGCGCCCTCGGCCTGGCGGTCAACCTCATCGCGCTGTTGCTGCTGCGCTCCGGCGCCGCTGAGAGCCTCAACGTCAAGGGCGCCTACCTGGAGGTCGTCGCCGACACCGCCGGATCGGTCGGCGTCATCGTCGCCGGCGCTCTGGTGGCCGCCACCGGCCAGCGCTTCTTCGACACCGCCGTCGCCCTGGCCATCGGCGTCTTCGTCGCCGTGCGCGCCGTCTCGCTCGGCCGTCAGGTCTTCGCCGTCTTGGGCCAGCACGTTCCCGAAGGCGTCGACGCCACCGCCGTCACCGCCGACCTGGCCGCCATCGACGGCGTCCGCAACGTGCACGATCTGCACCTGTGGACGCTCACCTCCGGCATGAACGTCGCCACCGCTCACCTCGTCACCACCGACATGAGCGACAATCACGCCGTGCTGGATCAGGCCCGCGACCTGCTGCGCCAACGCCACGGCGTGGCCCACGCCACGCTGCAGGTGGAACCGTCCGACCACCACGGCTGCGACGAACTGGACTGGTGAACCGCCCTCAGGCCCGCGAGCCGGCACGTGTCCGTCAACGCCCCACCCCTGTTGCGAAAGAACACCTATGGCATCGCCCTTCCCGGCCCCACCGCCGCCGATCGCGGGCGCGGCGAAGGCGAGGCCGTACTACCACGGCGCGAACCCGAGGTGTCCGAGCATCAGGACGGCCAGCAGCGGCCCGGCGGCCATCACCAAGCCGTTGAACAGGGCGGTGTTGAGCAGCAGCGGACGCAGCGTCGCGTCGGCGAGGATGTGGCGCCAGCCGTCGAGCAGGTCCCGGGCCCGCGTGCGCGCGGCCTGTCGCCGCTCGGGCCGTGGCTCCGGCCCGCCCATCGCGCCGATGCCCAGGGCCGAGAGCAGGTGGCTGATCGCGTCGGCCGCCACCGTCGCCACCGGGCCGAGGAGCCCGATCGCCGCGCCGCCCAACGGCGGTCCGACGATCGTGATCGTCCAGCTCGTGGCCTCGAACCGGGCGTTGGCGACGAGCAGGTCCTCGGCTCGCAGCAGCGTCTTCAGGTACACCTCCGAGACAGCGCGGAAGGTGATGTCGGCCGCCGCGACGACGACCAAGACCAGCAGGAGCTATGGGAAGGTGAGCACACCGAGCGCGACCGCGGCCGGGATCGTCAGCAGCGCCGCGAACCGCACCAGGTTCGTCGCGATCAGCAGCGGCCCGATGCCCACTCCGCATGCTCGACACCGTCCGGACCTTCGTCGCCGCCGCCGACGCGGGACAGTTCCAGGAGGCGGCCGCCGAGCTGGTGGTCACCCAGCAGGCCGTCTCCAAGCGCATCGCCGCACTGGAACGCGATCTCGGCGTGCGGCTGTTCACCCGCACCGCGCGCGGCGCCACGCTCACCATCGACGGGCAGGCGTTCCTGCCCCACGCCCGCGAACTGCTGCGCGCCTTCGAGCGCGCGGTCGCGTCCGTGCGCGCCGGAAGCCGCCCGCTGCGCGTCGACGTGCTCACCTCGCGCTCGGCGGCGTCAGGCCTGATGCGCGGCTTCCACCGCGCGCACCCCGGGATCGACCTCGACGTGGTGATGCTGTTCGACATCGAGACGGCTCTCGACGCCCTCCGCTCCGGTGCGATCGACGCCTCCTTCCGCGCCGTCGCCGTGCCCGGCCGGCCCCTTCCCGGGGACGTCGCGTCCGTCCGGGTGCTCGACGAGGTGCTCCAGCTCCTCACCGGGCCCGCCCACGCGCTGGCGTCCGCCCGGTCGGTGAGCGTCGCCCGGCTCGCCGGGCACCGGATCTGGATGCCCGGCATCGTCCCCGGCACCGAGTGGGCCGCCTACTACGACGACCTCGTCGCCGAGTTCGGCCTCACCATCGAGGCGACCGGCCCCAACTTCGGCTCCGACGCGCTCCTGGACACGATCGCCGACACCCCGGCCCGGCCACCTTCATGGGCGAGCGGACCCGCCTGCTCTGGCCCGCCGGGCACGGCCTGCGCCGCATCCCGGTGACCGGCCCGACGCCCGTCTACCCGCACTCGCTCCTGTGGCACCGCGACAACCCCCACCCGACGCTGGCCGTCCGCGCGCCCACCTCGCCGCCACGGCGGACGACTACGACGCCGCCGGGACTGGACGCCGGCCTGAGCGTTCCCACGTTGAACGCCGCCGTGGAGAGCCGGACCAATGGGCCGGGATTCAGGAGGCAGGCGTGGCTCTCGGCACCCTCCGGCCCTGCCCCTCTGTATACCCCCCATATGAGGCACGAACAGGCACGCCAAGGACCTCGACCGTGGCAAACGGCCGTCTCCACCGAATCGTCGTCAAGAGCAACTGTGCAGCGCCAAAACCCGGTCCGATCCTCTGCGGAGGCTTGGTAGGTGCAGCCATGAGCGGTCAGCGTGTGAAGCAGGGGCCCTCCTTCAGATCTCTCGTCCGGGTATGCCGCGGCCCGGGAGCGACCTCGGCTCGATGCAAGCGCAACAATCTTCACCGGAGTGTCGTATCGGCCTGGCCGCGAATCGTCTTGCTGATGAGGCCGGTGAGCAGGCCGCCCGGCAGGGGGACGGACAAGGAGACCACCATCCGATCACCACGCCGGCGCGGCGGCCCTCACCGAGCCGTGACAGATCAACGATTCCCCGAAACGGAGCAGGTCATGAACCCGACGATGAACACCATCGACATCGTGGTGTCCGATATGCAGGCCACCATCGCCTTCTACGCCCGGCTCGGGCTGGAGTTCAAACTCGACCCGAACACCGCCGAACACGCCTCCTGCGACCTGCCGGGCGGGCTGCACCTGATGCTCGACAGCGAGGCCTTCCGTACCCCGTTCCTGCCCGGCTGGAGTGCGCCGACCGGCGGGCCACGCGCCCTGCTGTGCTTCGAGTTCGATGCCCCGGCCGACGTGGACGCCAAGTACGCGGAGCTGACCGAGGCGGGCTACCGCGGCATCGCCGAGCCGTTCGATGCGTTCTGGGGGATGCGGTACGCCACCGTGACGGATCCCGACGGCACCGGCATCGACCTGTACGCCGCCCTGCCCGCCACCTGACCTCCGAGTCCAGCAGCGCACACCCGAGGAGAACGCCCATGAAGTACGTGCTGATGTTCGTCGAGACCGAGCAGTTCGCCCGGGACCTGGAGGCGATGGACGAGACCGAGCGGGAGGCGGCGTTCGAGGCGGTGGGCGACTGGTTCGCCGAGCACGCCGACAAGATCACCCACCACACTCACCTGCACCCGGTGCACACCGCCACCACGGTCCGACTGGACGGCGGCGGCAGCGGTGGCGGCGAACCGATCGTCACCGACGGGCCGTTCGTCGAAGGCAAGGAGGTGGTCAGCGGGTTCGCCGAGGTCGAGGTGGCCGACCTGGACGAGGCGCTGGCCCTGGCAAGATCCTGGCCGGCGTGCCCGGTGGTGGAGATCCGCCCCGCCTCATGACCGAGATGGTCGAGGCGGTGAGCGGGAGGCCTGGGCGTGGATGAGCAGCAGGCGCATGAGGCGCTGGCCCGCGTGGTGCGTGAGCACGCGGGCCGGCTGGCCGCGTCCCTGATGTCGCTGCTGGGCGACTTCGCCGCGGCCGAGGACCTGGTGCAGGACGCGATCGAGACGGCGCTGCGGCGCTGGCCGCTCGAGGGCATCCCGGACCGGCCGGATGCCTGGTTGTTCACCGTGGCCCGGCGGCGCGGCCTGGACGTGCTGCGCCGCGAGTCGACCTACCGGGCCAAGCTGGCCCAGCTGACCTGGCCGGTCCTCGCGCAGCCTGACGACCGGCTGCGGCTGGTCTTCACCTGCTGCCACCCGGCCCTGCCGCGGCCCGCGCAGGTCGCCCTCACCCTGCGCGTGGTGTGCGGGCTGAGCACCGCGCAACTCGCCGCGGCGTTCCTGGTGCCCGAGACCACGGTGGCCCAGCGCATCACCCGCGCCAAACGGAAGATCACCGAGGCCGGGATCCCGTACCGTATCCCGCCCGCGGATGAGCTGCCCGGGCGGCTGGAGCAGGTGCTGGCGGTCATCTACCTGCTGTTCAACGAGGGATATCTGTCCAGCACCGCTGAGCGCGCCCAGGCGCGCGACCTGGTCGACGACGCCGAGTGGCTGGCCGCGCTGCTGGCGAACCTGATGCCGCTGGAGCCGGAGGCGGCCGGGCTGCTGGCGCTGATCCGGCTGCACCGGGCGCGCGGCGCGGCCCGCTTCGACGCTGCGGGCCGCCTGGTGCTGCTGGCCGACCAGGACCGCGGCCGCTGGGACCACACGGCGATCGAGGAGGCGATCGCGCTGCTCACCCGTACCGCCCGTACGTACCGCAGGCCGGGGCCGTACCAGCTGCAGGCCGCGATCGTCGCCTGCCACGCCGAGGCCGAAACCTTCGCCGCCACCGACTGGCGGCAGATCAGGGTGCTGTACGACATGTTGCTGGCGCTGGCGCCGTCCCCGGTGACCCGGCTGCACCGGGCCGTCGCCCTGCGCTACACCGCCGGGCCCGAGGCGGCGCTGGCCGAGCTGGGGCGGCTCGGCGGGGCGCTGGAGCGCTACCCGCTCTTTCACGCCACCCGCGCCGAGCTGCTGCGGGATCTGGGCCGCGACGCCGAGGCCAGGACGTCGGACGCGCGGGCGCTGGAGCTGACCGCCAACCCCGCTCAGCAGGCGCTGTTGGAAGAGCGGCTGCGCTGGGACTGATCCGGTCCTGGCTCTGCGGCGGCCGCCTGCTCAGCGGTCGCCGAAATGCCAGGGCCGGTCGGCCGCAGTGGAGCGGGCCTCGGCGGCCACCGCCAGGGCGTATGCCGCGCGGGGCGCATACGCGCCGACGGGGCCGAGGTAGGTGTGGCCGGTCAGGTGGCACCAGGCGGGCAGGTCGATCGGTGCGGCCGGGTCGGCCGCGATCAGGTGCACGACGGCGCCCGGAGCCAGAGCGTTGACCAGGCGGAGCAGTTCGATCAGCAGCTGCACGCACCGCCGGTCCCCGCCGTCCAGCACCACCGGCCCGCCGAGGAGGGGCTCGCTCATACGGCCACCGGCAGCTCGGCCAGCCGCCATTCCAGCATGCCGTCGGCCAGGCGCGCCGCGCGGTGTCCGCGGGCGGTCAGCTCCCGCACCGCCTCGTGGGCCATCACGCAGTAGGCGCCCCGGCAGTAGGCGACGATCTGCCCGTCGGCGGGCAGCTCGGCCAGCCGGTCGGCGAGCTCGTCCAGCGGGACCGACAGCGCGCCGGGGATGTGCCCGGCGGCGTACTCGGCGCCCGGGCGTACATCGACCACCGTGACGTCCCCGGCCTGGAGGCGGGCCAGCAGTTCCTCCCGGGTGACCTGCTCGGCGTCATCGGGTCCCAGGTAGGCGGCGCGGGCACGTTCGGCCTCGGCCAGGTGCGTGGTGGCGACGTCGCGCAGGTGCGCCCACAGGGCGGCCACATCGGTGCCGGCCAGCCGGTAGAAGACCTTCGTGCCCTCCTTGCGGGTGGCCACCAGTCCGGCCTGGCGCAGCACCTGCAGGTGGTTGGAGGCGGTGGTCAGCCCCAGGCCTGCGGTGCTCGCCAGGGCCTCGACCGAGCGCTCTCCCTGGGCCAGCAGGTCCACCAGCTCCAGCCGTTTGCCGTTGGCCAGTGCCTTTCCCACCGAGGCGAAGACATCGAACAGCGCCGTCTTGGCGATCGCGTCACCCATTTGACAATCCTCCAAATATCCCTGGAATACTGTAGCTATTGGCGAACGGAGAAGCAACATGATCATTCCGATGGTGGACGAGGGGCTGGGGAACTCGTCCTACCTCCTCGATCTTGGCGACGGCCGGGCCCTGGCGGTGGATGCCAGCCGGGACCTGCGCGCCCTGCGCGGTGCGGCCGAGCGGCGCGGCCTGAGGGTGGCGTTCGCCGCCGACACCCATCTGCACGCCGATTTCCTGTCCGGCGCCGTTCAACTGGCTGCCGATGAGGGCGCCCGCGTTCTGGCTTCAGCCGCCGGAGGGCGCGCCTTCGCACACACCGCTTTGGCCGACGGTGACGAGGTCGACCTGGGCGGGCTCACGCTGCGGGCGCTGGCCACACCGGGCCACACCGGCGAGCACCTGGCCTTTTTGCTGCTGGACGGCTCCCACCCGGTCAGGGTGTTCTCCGGCGGGTCACTGATCGTCGGCGCGGCCGCCCGCACCGACCTGTCCGGCCCCGAGCAGACCGAGGCCCTGGCCCGCGCCCAGTACCGCTCCCTGCAGCGGCTGGCCGCGCTGCCGGACCAGGTCGCGCTGTGGCCCACCCATGGCGCCGGCTCGTTCTGCTCGGCCCCGCCCGGCGCCGAGCGCACCTCCACCATCGGCGCCGAGAAGACCGGCAACCCGCTCCTTCGCTCCCCTGATGAGGACGCCTTCGTAGCCGCGCTGTCGGGCAGTGTGGGCAGCTTCCCCCCGTACTTTTTGACCTTGCCCGAGGCCAACCGCCTCGGTGCGCCCCTGCTGGACGGTGTCGCGGAGCTCGCGCCGCTGGGCGCCGAGGCGGTGCGAGGCCTGCGCGGCAGCGGCGCGGTGGTCGTGGATGTGCGGCCGGTGCGCGCCTTCGCCGCCGCGCACGTCCCCGGGGCGCTCTCCATCCCGCTGCGGGCGCAGTTCGCCTCCTGGCTGGGCTGGCTGCTGGATCCGGCCACGCCGTACGTCATCGTCCGTGATCTCGGGCAAGACGCCGCGGAGATCGCCTGGCAGGCCGCCAAGATCGGGTACGGACCGGCAGTCGGGGAACTGGCCGGCGGCATGGCCGCTTGGGACGGCCCGACACAGCACATCGACCTGGTCGGCGCCGACCGTCTGGAGGGCGCCGGGCTGCTGGATGTGCGCCAGGACGCCGAGTACACCGAGAGTCATATTCCTGGCGCGGCGCACGTCGAGCTCGGCTCCCTGCCCGCCCGCGTCGGCGATGTGCCCGATGGGCCGGTGGTGGTGATGTGCGGGCACGGCGAGCGCGCCATGACCGCCGCCAGCCTGCTGGCACGCGCCGGCCGCCGGCAGGTGCGGGTGCTGCAGGGCGGCCCGCAGGACTGGGCCGCTTGCACCGGTCGCGCGCTCGCGCAGGGAACGGCGTGAACACCCCCGCCCCCGCCCCCATCCCCGATCCCATCCCTGATCCCGTTCCCGTTGCGGCGGGTGTCCGGCTGGGGTTGGCCGCCAACCTTCCCCAGTTCGTGCTGCTGGTGGTGGTCAACGCGCTGGTCGGCGGCATGCTCGGCCAGGAGCGCATCACGCTGCCGCTGCTGGCCGAGTCCGTGTTCGGCCTGTCGGCCTACACCGCGACCTTGACCTACATCCTGGCCTTCGGCGCCACCAAGGCGATCACGAACTTCTTCGCCGGCACGCTCTCGGACGCGTTCGGCCGCAAGCCCGTGCTGGTGGCCGGGTGGCTGATCGCGCTGCCGATCCCGGCGATGCTCGCCTGGGGACCGACGTGGGGCTGGATCATTGCGGCGAACGTGCTGCTGGGCATCTCCCAGGGGCTGACCTGGTCGACGACCATCATCATGAAGATCGACCTGGCCGGGCCGGAGCGGCGCGGCCTGGCCATGGGCTTCAACGAGGCCGCCGGCTACGTCGCGGTCGCCGCCACCGCCCTGGCCACCGGCTACCTGGCCGAGATCTACGGGCTGCGGCCGGCGCCGTTCCTGCTCGGCGCCGCCTACGCCGCCCTCGGCCTGGGCTTGTCGACGCTGATCGTGCGCGAGACCCGCGAGCACGCCCGGGCCGAGGCCGCCGCCCACCCGGCGGGCGGCCACCACCACGCCGAGCTGTCGACCGGGCAGATCGCCTGGCGCACCAGCATCGGCGATCGGTCGTTGTCGGCGGCCAGCCAGGCCGGAATGGTCAACAACCTCAACGACGCCCTGGCCTGGGGCGTCTTCCCGATCATCTTCGCCGCCCGGGGTCTGAGCGTGGTGGAGATCGGGGTATTGGGCGCGCTGTATCCGGCCGTGTGGGGGTTGGGGCAGATGGTTACCGGCTGGTGGTCGGACCATGTGGGCCGCAAGCACCTGATCACCGTCGGAATGCTGCTGCAGGCGGTCGCCATCGCCGCCGTCGCGCTCGGCGACAGCTTCGCCGTCTGGGCGCTCGCGCAGGTGCTGCTCGGCGCCGGCACCGCACTGGTGTACCCCACCTTGCTGGCGGTCATCGGCGACGTCGCGCACCCGGCCTGGCGGGCCCGTGCGGTCGGCGTCTACCGGCTGTGGCGCGACGGCGGCTTCGCCGCCGGGGCGCTGCTGGCCGGGATCATCGCCGACCTCTGGAGCTTGAGCGCGGCCGTGTGGACGGTCGCCGCCCTCACCGCCGTCTCCGGCCTGGTCGTGGCGGTGCGCATGGCCGAGACCCACCCGAAGGAGGCACGATGAGCCATCCCGCTCTGGTCGGCGGGCCGATCTACCTCGATTACAACGCCACCACCCCCATCGACCCCCGCGTCGTCGAGGCGATGGAGCCCTACCTGACCCGATGGTTCGGCAACCCCTCCAGCGGTCACGACTACAGCGCGCAGCCCACAGCGGCGCTGCAGAACGCCCGCGAGCAGGTCGCCGCGCTGCTCGGCGCGAGGGCGACGCAGATCGTGTTCACCTCCTCGGGATCGGAAGCGAACCTGCTGGCCCTGCGCGGCGCGGCCCTCACCGGCCCGCGGCCGCATGTGATCACCCAGGTCACCGAGCATCCGGCGGTGCTGGAGACCTGCCGGGCGCTGCAGCGCCTGCACGGGGTGCGGGTGAGCGTGCTGGCGGTCGACGGCGAGGGGCTGCTGGATCCGGCCGTGCTGGGCGCCGCCTTGGAGAAGCACACCGCATCCGCCGGCGGGCCGGTGCTGGTGTCGGTGATGGCCGCCAACAACGAGACCGGCGCCCTGCAGCCCATCGCCGAGCTGACCGACCTCGCCCACGAGCATGGGGCGCTGATGCACTGCGACACCGCCCAGGCCGCCGGGAAGATCCCCCTCGACGTCGAGGCCCTGGGGGTGGACCTGCTGACCGTGGTGGGACACAAGATGTATGCGCCCAAGGGGGTGGGCGCGCTGTACGTGCGCGAGGGCGTGCGCTTGGAGCCGGTCGTCTACGGCGGCGGCCAGGAGCGCGGGCTGCGGGCCGGCACCGAGAACGTCGCCCTGGCCGTCGCCCTGGGCGCCGCAGCCCAGCTGGCCGGCGACGATCTCGCCGGCGGCGCGCCGGCGCGGATCGCGGCGCTGCGCGATGACCTCCACCGGAAACTGGCGGCTGCTCTGGGCGGCCGGGTGCACCTCAACGGACCCGTCACGCGGCGGCTGCCCAACACGCTGAACATCAGCATCGACGGCGCGCCCGGACACGACCTGCTGGCCGCGGCGCCCCGAATCGCGGCCTCCACCGGCTCGGCCTGCCACAGCGGCACCTATGCCCCCTCCCCGGTGCTGAGCGCCATGGGGCTGGACGCCGAGCGCGCCCTTGGCGCGGTGCGGCTGTCGCTGGGCCGCTGGAGCACGCCCGCCGACGTCGAGACGGCGGCGATCGCACTGATCGACGCCGCCACAGTCCGATAACGCCGACATCTACCAGTAATCGACCCCAAGGAGAGGCATGACCGACCCCACCGCCCCCGACCCCACCGCCTCAGACCCCACCGTGCCGGGCGCCATCTCCCGTGGCGCCACCGGGCAGGGACTGGCCACGCGCAGCGTGCACGCCGGTGAGCGCCGCGATCCCGAAGGCGCGATCCATACCCCGCTGTATGCGCACTCCACTTTCGCCTTCGACTCCACCGCCGATCTGCTCGACGTCGTTGAAGGCCGAAAAAGCGGCAACCTCTACACCCGCTACGGCCTCAACCCCACCATCCGCGCGCTGGAGGACAAGCTCGCCGACCTCGAAGGCGGCACTCAGGCGCTGGCCTTCTCCTCCGGCATGGCCGCCGAAGCCGCCACCTTCCTGGCCCACACCCGCACCGGTGAGCACATCGTGTGCCTGGGCGATGTCTACGGCGGCACCTTCGAGCTACTCGGCGCCAACCTGCCCCAGCTCGGCATCACCACCACCTTCCTACGCGCCGATGAGGCCGATCGGCTGGGCGAGGCGCTGAGCGAGCGCACCCGCATCGTGTTCTTCGAAACCCCCACCAATCCGACCCTGGACGTCTTCGACATCGCCGCGCTGTCCGCCCAGGCCCGCGCGGCCGGCGCGCTGACGGTCGTCGACAACACCTTCGCCACCCCGGTCAACCAGAACCCGCTGCGGCACGGCGCGGACCTGGTCATCCACTCGGCCACCAAGTACCTGGGCGGCCACTCGGACCTGACCGCCGGCGCCCTCATCGGACCGGCCGACCTGCTGGCCCCGGTCGCCATGTGGCGCAAGAACCTCGGCCAGGTCATCGCCCCGCCCGTCGCCGACCTGCTGGCCCGCTCCATCCGCTCCCTGCCGGTCCGCGTGCGCGCGCAGAACGAGTCCGCGGCCGCCGTCGCCGCCTTCCTGGCCGCCCACCCGCGCATCAGCCGGGTGCACTACCCGGGCCTGGCCACCGGTGAGGCCAAACGGATCGTGCAGGCGCAGATGAGCGGTGGCGGCGGCATGCTCAGCGCCGTGCTGGAGGCCACCGCCGCCCAGACCGCCGCCATCGTCGACCGGCTGCGCCTGTTCGCCATCGCCCCCAGCCTCGGCGGCGTGGAAAGCCTCATCACCCAGCCGATCACCACCACCCACCACGGCCTGGAGGCGGCCGAGCGCGCCCGGCGCGGCATCGCCGACAGCATGATCCGCCTGTCGGTCGGCCTGGAAGACGCCGATGACCTCATCCGCGACCTCGCCCAGGCCCTTGACGCCTCCTGACCCCGAAAACCACGAAGCACCGCAGCCCGGCGAGCAAGCCAGCCCCTCTGCAGCGGCTGATGTACCCCGAGTTTGGTGGAGTTGGCTTGGTTGACTCTCATGCCGACTGGACGTTCGGGTAGAGCATCTCGTACTCGACGGGGGTGAGCATCCCCAAGGCGCTGTGGCGTCGTTGCCGGTTGTGGAAGATCTCCAGGTATTCGAAGATCGCATTCGCCAGTTCGATCCGGGTCTTCCATCGCTTGCGGTTGAGCAGCTCGGTCTGCATCCGTCCCCAGAACGACTCGATGACGGCGTTATCGAAGCAGTCGCCGATCGAGCCCATGGACGGGATCAGGCCGGAGGCCTTGGCACGCTGGGTGAAGGCCCAGGAGGTGAACTGCACCCCGTGGTTGGAGTGGATCAGCGTTCCAGGCCGCGGTGTGCGGTTGTGGATTGCCATACCGAGCGCGTTGGTGACCGGCGTTGCGGTCTGGCTGGCATCGATGGACCAGCCCACCACCCGGCGGGAGTAGACGTCCTCTGGCGACGCAGCAGTAGACCTTGCCCTCGCGGGTGGGGTGCTCGGTGATGTCGGTGACCCACAGCTCGTTGAGGGCGCCTCGGGTGAACTGGCGCTCGACCAGGTCCGCGGCAGTGGGGGTCTGATGAACGGGCCGGCGGCGCTTGTTGCCGGGCAGGCCTTTGATGCCGGCGCGGTGCATCAGCATGGCCACCGCGCCATGTCCGACCGCGATGCCGCGTCCCATGGTGAGCTCGGCGTGCACCCGCATGCTGCCGTAGACGCCGTAGACGCCGTTGGATGCGGCGTGTACTTTCCGGATTTCGTCGGTCAACCAGGCGTGCCGGAGCGTCCGGGCTGAAGGCGGCCGCTTGCGCCAGGCGTAAAAGCCCGACTGCGACACGTCCATGATGCGGCAGCAGACCTGGATGGGGAGCCCTTCGGCGGCCATCACCGCGATGGCCTCGAACCGTCTTTTGGGGGCACCGCCTCTCTCAACAGCTCGGCGGCGCGCCTGGTCACGGCCGGCTCGGTCTCCAGCTCGGCGATCCGGCGACGGGCCGCGATCAGCTCGGTGTGATCGCAGGAGGTGACGCCGGGCTTTTGACCGGTATCGATCAGCTCCTGCTCACGCCAGTTGTAGATCGTCTGGTCGCTGATCTGTAGATCGAAGGCCACCTGCCGTACGGTCCGGCCGGCCTTCAACAGGTCCAGGACCTTGCGGCGGAACTCAGGGGGATATCTCCTTGCCATGCCGACCTCTCCTGAAGGGGGCGGGGGCATATAAGTCAACCAAAGCGACTCCACGAAAGCCGGGGTACATCAGAGTCTCCACGAAACCCGGCGCGGTTCACAGCTCGCCGGGACCGCAGCCCTTTCAGTGAAAGCACCACTTTGTGACCAGCCCCTGAACCCCTGAGTCCTTGAGTCCTTGAGCTCCTGATCGTCATCCGACTCCCATCGGCAGCGCGGCCGCCGGAGCGGCCGCGCTGCCGGCTCGGGGATCGCCCCGCCGCTATCGCGCCACCAACCCGAAGGCGTAGCTGGGCGGCTGGGGCGGTTGGAGTGGCATGCGGTCGTGCGCGCGGTGCGGATCCTCGGCGAGCCGACCCTCGGGCAGCGCGAGCACGCCCCCGGGGTCCGCGATCATCCCCGGCGCCTGGTTGGTCCCGGCCGCTGGTCGCCGACCGCCTGATCGGGTGCTCAGGTCGCCCGGGGCGCGTTCGCCTGCGGTATGGCGGCGCCGATGACGTGCAAGGAGAACGGGGTGCGCGCCAGCGGGAAGCAGAAGTCCTCCAGATCCCGCACGGCGAAGCCGGCGTGCCGGATCGCCGCGACCGTGTCACGGCCGGTGTGACAGCCGCCCATCAGGCGGGGCCAGACGCTGGCATCCAGCACCCGCTGCACCCGGACCAGGCCCGGGGTCTTGGCGCGCACATGCTCCAGGAACCGCAATTGCCCGCCCGGCTTGAGTACCCGGTGCGCCTGGGCCAGCGCCGTACCGACATCGGGCAGGGAGCACAACACCATGCAGAAGACCACCGCGTCCGCACTGTGGTCGGCAACCGCAAGGCACTCGGCCAGCCCAGCGGTGACCTCGATGGGGACCGGTGCGGCCGCGGCGGCGGTGCGGGCCAGCGCACGCAGTCGTGCTTGCGGCTCAATGGCCAAAACCCGCGCCACCTCGGCGGGGTAGTGGGCGAAGGTGGCGCCGTGCCCGGCGCCGACCTCGACCACCTGCCCGGTCAGACCGGCCAGCAGGCGCCTGCGATGCTCGGCCATGCCGCCATCGTCCATGGCCCGGCTCATGCGCGGATACAACCGGGCAAACAGCGGACGACTCACCGTCGAGGTGTCCATGCGCTCTCCTGTTCAAGCGTTGTTCCTGCTGATCTCGGGGTCACCAGGTGACCGGCAGCCCGGTCAGGCCGCCGGTCAGCGTGGTGGCGAACCTCAGCTCCTCCACCGCCACGGCCAGCCGCAAAGTGGGCAGGCGCTGGGCGAGCTGGGAGAAGGCCGCGGTCAGCTCGATGCGGGCCAGCGGGGCGCCGATGCAGTAGCGGGCGCCGTGGCCGAAGGCCAGATGCGGCACCGCCGGCCGCTCCAGGTCGAAGCGGTCGGGGTCGGTGAACACGGCCGCGTCGTGGTTGGCGGCGCCGGTGTCCAGCAACACCAGATCCCCCGCCGTGATGAGGACCCCGTCGATCTCGAAGTCGGTGCGCGCGTAGCGGGGGATGCCGCCGCCCCCCAGGCCCGGCACGCGCAAGATCTCCTCCACCGTCACAGGAATCAGCGCCGGATCGCCGCACAGGGCCGGCCACTGACCCGGGGTGGCCAGCAGCCATGCCGCGCCGTTGCCAATCGCGGCGACGGTGGTCTCATGCCCGGCGAACAGCAGGAACATGGCCAGCGCGGCGGCCTCGTCGTCACCGACGCCTTCGGTGGCGGCCAGGCGGGACATCACATCGCCATCCGCGGCGGCGTCGAGACGGCCATCGGCCCGCTTGGAGGCCATCAGCTTCTGGCCGTAGGAGAACAGCTCGGCCAGGCCGTACTCGGAGCGAGCCCGGTCGGTGGTGTCGGCGGCGGCCTGACTCCAGGCCCGAAACTGCGTCCGGTCCTCATACGGCACGCCGAGCAGCTCGCAGATGACCGCGATCGGCAGCGGCAAAGCGAGCGCGGCGTGCAGGTCGGCGGGCGGTCCTGCGGCTTCCAGCTCATCGAGCAAGGCCGCGCTCAGCGCCTCGACGCGGCCGCGTAGCGCGCGCATCCGCTTGGGCGCGAAATGCGGCCGCAGCAGCGCGCGCATCCGCCGGTGGTCGGCCTGCTCGGTGGCGAAGTCCCCCAGGGGTCCGCCGAACAGCGCCGACTCGCCCGTGCGGGAGGCGGTCTCGGGCATGCGATGAGCGCGGCCCAGCCGCTCATCGTCCAGCAGGACGCGGACCTGCTCATAGCCGGTCACCAGCCAGGCCGGATCACCCACGGCGGTGCGGATCGCGTGAATCGGGCCGCGGGCCTGCAACCGGCGCAGCAGCGGGGCCGGCCGCATCGGATGAGGCTGGGCGAACGGCAACCGGGCGGGTTCGGACACGACTCCTCCAGAAGTAGACATCACTTTGTATACGTGAACGTCTAAAACGCTACTTGTATACTCTCTTTTCTACAAGTGGAGGAGTGGAGATGAGCACCCCTAACCCGCACAGCCCGCAGGCCGCCCTCATGTCGGCCGCACCGGCGCCGGTGCGCCGGATGCGCCGCGCCGAGCGCCGCGAGCAGATCCTCGACGCCGCCACCCGCGCTTTTGCCCGCGCCGGGTATACCGCCACCGGCCTGGACGACATCGCCACCGAGGCCGCACTCACCCGGGCCATGCTGTACCGGCACTTCGAGTCCAAGGCCGACCTGTACCGGGCCGTGCTGGACCGCGCCTGCACCCGGCTGGCCGAGGCCACCGGAGGCGACGACTTCGACGACAGCGCCATCCCCGCGCTGCTGCGTGCCGCCACCGCCGATCCCGACGGCTTCCGGCTGCTGTTCCGCTACGCCGCCCGCGAGCCCGACTTCGGTGAGCTGATCGACTCCATCACCGCCGCCTCCCGCGAGATCGCCCACCGCAACCTGGCCAAAGTCATCCCCGCGGGGCCGTGGCTGGACTGGGCGGCCAACCTGATCCCCACCCTCACCCTGGAGGCCGTCATCGCCTGGCTGGACGCCGGCCGGCCCGACCCCGAGACCGCCGCGCGCCGCATCGACCAGGCCGTGCACGGCGTCATCGCCGCCGCCCAGCCGCACTGATACGCGCTTCCGAGCTTGTTGAGCGCCTGGTTGTTGTCAGTGAAGCGGGCCGTCGGCCGCAGGCCACGGATGATCCGTCCGTCCGTGCGGTGGCGCCCGGTCCGGGCAGACGGCCCAGACCGGGCACGAAGCGGCCGACCCGCGCGGTATACCTTTGCCAGGCGGAGCCATGGGCGGCCAGCAGGTAACAATCCCGCGCATCCACTGACAACAAGCGGCTCTGGCCCACTTTTGGTGATCGGTAACTCAGGGTGAGTTCAGAGAGTGCTGGGCTCATGCCGTCGTTGCTCGCGATTTCGTAACGGGCCGCACGCGCAAGCGGCCGCTCGTCAACGATCTGGTTTGTCGAGAACCCGATCACCAACGAGCGGCCGTGGAGTCAATTGTGCTACCTCCCCCGGCAGGCGACGATGCCTGCTGCCTCCATCTGTTTTGTCCCGCGCTCAAGGACATGCATGTCCGGGGAGTCGAGGACCAAGGTGACACTTTGCTGATCACGGCGCGGACCGTAGCGGCCGAAGCCGCATGCCCGCGCTGTGGCCGCCCCTCGATCCGGGTGCACAGCCGCTACCGGCGGATGCTGGGGGACCTGGCGGCGGGTCGACGGCAGGTTCTGGTCGAGTTGGAGGTGCGTCGGTTCTTCTGCGGCGAGCCGTCCTGTGAGCAGAAAATCTTCGCCGAGCAGGCCGATGGGCTGACGCGGCGGCACGCCCGTCGCACCGGCGCGTTGCACGATCTGCTCACCTCGATCGCGGTCGCGTTGGCTGGGCGGGCCGGGGCCCGCCTGGCGACCTTGATGGGGATGCCGGTGAGTCGCTCCACGTTGCTGCGGATGCTGCGGGCGTTGCCCGACCCAGTGGCCGGGAAGATCGTGGTTCTGGGCGTCGACGACTTCGCCAAACGCCGAGGAAATTCCTACGGCACCGTCCTGGTGGACATGGACACCCATCGCCCGATCGATCTGTTGGACGGCCGCGCCGCCGGCGACCTGGCCGCCTGGCTGAAGGACCATCCCGGGGTGAAAGTGATCTGCCGGGACCGGGCCGGCGCCTACGCTGACGGCGCCCGGCAAGGGGCTCCCGAGGCCACCCAGGTCGCTGATCGCTTCCACCTGTGGCAGAACCTTGCTCAGGCGCTGGAGAAAACGATCCGCGCTCACCGGTCCTGCCTACAGGAAGTCTTCGAAGCAGGCCCCGGGGTCGAAGGTGAGACCGACGACGGGGCCGAACTCGTCGAGCGGCCCAAGACGCTGGACGCCCACGGCAATGAGCGGCTGCTGGTGGCGCGGATCCAGGAACGATACGCCAAAGTGCAGGAACTTCGACAAGGCGGAGCATCGCTGAACGCGATCAGCCGTGAACTCGGCCTGGCCTTTCGCACCGCCCGCAAGTTCGCCACCGCCGAAAGCATCGACGAACTACTGGCCCCCACCCTTAACCGCTCCAGCAAACTGGACGAGTTCAAGCCCTACCTAACCCGACGCTGGAACGAGGGCTGCACCAATGCCGTCCAGCTTCACCAAGAACTGCAGGCCCAGGGATGGGAAGGTGGCCTGCGCGCCGTCCAGGGCTGGCTGACTCCGCTGCGCGGACGCCGGAAAGTACGACCCGAACCTTGTCCACCGCCCAGTCCTCGCCGCATCACCGGCTGGATCATGACCCATCCCGATCGCCTGGACGCCGACGACCACGTCCAGCTGAAACAGATCCTGACCCGCTGTTGCGAACTCGACGCCGCCGCTGAACACGTCCGCGGCTTCGCCGCGATGATGACCGGCCGCAACGGTCACTTGCTCGACGACTGGATCGCCACGGTCGCGGCAGGAAACTCGCCCCAGCTGGCCGCCTTTGCTACTGGCCTACGTCGCGACCATGCCGCGGTGGCCGCCGGGCTGACACTGCCCTACAGCAGCGGCGCGGTCGAGGGCATCGTCAACAAGATCAAATTCCTAAAGCGTCAGATGTTCGGTCGCGCCAACTTCGACTTGCTCCGAATCCGTGTACTTCGCCACCGCTGACCCCATCACGCTCTGTCGTCCGACCCTCAAGAGTGGGTCCGAGCCGGTTGTGTCAGTGAGGTCGGGCGTCACCGATCGCCGTGACGCTTTCCAGCAAGGCGCCTGCTATCAGGGAAGGCCTGAACGCTATCGTCGGCCACGAAGGTCCTCCAGCGCAGCCGCGACCTCACGAACCTGCTCAGGCTGCCGGGTGCACCAATCGGAGGCGTCGTTGAACCACCGGTTCCAGACGGAGCCGACGACGCCAACGGTGATCTTTTCTCTACCCCGCACGAGAGCGGTGAGTTCACGCACTTCGGAGTCGTATTCGTCGTCAGGGGCACCCATGCCCAACAGGCCTTCGGGATCGTATCGGTTGATCAATGCGCGGACAGCAGCGATTAACTGATCACCAGTCATGGTTCCAGCATGCCCCAGTACGCAGGTGGGCGGCAGACGCCGGCTGAGGCTCAGGACGGGGTGACCTCGCTGACGATCTCACCTTCGACCACGGCGCCTACAACGCTGGCTGAATACGGCTGGTCACGGTTCAAGACCTCTACTTCCTGTGACCATATCCACGCTCCGTCACCACATCATCGAGAGTGAGCCAGAGCCGATGGGTGTCAGTGGGTCGCGCCGATTTGTTGTCAGTGGCGGGTACGGCTGAAATACGACGGGAAGACACCGCGCCGTGACGCTGAAGGTAACCGTAGCCTGAGAAGCAGTGTCCCAAAGGGCGGGTCAGGGGGCGTTGAAGCCCAACGTGTAGGCGCCGGAGCCGCCCGTGGCGGTCACCTTGTAGCGGTAGCGACCTGGCGTGCCGACGTAGGTGATCTTCTCATCCGGGCCGACGCTGTCGGCGGTGGCGACGATCTCCCAGGTCACCCCGCCGAACAGCTTCTGCGGGCACAGGTCGAGGTCGGCGTCGGCGGGGCTGACCAGGAAGCCGACATGGCTTCCCTTGACCTTGGTCGTGTAGAAGATCCCTCGTGGTTGGTAAGCGGACTCCTCAGTCTTCAGGATCCCGTCGTAGGTGACGGTGTAGCCGGTGCAGGTGCCGGTGCTCGGCGGCGGGGGATTGCCCGCGGTCGGCCTCAGCTCCAGGCCGTAGGCCGACAAGGCCTCCAAGATGGGCTGGAAGTAAGTGACGCCGCCGAGGCTGCAGTCGCCCGAGCCGCCCGAGGCGATCCCCTGGGCCTGGTCGACGGAGATGAACGCCCCGCCGGAATCGCCGGCCTCGGCGCAGACGGTGGTGCGGGTCGACCCGAAGACGGTGCCCTGGGGGTAGGTGATGCTGGCGTCGCGCTGCTGGACGAGGCCGCAGTGCCAGTCGGTGGTGGAGCCGGCCCGGCAGACCGAGGCGCCCTCGATGGCGACCTTGGCCCCGGCGACCGGCACGGTGCCGCCCTGGCCGGTGGCCACCGCGGGCGAGGTCGTCCAGGCGGGGTTGACCGCCACCCAGGCGTAGTCGTCGCCGGGGAAGTCGGAGGCCTCGAAGACGCCCTGGGGGAGGCGGTTGAAGCCGGTGGTGGTCGTCTGCCCAGGCCGCGACGGCCAAGGGCAACCACAGCGGCCGGCCGAAGGTCTTCGACGAGGACATACTCACCTTCCACCCTGGCGTTGCGCGACAAGGGCGTGCCGGTTTCCGAGATCGCCAGGAAGCTGACGATCAAGACCGGGATCAAGCGGGCAAGAACCCCTCCCCAGCCTCGGTCTACCGCGCCCTGGCCGAGGCCGACGTCGCGGCCCCCCCGTCACGTGCCGCAGGAGCCGCAAGGATCCGGGACTGAATAACTGGGACATCGAAGCCGGATCGTGCGCTACGCGTGGTCCGGGGCTCCTCGATCCTGGGCGAGATCGCCATCCACCTGACCTCCATAGGCTCGGTGCGCCACATGCTGAGGAAGTCCTTCGTGCATCGCCACCACATCCCCGAGGACCTGGTGCAGGACGTGGTGCAGACGATGAGGTCCGATCCCGGCGCGGCGGCCAGATCGAAGACCATGCTGCGTGTCGAGCGGTCGGTGAACTGGCGACAGACCGAACGAGATCTTCACCTCGTCCAGATACCCGTCCTGCTCTTGCGGGGAAGCGAGGATCGCTACTTTCCCGTCCACCTCCTCAGCCGATTCACCGCACGACTGCCATCAGCCGAACCTCATGTCTTTTCGGCCTGCGGGCACTCCCTGCATGACGCGACTGCCCTGAGCCGACGTATGCGCTGCTGTCGCCCTTCCTGGAGCGTGATCGCCCACCCTGCTGATGATCGGCCGAGAAGCCAGCCGAGGTAGCCGGCCATGTGCGCCGTGGGAGGCCGGCGCGGGTGGGCTGGTTGACGCGAAAGGCGCTGGAGGGCCGGTGCCCAAGCGCCGACATGCCGGACGCCTGGCGAGCTGAACAGCTCCCGCAGTGGTGTTCGGGCTTTGGATGCCACAATCGTCCGGGCCGACGACAAGGACGGGGAGCATCCGGCTCACAGTCAGGCGGAACGTGCCGGGGAACGCAACCCGGTCAAGGTCACCATGACCAGCCGTCGAACCGCAGTCGCAGACGGCAGACTGCTCGCTGCCCGAAGGGCGTGCAGGCAGTAGTTCGCGAGCTCGTCCGGTGCGACATCGTCGCGCAGATCGCCGGCCTTGGCGCCCTCGGCCAGCAGGTCTTGGATGAAGTCGCTGAGCTGCCGCTGCGCCCGGGCGACATGTTCGCCTCCATGCAGGAGCGCCGCGAGCTCGGTGCCGTGGTGCTCATGAGAGATGAGCGCGTAGGTCTCGAGTACGGCTTCGAGCCGCTCGCCGGCGCTGCCGGCCCGGTCACGGACCGCGGCGAGGTGTTCGAGGTGGCCACTGATCTGGCGTTCGTGCCAGGCGATCAGGATCGCTTCGACATCTGAGAAGTACTTGTACAACGTCGCGCGTCCGATGCCGGTCTGCGCGGCGATCTGCGACATCGTCACCGACGCAAGCCCATGCTCGGCCACCAGTGCCGCGGTGGTGTCCAAGGTGGCGTCGCGCACGGCGCGGCGGTGCGTCTCGATCGTCTCGTTCCACAATCTCGGCACCGCCTCAGTGTACGCGGCGACAACCACAAGACATCTCGTCTATCACATAGACACAATGTCTCGCAAAATGCTACCGTCGCGGCAATCTGTTTCACCAGGCACGACAGCGGGGGGCACATGAGCGACTCATCCGACTCTGGCGGCACCGGTGCAGGACCTGGCCGCAGCCCGACCCCCGGCCTGCCGCGCTGGGTGAAGATTTCAGTAATCATCGGCGCCATCTTGATCGTGTTGTTTGCCGCCCTGCTGCTCACCGGTGCCGGCGGCGAGCACGGCCCAGACCGCCACATGTCATCCCACGATGGCCCCGCCGCTGCGGTGTCCTCACCTGCCGTCTCCGACACCGGGGAGCATCCATCCCCCACGGCGGGCCGTCAGCCACGATGACCATGAAACCTCGCCTGCGCACGTTCGCCCTCACCGCGCACGTCGTCTTCTCGATCGGCTGGCTTGGCGCGGTCCTCGCCGTCCTTGCTCTGGCTGCCGTCGGCTTGAGCAGCCGGGATGCTCAGATGGTGCGGGCGGCCCATCTGGCGATGGAGGCGATGGGCCGCTTGGTCCTCATTCCGCTGGCTTTCGCCTCACTGCTCACCGGGCTCGTCCAGTCCCTCGGCACCGCCTGGGGCCTGTTGCGACACTATTGGGTGGTGGCGAAACTCCTGCTGACCGTTCTCGCCACCGTCGTGTTGGTGGTGTACACCCAAACGCTTGCCTACCTGGCGGGCGTGGCGGCGAAACCGACGCTCTCCGCTGCCGACCTGAATGTGCTGCGCACCCCCTCCGTCGCACTCCATGCCGGCGCCGCCCTGCTGGTGCTCCTCGTGATCACCATGCTGGCGATGTACAAACCGCGGGGCATGACCCGCTACGGGCGGGCGTATGTCGCACGGGCAACGCGCGGTTCGCGCCGGTAGCCGCCGGCGGTGGCATCAAGAGCGTCATGGGCGCACGGCGCCCAGGAGGCGGCCCCACCAGTAGTCGTCGAGGTCGACCTCTTTGATGACGTCGCCGGTCCGCGGGGCATGCACCATCTTGCCGTTGCCGGCGTATATGCCCATGTGGCCCAGGCCTTTGCTGAAGAGCAGGTCACCGGGCCGTAGCTGGTTCACATCCAGCGGTACCCGTCTGCTGGCGCCCCAGCTCCACTGCTCCCACGTGGTGCGGGGGATGCTGACCCCGGCGTTGCGCCAGGCGGTTTGCGCCAGGCCCGAACAGTCGTAAGAACCCGGTCCTTCCCCGCCCCACTGGTAGGGCTTGCCGATCTGCGCGTAGGCGAACTGCAAGGCGACCCTCGCATTGCCGGAGGCTGAGCCGGTGTAGGCGATGCCGACGCTGGTGGGGTCGCCGACCCGGAAGGCACCCAGCCTGCGCAGCAGTTTCGTCTGCTCGGCGATCAGGCGCTTGGTCTTGGTTCTTTCCTCGGCCAGGGTGTCGCGTGCCTTGTCCGCTTCGGTCAGCGCATCCTTGGCCTTGGCGTGCTGGGCTCTAAGGGCTTGGGTGGCGGTGTCGAACGTCCGCAGCGATTGCACGTACCCGGCCGATATCTGGCTGAACACGGCCATGCCGCTCAGTAGCGAGTGAGGGTCTCCGCTGGAGATGAGCTCCGCTCCGCCGCTCATCCCGCCGCTTTGGTAGCTGCTGACGGCCAAGGTGACGAGGCTGCGACGCAGGGCGTCGACCGATTCACGCTGCTGGCCGTAGGCCTCATTCAGCGCGTCGTAGTGCTTCTTGGCCTTCTTCCAGCGCTCGTTGGCCAGGTTGTAGCGGTCGACGACCTTACCGGCCTGGTCGTTGAGCTTTGCGAGTTTCGCCCTGGCCTGGGGCAGGGTGGGCTGCGGCTCGGCACCCGCTCCGTCGAGCGGCGACAACAAGACGGCGAGTGCAACTCCCACCACCACAGGTATCCGCCTGACTCGCACCGGCATGCCCGCAACGGCCACTGTGTGATGCCTTCCCTCGTCCCGATGTCGGGCGAAATGCTACAGAAGCGGCACGGGTTATTCACCGTTTACTCCGTATTTCCGAACCGGCGCGGGACGATCCTGGCGTGCGTCCGGGTGAGGTCGCGAAGCCACCCGCACCGCACCTTGTCGCATCCTTCCTGCTCAGCCTGTGTTTCCTTCGCCCGTGCGGGCGCTTTGCCATCTGCCGGTTCCTGTGGCGGCAACGGGTCATCGGTCGAGCAACATGACTATCGGCCGTAGTAGAGCCTCTGCTGTCGTGCCGGTTGCCTCGCGGGTTCACTGCGGCCGGTTCGTCGACGCCGGGCGTGCTCTGACCACATCGGCGGCCAGAACCATCGGCCTCGCTCCCCCGGGTGACGTCGAGGCTGAGGCCACCGGTCAGCGCGGTAGCTGAAAACAGGTCGGAGCCGATCCGGTCGTCGTCAGGGGCAGACGACGGCTGCGGCCATCACCGGGCCGAGCGCACCGCCCACATCGAAGCTGCGGCTGAAAGCGGCGCGGTGATCGGCGCAGAGTGCTCGTCGGAAGGCGAGAATAACCACACCGATCGAGGCGTCGACGAAGAAGTCCCGCTATCAACCCGGCCGGCAGAGCGCCAACGGGCACGCTGAGCGTAGTGTTCACGCCGGTGGCAGCCGCGCAGATCACGATCGCCTGGTTGCGGATCCTCCTTGAAGAAGATCACGGTGATCATACAGAGCCTCCTCGGCGCGATGAGTGCGGCGGTCCAGGCTCTGCGGGGGCAGGTGGGCCGATCGGCATGCCAGGGGGTTGAGAAGGTCGGCGATCAGCAAGGCCCTGGCGTACAGGGGCGATCCGGCGACTGAGGATCCGGTGACGCTTCAGCAGGTCCCGCCGGTCGCCGAGGAGCACGAATCTACCGAACGTCATCAGGGGGTGAACGCTCATGGCAGACCGGCTGCGGTGAGGTCGACAGGCCGTCCCAAGATGGCGGGCAGGGCGAGGGTCGCGGTGATGCTGTCAAGTGCTCAGGCCGAGCGCAGCCGTCTCACAACAGGACGCCGATACCGGTTCCATATAACATGTCTGCTTTCGTGCTGGGGCTGGTCCTGGTACCACCACGGCGTGGTGGAACACTCGACGTTGAGGCGACGACCGTGCTCGCCATCGTCGTGCGCCCTGTAAAGCACTGGTCACCGGGTGAGATACGGCGTCTTTCGAGGAGACCAGGTGCTCACTCCCGCTTGCTGTCTTATCGACGCTTCCACCTTCCTGGACCACCTGTGCTGCGACAGCGCCATGACGGTGATCGACGTCCGCACTCGCGCGGAGTTCGAGACGATGCACATCGGTGGCTATCACAACATCCCGCTCGCCATGGCGTTGGAGCACGCCGAGGAGCTCGCCGCCCGGCTCGATGGACACGTGATGCTGGGGGTCCAGTAGGAATGGACCGATGAGTCTGGGTTACTGTCAGATTTTTTGACAGTGGTTACCGCGCTGATGTGTCACTGAAGGCGATACGGCGTTCTCGGCGGCGGAGAACCGAGAGGCGCCCATCGTTATATGCCCGCCCGGGAGCGGCGGGTGTTGAGGTGAGCGGTGAGTTTGCGGGTGAGGTGGCGAGCGTCGCGGCCCACGCCGCGCAGGGTGTTGGAGGCGGGGGTGCGCTGCCATTCCAGGCCGAGGAAGCCCAGCCCGGGGTGGGTGATGAACAGGCCCCGGTCATGGCGGGGGTGGCCGGTCTCGTCCAGGGCGCCGAGCTCGTTCAGGTAGTCGAGGTCGGGCTGGTATCCGGTGGCCAGCAGTACGACGTCGACGGGTTCGCGGCTGCCGTCGGCCCACACCACGTCATCGCCGTCGAGGCGGGTGAACATCGGGCGCCGGTCCAGGCGGCCGTCGCGCAGCGCCTGGCGGTAGGTGCCCCGGTCCAGGACGGGGACGGGGGGCGGGGTGGCGACCAGGCGGGCGGG
This sequence comes from Streptosporangium sp. NPDC050148, assembly GCF_055586505.1. Taxonomy (NCBI): domain Bacteria; kingdom Bacillati; phylum Actinomycetota; class Actinomycetes; order Streptosporangiales; family Streptosporangiaceae; genus Streptosporangium; species Streptosporangium sp. NPDC050148. Next base: position 4,950 of record NZ_JBVJIA010000050.1, on the reverse strand, counting down.
CAGGCGGTCGAAGCCGGTGGCGGTGAACCAGAAGTGCAGGTCCTTGCCCAGGGGGCGCTGGTCGACGAAGCGGATCGGTGCGCGGGTGGCCAGGGTCACCGTGTTGGCCTCGGCGAGTTCGTAGGCGATCTGCACGGCCGAGTTGCCGGCGCCGACCACGACGACGCGCCGGCCCGCGTAGGGCAGGGGGTTTGTGTAGGCGGCGGCGTGCAGGATCTGGCCGGTGAAGTCGTCGCGGCCCGGCAGGGTGGGCAGGTGAGGGCGGTTGAAGGAGCCGCTGGCGGCGATCACGGTGGGCGCGTTCAGTGTGCTGCCGTCGGCGAGGTGCACGGCGAAGCCACCGCCTCGGGCACCGCGATGGGTATCGGCTTCGACGGCGATGACGCGGGCGCCGGTGCGGATCTCGGCGCCCCCGCGGCCGAGATCGTGGGCGTAGCGGGCCAGGTAGTCCACGACCTCGTCGCGGTGCGGGTAGCGATCGCCGTCGCCGCCGAAAGGAAGGCCGGGCAAGGAGCTGTAGCGGGCGGGTGAGAACAGGGTGAGGCTGTCGTAGTAGTGCCTCCAGGAGCCGGTGGTCTGATCTGTTGCCTCCAAGAGCACCGGAGTCAAGCCGGCGTCCAGAAGAGTTCGGGTGGCGGCCAGTCCGGCTTGGCCGCCGCCGATGACGATGGTGTCCATGCGCCGCATCGTATCGTCAAATCAAGAAGTGACAATATGACGGGTAGAGTCGTCCTCATGGAGACGGGAAGCACCGACATCGAGCTGACCGAGGCCGCGCGCGGCTTCCTCAAGGCGATGGCCAGCGACACCCGCCAGCAGATCCTCATGCTGTTCGCCGGCGGGATCGAGCTGACGGTGGGCGAGGTCGCCGAGCGGATGGCGCTCGCCCAGTCGGCCGCCTCCACCCATCTGGCGACGTTGCGCGACGGCGGGGTGCTGAGCGCCCGGCGGGAGTGGAAGACGGTCTACTACCGGGCCGACCCCGCTCGGATCGGCCAGGCGCTGAGCGATCTCCAGACCAGCCTGCAGGCCTGCTGCCCGCCCGACACCTGCACCCCGGGCACCACCTGCGGGTGAGCCCCCCTCGCCGGTCGACCCGCGCCGCCCGATCTACTGATTTGACAATCCTCTAATCAGTGAGGCACTCTCTTTACTACTTAGATGATTTTCTAAACAGAAGGAGTGGTGCGCGTCCGGTTTCGCCGGTTGCGCTCCCCCGCCCTGCTCCACCGCTGAAATCCAGCGATCACACGTCGCACGAATGGCAGGAGAGGCCCTCATGAGTGACGGATGCTGCGGCACCACCACTTCCACCACCGCCGCTGTGGAGATCGAGCAGATCGTGGCGCACGCCACGCCCGGCGCACCCGGCGACCTGCCGATCGTGGTCATCGGCGCCGGCCCGGTCGGCTTGGCCGCCGCCGCGCACCTGGCGGCGCGCGGCCTGGACTTCCTGGTGCTGGAGGCGGGGCAGCAGGTCGGCGCGTCGGTCGCCCGGTGGGCTCACGTGCGGGTCTTCAGCCCGTGGCGCTACAACATCGACAATGCCGCCCGCCGGCTGCTGGAGGCCGACGGCTGGAGCGCCCCGGATTCGGACTGGCTGCCCACCGGTGCCGAGCTGATCACCGACTACCTCGCTCCGCTGGCGAAGCTGTTCGGCGACAAGGTCCGCGTCGGCGCGAAGGTGACCGCGATCAGCCGCCTGGGTTTTGACCGGGTCCGCAGCACCGGCCGAGACGACGTCCCCTTCCTGCTGCGGCTGTCCGATGGTGAAGAGCTGCGGGCCAGGGCGGTCATCGACGCCTCCGGCACCTACACCACCCCCAGCGTGCTGGGCGCGAGCGGCCTGCCCGCCCATGGCGAGCACGAGGCGGCCGCGCACATCGACCACGCGCTGCCCGACGTGCTGGGCGCCGACCGTGACACCTACCAGGGCAAGCACACCCTGGTCGTCGGGGCGGGCCACTCGGCGGCCACCACGCTGCTGGCCCTGGCCGAACTGGAGGACACTCCCATCACATGGGCGATCCGCGCCACCAACGCCGGCCGCACCTACGGTGGCGGTGAGGCCGATGCCCTTCCGGCGCGTGGGGCGCTGGGCACCCGGCTGCGGGCGCACGTCGATTCGGGCCGTATCACCCTGGTCACCGGCTTCCACACCCACTCGATCACAGAGAACGACGGCCAGGTGACGGTGATCAGCCGCGATCCCTCGGGCGCCGAGCAGTCGGTCACGGCCGAGCGCATCGTGGCCGCCACCGGCTACCGGCCCGACCATTCCATCGCCACCGAGCTGCGCCTGGAGTTGGACGCGATCCTCGGCTCCACCCGCGCCCTGGCCCCGCTGATTGACCCCAACCAGCACTCGTGCGGCACCGTCCCCGCGCACGGCGCCCGTGAGCTGGCCCACCCGGAGTCCGCCTACTACGCGGTCGGCGTCAAGAGCTACGGCCGCGCCCCGACGTTCCTGATGGCCACCGGATATGAGCAGGTCCGTTCCGTCGTCGCCGCGCTGGCCGGCGACTGGGAGGCCGCTCACGACGTGCAGCTGGACCTGCCCGAGACCGGCGTGTGCTCCTCAGGGCTGGTCGAGGCGCAAGATCGCAAGGTCGGTCTGGCCACCGGGATCAGCGGCGGCCTGCTGGCCGCCCCGCTCCCGCTGGTCACCGTCGGAGGCGACGGTGATGGTGACGGTGGTGGCTGCTGCGGCTGAACACCGGCCGGCGGCCGGCGACGAAGCCGCACCGACAAGGAGCCTACGATGTCTGAGGGATACCCAACCGCCGCCCAGAAGGAAGTCTTGCGCCTGATCTGCGAGCACGGGCCGATCGACACCCACCGGCTGGCAGAGCGCCTGGTCGCCGCCCGCGGGCCGAGCGGCAACCCCACGTTCGCGCCGGCGATCGCCCGGACGGCCGAAACCTTGGCCTGGCGGCTGCACGTCCAGGGGTTCGTCGCCGAAGACCCGTCGCCTGGCCGCTGGACGACCACGGCGGATGGGCGTCGGCTGATCGGCTGCGCCGGGACCCGCGGGTGAGCTCTACCGCTGAACCCGCCACCGAGGCCACCACTGAGGCCGCCACTGAGGCCGCCGCCCCCGCTCCCGGGGGCGGCGGTCGGCCGCGTCCGGCCCAGGGGTGGCGGATCGTCGCCGCCCTGGCCGTCACCCAGACCATCGGCTACGGCGTGCTCTACTACGCCTTCTCGGTCTTCCTCATCCCCATGGCGGCCGACCTGCACGCCGGCGGCGCCCAGATCGCGGCCGCGCTGACCGGTTCGGTCCTGATCACCGCGCTGTGCGCCCCTCTGGTCGGCCGTCTGCTGGACGCCCATGGCGGCCGGGTCCTGATGACCGCCGGGTCGGTCATCGGCACGCTCGCCGTCCTGGCCTGGTCGCGGGTGGAGAACCTGCCCCAGCTGTATGCGGTCTTCGCCGCGATCGGCATCGCCTCGGCGATGGTGCTGTACGAAAGCGCCTTCGCCGTCATCGTCAGCTGGTTCGACAACCCCGCCCCCTCCCCCGCCTCCGACTCTGCCCGCGATGCCACCCACAACCACGGTCATGGCCATGGCCATGGCCATGGCAGGGCCAACGCGCTGCTCGCGCTCACCGTTGTCGCCGGATTCGCCTCCACCATCTTCCTGCCGCTGACCGGCCTGCTGGTCGACGTCCACGGCTGGCGCACCGCCCTGGTGATCCTGGCCGCACTCTACGGAGCGGCGGCGATCCCGTTGCACGCGCTCGTCGTACGCCGCCCGGCCCGCGCCGGGCATCGGCCCGTCACCACCGAAGAGCGAGCCCACATCGTCAGGGCCGCCGCCCGGACGCGGCCGTTCCGGCTGCTGGTGGTCGCCTTCACCGCCAGCGGCGGCGCGGTGGCGGTGATGGCCGTCCTGCTCGTCACCTATCTCATCCACCTGGGGCACTCACCGGTGCTGGCCGCCACGCTGGCCGGGTTGCTGGGGGTGTTGTCGGTGACCGGCCGCCTGCTCACCACCGGCCTGCAACGCCGCCTGCCCGCCGCTCTCATCGCCGCTGCGATCTTCACCCTGCAGGGCGTCTCCGCCGCGCTGCTCCCGCTGGCCGGGCGTACGGTGCCGGGCGCCGTCGGGTGCGTGCTCGGGTTCGGGCTCGGCTTCGGCATCGCCTCCATCACCCTGCCGCATCTGCTGTTGCAGCGTTACGGCAGCAGTGCTTATGCCTCGCTGTCAGGCCGCATCGCTGCCTTCTCCGTCGCCGACAAGGCCCTGGCCCCTCTCGGCGCGGTCGCGTTGGCCCAGGCGGCCGGCTACACGTGGGTGATGGCGACCGTGGCGGTGGCCTGCGCCGTCGCCGCGTTCGCGCTGGTCGCCTACCACCGCGTATAATTTAGACAAATGTCGAAATAGAGGAGTTGGTGTATGACCGCCGCCACCGTCGCCTGCTGTGCGCCGATCGTGGCCGAGCCGCTGGGTGAGGGCGAGGCGGCCGAGCTGGCGGTGATGCTCAAAGCCGTCGCCGACCCGGTCCGGCTGCGCCTGCTGTCGATGATCGGCTCGCACGCGGGCGGCGAGGCGTGCGTGTGCGACCTGACCCCCGCCTTCGACCTGAGCGCCCCCACCATCTCCCACCACCTCAAAGTGCTGCGGACGGCCGGACTGATCGACTCCGAGCGTCGCGGCACCTGGATCTACTACTGGATCGTCCCCGAGGCGGTCAACAGGCTCGGCGCCCTGTTCGCGCCGCTGGCCACGCCCGTCCTTGGGACGGCCGATTTGAAGCTCACCGGCGTATGACCGCGCCGATGACCACGACGTCGACGGGCACTTCGCGCTCGGTCGACGTCGTGGTCATCGGCGGCGGGCAGGGTGTACAGGCTGTTCAGGAGCACCCTCGCCCGGGAGGGGGGGGAGTTTTTCTCTTTGGAATCCAAAAAGAGCCGGGGGGGGGATGGGGGTACACCTCGCCAT